>JAZGDE010000060.1:0-11757 GCA_036477295.1 Bacteroidota bacterium | reverse complement strand
ATCATTGCCTCGAGAGTACGACGATGCTGACAACGATTGCCACAGTACTTGCCAAAATACCAGTGATTTCGCGAACGTACTCCAATGTCTTGCTTTCTTTTTCGACTTTTTTCGGAACATACACTGTACTCCCCGCGAGAATATCAGGGTCTGCCAGAATAAACCATCTCGGCTTCCACTTTTGACCGTTGGGAAGGGTCACGTTAATATTGCCTTTATCCCCATCTTCGGTCACACCACCTGCCTGCTTTAAATAGTAATTCAAACCTGCTCCTTTCTTGTAAAGAGCCGCCGAAGGAACGAACACTTCACCTCGCAGCAGAACGACATTTGGATTTTCTGGAACCACAATTTCGTCTCCAGGAAAGAGTTCAAGGTTCGCCTTGGAATTGGGTTTCTTTAACGCTCTCTCAAAATCCACAGGAACCAGTCCGGCATTGTTCATCCTTCTGATCAACCGCGCCCCCGGAGTATACGCATTCTCTTTCAGACCTCCCGCACGGTCGATAAAAGAGGCGAGTCTCTCTCCACGAAATCGCAACGAGTAATTACCCGGAAATCTCACCTCGCCTGTCAGCTTCACCCACTCAGGCTTGGAATATTTCGGATCCGTTCGAATGAAGACCTTGTCAAAATCTTCAAGCTCGTAATCGTTCGGATTATGGACATCCCAAAAATTCCTGTCCAGTGCCACCTTGGTCACCTGCGCGACGACCTGCTCCTCTGTCGTATCTACACGCGAAATCTCCGCTTCGAAGGCGGCATCCTCCGTCAACCCACCCGCCAGCACGAGCAGGTCTGCGACCGTCATCCCCTCAAAACGGGTGAACGTACCAGGAGAACGGACCGCGCCGACGATCTCGACCGTGTGCTGTGGGAAGAAAGTCGTATCGGCGTAGAGACTCAAAGAGTCAAGATTCCGCAGCTCGACGTTGTGCGAGGGATCACCCTCAAGCGCCCTCGCAACGTTGAACGGTATGACCTGCTTACGCTGGTTGGGGAGCGTCCGCACGATGGTCCCGCGGCCCACAAACGTCCAAGGATAGATCCCGTCAGCAGCATTGATCAAGTCGCGAACGGTCATGTTCGGGAGAAGAGCATACTGCCCCGGTTTATACACCGGACCGTCGATCGTCAGCATGTTTTCCCGCTTCACGTTGACCGGCAGCACCGTCACAATATCGCCGTCAACGAGCTCAAACGGGGTACCCAAGACTTCTTCAACGGATTGGAAATTCACATCCAAATCAAGGATATTGTACTGGTATTTTTGCCGCTCCGCGAACGGGATCACCCGCTCAACGTGGATCCGCTGATAGTAGGCGTCAAACTGAAGACCGCCGGAGAGTTGGATCAACTCTCCTAATTTTTCTTCGGATTTCAGTTCGTAAATCGCTGGACGAACGACTACACCCGCGACAGCGACCCGTCTTCCGACTGGCTCGATGAAAATAACATCCCCGTCCTGTAACCGCGCATCTGAAGACTTATCGCCTCGAAGGGCAAAGTCATAATAATCTATCGGGGGAAGAACCTTGTTTCCCCGCCGTACCTGAATCGAGCGCATCGTACCCCGTATGCTCGGTCCACCTGCATAATAGAGAGCGGTAAACGCTGTTGCCATTGAACTAAGCCGGTATCCCCCTGGTCTGTTCACATCGCCAAGTATGAAGACCTGGATAGTACGCAACTTCCCCAGTGATACATCCAAGTGCGCAGTTGCATCGGGAGCGCCTCTTTTTAAGCCGGAATAGACCCCAGTCATTCTCTTGAGAAATTTTGAGCGTAGCCTCTCGAGCGCGAGTCCCTGGACGAGAACCCGACCGACATCGGGAATGACGATATAGCCATCCCGGTTGACCGTGAGTTCATAGTAGAGCTGTGTTTCGCCCCACACGGTGAGGATAATTTGATCATTTGGACCCACAACGTAGTCGGGCGGCGTTGGGATATCCACCAACGGTTCAAACGTTGAGGTAGGATAATTGAATATATCGTAGCCGAAAGGCGTTAGCCCTTCCGCACTTGCCCTACCGGCGAATCCGGGTATTACCTCTGCAGAATCAATTTTCACTGGAGGAGGCTGAACGATCAGCGTGTCTTCGGCGCGCGCCCGCATCGCTGCCCTCTCTTCGGCGCGGAAAAGAGGTGACGGCACCCTAACAGTGTCAGAAGGCACAACACCGAAGAGATATCCTTCCAGTGGTATACCTAACTCCCTTGCCTTCGCAAATGCTTCCACACGCGTGAGCCCCAGCTCTCTCAACTTTGCGTCGATCTGCGCGGGGGTATATCGCTGGAGCTGCGCTTCCGCCTGCGCTCGGGTGATTTCCTTTTGTTGAGCCGGTGCAAGTACCGCAACAACCAGTGAGAGGAAAACAATGGATTTGCAACTCATTCGCATCGAGTAGTACTTTCTGATATCTGTTCGAGCGACATTCCGAACATGTCGAGTCCCGACCCCGTCGGGACTCGACACCACACACTTTGATAAAGACGCAACCTAAAGGTCGCGGCTACCTTTGCCAAGGAGCTTCTTGCATACGCTCACTGCCAGCTTTGCGTCCCGAGTGGCCCGAGTTCCGTCAGGTTTCTTGTACTCGTCGGTCGGAATGAAATCGACGTCTCCGTAGAATGAAAACTCGCGTTCCTTTCTTAACCACGTCGAAATTTCCGCGAGCCTTCGAAGGTACTTTCGAACATTTCTGGGAAAACGACTTTGATTTTCAACCAAGTATCTACCTACGTCATGAACCTTCGGAGGTTCAATGCCGACATACCGCAACATCGCCTTCAGTGCTAATTCCACCACCTCTTGCGCCTCTCGAACGACGTCAGAATACGCCTTGTTGGTCATCAGGACGTCGAGAACCACCAATCGTACTTGAGCCTTTTCGAAGTAACTCCTCGCAAGGGTGACGTTCGTCAAATTTCAAATACCTCGCCGGGCTTGTAATGCTCCTTGAGCATCCAATACCATGTCTCCCCGCGCCAAATTCGCTTCGCCCCGAGCCTCTGAAGTCGCCTGCGAAACTTCTCAAAGAACCTGTTCAGGAATCCACCACGGTCATAAAGGATCTTACCGTCTTCGAGCATGTCGAGGAAGAGAAGACTCCCCCTATTTACCTCCTCGGGAGTTTTGATAACTGGCGACAACTCGCAATAGACCTCATTTTTCCTTGCCCGACCCAATATGCGCTCCAGCGCGCGCTCGACAGTGCGAAATTCATCGATTCTCTTCACTCGACCTCTCGGTAAGTCTCTTGCGACAACCAGGAGGTCAAGATCAGAAGTGTTGTTCATCGTTCCTCGTGCAACAGAGCCGTAGAGACAAACGCTCACGAGCCGATTTCCATAAAACCGCTTGAGCTCCGCCTCGAGAGTGTGAACAATCTGTTTATAAATTTCTTGAATCATGGCGGAAAGGCTAGGAAAGACAGCCCACAGAATTCTATGTCCAGTTGCTGATCGGAGTCTAACAAGTTGGGACTCGCCAACGTCATTGGGGCGGGCGGAAGTCCCTGCCGGCGGTCTGGCGCACTGATGAACCAACAATTTACCCAAAACAATCTAATTTGTCAAGGAAACTCCCCTTTTTCGACGCAAATTGCTGCTTTCACGTTTGCACAAACAGTTCCGCTGGCGCCGTCACACATACTTGTGCACCTCGACCGCTCCCAATCCTCAGTCACCGGTACAATAAGCGGGATCCAGCCCATCCCGCCATAGCAAGACGAGGTCCGACCCGCGTGGTTGGCAATCACCGATTCCGCCAATCACGAAGTGACCGCTTCGCGGAGAGATTGGCGGACAAGCAGGGGACGCCCGATTTATCTACCAGACCGTAGGTCGTCGGGGCGGGTCGGTTGCTGCGAGCTAAGCTTTGCTTCTCAGGCAGTTTTTCTGTAGGTTTTGTGCCAGAGGCATGGACAAAGTCCCCTTCGGGGCTTCGCCGAGAAAACTGCAACGACAGACGCGAGACTTGGTGAAACGTTCTCTGCTTTCCTTCGTTCTTGTATTCACTCAGCTTTCCTGCAACACCGAAAAAACTCCGCAGCAGCTCCATCCCGACGCTGTCGGGATCAACCCACCCCCTGAAGCGCAGCAGCAAAGCTCTGTTCCTGATTTCGACGGTGAGCAGGCCTTCAGGTTTCTGCTCGCGCAGACGAACTTTGGTCCTCGCAACCCAAGCTCCGTCGGCCACCACCGCTGCCTGGACTACCTGGCAATCGAACTGCAAAGTTACGCGGAAGCGGTCGACCTTCAGCGATTCGCCCACATTGGCTACGACGGCGAGCGCTATGACATGACGAACATACTGTCGTCTTTCAATCTCCAAGCCACCGATCGAATCATGCTCGCGGCGCACTGGGACACCCGCCCAATGGCAGATCAGGAAAAAGATCCTGAAAAACGAAAGCAGCCAATCCTCGGAGCAAACGACGGCGCAAGCGGAGTGGCCGTCGTGCTGGAGATCGCACGCCAGATGAAACTCCACCCACCCCCTATCGGCGTCGACATCATTCTATTCGACGGTGAGGACTTTGGCAAGGAAGGTGATCTAGCTTACTTTTCTTTAGGAGCCCGGTACTTTGCGAAGAACATGCCGGCCGGATTCAATCCGCGCTTCGGCGTTCTGCTCGACATGGTGGGAGACAAACAGCTCGAATTGCTGCAGGAGGAGAACTCCTTGAGGTTTGCCGCTGATGTCGTGCGAAAAGTCTGGTCCTTGGCACGGGAGCTTGGATTTACGCAGTTTTCGCTCGAGCGGCGCGACGAGATATTTGACGACCACATACCGCTTAACCAAGCGGGGATCCGGACGATCAACATTATTGACTTCGACTATCCAGACGAATCAAACCGGCACTGGCACACGCTCGAGGACACGCCGGACAAATGCAGTCCGGAAAGCCTCGAGGCGGTGGGGACAGTGTTGATGCATTTAATTTATGCAACTCCGATGTAGCAGCGGGTTCCCGACTCGCGTGGTTGGCGACCACCGATTCCGCCAATCACGAAGTGACCGCTTCGCGGAGAGATTGGCGGACAAGCGGGGGCCCACGATTTCTCTACGAGACCGTAGGTCATCGGGGCGGGTCTGTTACTACAGGCTTTTTATGCCCGAACGCTACTACGAAATCGAAATCCGGATTGATCCATCGGGCTACGATGTCCTGGTTGGATTCCTATCGGACTGGGATGTCGAGGGATTCCTTGAAAATGATCATTCTTTGAACTGCTATGTGAAAGAGCAATGCTGGAATGAAGAGCAAGAGCGGAGGCTCCGCCAATTTCTGTCAACCTTGAAAGCCGAAGGCACGGTATCGCAGGCTGATCTCAGGATCTCGCAGGTCGAAACCCGGGACTGGAATGCAGAATGGGAGCACACCGTGCTCCCTATGGCGGTCACCGATCGCATCGTTGTGCGGCCCAGCTGGCATGTCGATAAGCCCGAGTGGTACGACAAGCCCCGACAAGGTCTTGATAAATCGGGAGGAGGTCGGGACAAGCTCGTCCTCGTCGTCGACCCCAAAATGGCATTCGGCACGGGATACCATGAGTCGACACGAATCGCATTGCGATTGCTGGAGCAATGCATTCGTCAGAGGGATTCGGTGCTCGACGTAGGAACTGGAACGGGCATCCTTGCCGTCGCTGCCGCAAAACTCGGTGCTTCGAAAGTGGTCGCCATCGACAACGACCCATGGGCGTACACGAACGCAGTCGAGACCGTACAGCGAAACAGGGTTTCGGATAAGGTGGCGATCCGGCTGCTGGGTCTGGATGCCCTGCCGCCCGGTCGATACGACCTCGTCGTCGTGAACATCGCGAAGAACGCGATTCTGGAAAGCACGAGCCTCCTGGCGGCGAAACTCGGCCACGGAGGAAGGCTGATCCTCTCAGGGCTGATTCAGTCAGACGCCCCGGAAGTACTTGAAGATCTCCGTTCGCATCGGTTCGAAATTCTTCAATCCATGGCTGAGAACGAATGGGTTGGAATTGCGGCCATGAAACAGTGAACGGTGAAAAGTTAATAGTGAATCGTCGAATAATGGATAATAAGCGGGATCCCGCACAGCGGGACTTGGTCGATGCGTAATTAAGTGTCGAGCAGGATGCTCGACACCACGGATTTTAAGATGCTCGACACCACATCCTCGCAGCAGTAAGAATTGTGGCCAAAAAAGATTGAACGGTTAATTACGACACCCACGCGTCCGGCCTTCAGATTAAATCTGAGGGCTGCCAACAGATTTTGCTCATGAGAATCGCTGCCATCGACATCGGCACAAACACTGTTCTCCTGCTCGTTGCGGAGGTCGACCAGCATGGCAAGATCGACACACTCGCTTATGAGCAGCGCCTCCCGCGCCTCGGTCGCGGCGTCGCTGAACACCACAACGTTACTCGAGAAGCCATGGAAGCAGTCGCGAGAGTGCTCATGGAGTTCCGCGTGATCTATACGTCGCTCAACGTGGAGAAGGTGATCGCCTGTGGGACGAGCGCCGTGCGTGCTGCCCGCAACCGCAACCAATTCCTTGCCCACATCAAAGCGGTGACCGGCCTTGACGTAAGCGTCCTCAGCGGCGACGAGGAGGCCCTCTGGACGTATCGCGGAGCTCTCAGCGGGATTCGGGAAGTGGGGAGCCTGGCGACCGTTATCGACATCGGCGGAGGCAGTACGGAGGTCATCGTCGGAGACCGCAAAACGGTACACCAGCGCCTGAGCCTCGATATCGGGTCAGTCCATCTTACTGAACGATACCTGAAACGCAGCCCGCCGGATACGGAGGAAGTAGAGCATGCCCTAAGAGTAGTACAGATGGAGTTCGAGCGGCTTTCGGGCTTCCATTTCAGCGGTACGGTGCTGGTGGGAGTCGCCGGAACCGTCACGACGGTCGCCGCGCTCGCACAGGGTCTACCGACGTTTGATCTCTCCAAGATCGCGGGGTACCGGTTGTCGAAAAACTCCGTCGACCGGGCGTACCGGATGCTCCGGATGAAGACGGCGGATCAAATTCGAAAACTCTCCGACGTGACCGAAGGCCGCGCGGACATCCTGTTTGCCGGAGTCCTCATCCTCCGCGAATTCATGGAGCGCTTCAAGTTCGGCACGATCATCACGAGTGAACGGGGTGTGCGCTACGGGCTGGTGATGCAGGCGTGGGAAAGAAAATTTACTGGTAATGAGAGAAGATTCACTGGTAATGATGGTAATTTTGGTAATTGGTGACCGCATGAACAGAAGGTTGTAGCACTTCAGCCTCATGATCGTTACGGTGCCTGCCTAGGGGCAGCGTTTGCTCTGAAGTCTTGCATCTTCTTCGTCGGGAGGACACGCTTGGATTCTAGACTTCTGTGACCAAAATTGATGACCAAGGCCACCGGATACTCCGGACAAACGGCAAGGTATTTCAAGACCTGCCAGAGATGTACCTCATCTAGCTTTCTGACGGATTTGATTTCGAGAATGACCTTCTCCTCAATCAAGAAGTCGAGATAATTCATACCTATCTGAGTCCCTTTATAGAACATGGGTATAGGCTTCTGCGACTCGAATTCGATTGAGCTTCCTCCAAATTCTACCTCCAAGGCCTTCTGATAGTACTCTTCGGGAAACCCCGGTCCAATCTCCCGATGAACCTCCATGCAAACACCCACAAGCTTGTAACAGAGTTCGTTGAGGTCTTTGGATATTTCCATGGTTGCGAGGGATTCACTGATAATGATGGTTATTTGGGTGATTTAAAATAGACTCCAACAAAATCAGAGTGTTGTGTAGACATAGATTAGACACAGTCATAACTATTACCCGCTGAAGTGCCAGTTTTGCGAACCTCTAGCGAGGAAATGCAGAATTAGGAAAGATGTTCTATTTGATCGCGATGGATCGGCGGGAGGTACTGGTGACGACCGTGACGATGAGAGACATAAACAGCTAATGAGGTGCGTCCAAATGTGTGGTACCTAAGAGTTGTGGTTACGCGAGGTAGGTTTGCCAATCTTCGTGACTACGTCTTCGAGTACATCGAGCACATACTCCACATCTTCTTCCGTATTCATCTTCCCCATCGAAAATCGGAGCGTCGCCTTCGCAGTTCTCTCGTCCCGCCCCATGGCAAGGAGCACGTGGGAAGGATCCATGCTGCCCGAAGTGCAGGCGGAACCGCTCGTCACTGCAACGCCATTCAGATCCATGCTGAGCAACAGCACGTCGCCATCAATGTCAATCTTGCTCCTGTTAAACGATACGTTCAGGATGTGTGATAGGGAGTGAGTCAGATGACCATTAAAGATGTGCCCCTCCAGTCGCTCCTCGATCCCTCTTCTTAAACGTTCCTTGAGCGTCTGCAGCCGGATTGACTCCTCAGCCATCTCCATCTCTCTGAGCTCGATTGTCTTCCCGAGTCCGACCGCCAGCGGCACGTTTTCGGTGCCTGCACGCCGGCCGCGTTCCTGTCCCCCTCCGTGCATGAACTTCTCGATTTCAACCCCCTTTTTTATGTAGATCGCTCCGATGCCCTTCGGCCCGTAGATCTTGTGGCCGGAAATGCCGAGCAGGTCGATACCCATGGCGCCTACATCGACCGGAATTTTTCCGACGGTCTGGACCGTGTCCGTATGGAACAGGATACCATGTTCGTGCGCGATCCCAGCAATCTCCTCGATCGGATTGATGGTACCGACCTCGTTGTTCGCGTGCATGATGGAGACGAGGCAGGTCCCGGGAGTGACCGCACGACGTACGGCGTCCGGGTCGACCATGCCATATTCATCGACAGGAAGATAGCTGACGGCGTACCCGATCTCTTCGAGATACTCGCACGTCTCCAATACGGCATGATGTTCGCTCCTGTTCGTGATGATATGCTTTCTGCCCTTCGCTCGCGCGGCGAGGGCGGCGCCTTTGATGGCAAAATTATCCGACTCCGTTCCACCCGTGGTAAAAAAAATCTCTGCCGGTTTCGCGTGGATGAATGCGGCAATTCGATCTCGACTCAGTTCGAGGGCTGCTTTCGCCTCCTGACCGTACTGATGGACCGACGAGGCGTTCCCAAACTTCTCGGAAAAATACGGCTGCATTGCCTCGAGCACGCGAGGATCGAGCGGCGTAGTCGCCGTATGGTCCATGTACACGCGGCGATTCATAGTCAACGAAATATACTCACTTTGCCGACTCTTTATCAAGACATGCTCGTGGCTCCCCAAAGATGCTGTGAAGGACATTTGCACCAAGCCCCTAGATTGAATCCGGCGGCTGGCATCTGCAAATGTCGGCCATCCCGCGACGAAATCGGGATGGTGGGCAGCACATCGGGCTCTTCAGGCCGGGAGTCGACCCGTCTCGGAGGGCAAGGTCCTAGGGAAACCCCCTCCCAGCCAGTAAGGTTGGAACTCGTCCGCGACGACCTGTCCGGTAATTCTTCTGGCGGACCGCCCAGCAACCATGCAAGCTCAATGTCGCTCTAGATTCCTCCACCGCTCACGCCTCATTTCCCGCATGATTTCCTGCACGTGCTCCGCAAAATTACGTTCAAAGACGATCAGCTTCCCTATTTGCTGAACCGCCAGAATTTCGCGGAGGTCTTTGAGAAATCGCTGCCGTTCCCCGTCCAGCTTCCCTTCGAGCTCCTGCAGCCTAGTGAAGTCTTTTTCGAATTCCGGATCGGGAGCGTTTTCCCCGACCATCCTATCGATCTGATTAATCGTCTCCATCATCTCGCGACGCAAAGCCTGTCGTTCCTTCTCGTGCTTGTTGTACTTCGCGAAGAACCGAATCGCTTCTTCTTCTCCGAGGTCCAGGACCTCGACAAGCTTCATCTTCTTGTACTGCTCGACGCGCTCCCGTGGCGGTCGACGCTGCGGCTGCGCGATGAGCGACGGGGCAAGCAACAGGAATAGCATGATCGCCACTCCAGGGAATTGCACACGATGCGCTGACATGTTGTGTCTCCTTTCTCTGTTACAAACTTTCTGCTGCCAGGGACATCTGCCAACTACGCATTGTCACCCTGATCCCGACACAGTCGGGATCAGCATGACGTATTGAGCGCTTGCGTAGGGCGAACACCGATCTATCGCCCCAGCTTTCCTTCCAATCTCTCCAACACCTCCTCCACCTCCTGTTCTGTTAAGCTCTCAACAAAATTCGTCGGCGCGCCAAAGAAGTCAGAGATGTCCCGAAAGCCAGAAGGATCCTCCACCAGGAGCCCGCTCAGCAAGCGATTGTCGTCCAACTCAGGCATCGGCGGCAATACCGACCGAGGCGCAACACCTGGCTCCACAAGTTCAGCGACTTCGTCCTCTTCCAACGTTTGCAAAAGCGTCCGGATCTCTTCGTCGAGAGCTAGCTGGGCCGTTTTGCGCGACTCGATCGACGTGAAGTGAATGATAAGGAGTACCCCGAGCGCAAGAGCAGCTGCTGGAGCAAGCACGCGCTCGATCCAGGGAGGAATGGTGAACCCAAAGCCCGCTGCGGAAGGTGCGGCAGTGGTTTCGATTCGATGCCTCACCCGCGGTAAGATCGAAGTCCAGTACTCCGCCGGCGGCTCCCGGATTTCTCCTTTCTGAGCGGCTTCAACTCCCACCTGGAGGCGTTCTAGCTCGTCCTGGCATTGAGGACAAACCTTGAGATGCTCCTCGACTTCCTGTCTCGCTGTGTCGTGGAGCCTCCCGGTCAGATAGTCCGGAAGTTCGTACAGGATGTGGCTACTCTTTAGCATATATTTGTCCAGGGTGTGGTGCGTATTAGCAGGTCACCCCGCGGGTTCGTCCCGACCGCGTCGGCACCGCCGGACCCGCGTTCGACGTCAGTGCCGATCCCGCCATAAACAATGTCGAGACTTCGCGGGGCGGTTCAGTTGCTATAGGCCATATTTACTCCTCACATAGGTTGCAATTTTCCTCACCGCATGGTAGTAATTCGCCTTCAATCCGCCTCCAGATGTCTTAAGGATTTTCGATATTTCAGCATATGGGAGCCCCTCGTAGTAGCGCAGCACAAAAACCAGCCGCTGCTTTCTTGGGAGTCGCGCAATAGCTTGTTCGATGATAGCCCGCTGCTCCTCAACTTCCAGGCTGTGAGGGACATCCTGTCCCGAACTTACCGCCGCTGTCGCAGCCTCTTCAGGTCGGTACTCGTCCCGAAAAGGGACCCCTTCGGGGGAAGTACCTCCCAGCAAAGAAGGTTCCAGCCCTACCCACTCTACGATCCTCCTCCGCCGTTGCATTCCGATGGCGGCGTTCGTCGTGATGCGATACAGCCAAGTAGCAAAACTCGATTCGCCGCGAAACTTTCGAAGCCCGTGATACACTTTTAGGAACACATCCTGAACCACGTCGTCTGCGTCATCGTGGTTCCCCACGATGCGCCGTGCGAGCCAGTACATTCGCTTCTGGTGTCTGCGGACGAGTTCGTCGAAGGATTCCTTCCCGCCATCCCGAAATCGTTCAACGAGCTCTTCATCAGTTACCTCCGCCTCCCTCGGCCTGTCGGGGCGGTGCTCAGAAAGGGGCTGTGTCACCGTTTTTCCGGCATGGGTCGAGAGTTCGTCGTTTCGGGATCTCATGCATGGAACCAGATCAGATCAAGATCTGCTTATTAGATAATCAATAAAGGAAAAGGTTTAATCTCAGACGGAACGCTTTTATTCCGAACCCAATTTGCCTACCGGGAACAGAACAGGTAGAGGGGGTCGTCCCGACTCGGTCGGGACGGCCAGACCGGTGCGTTTGGGCTAACACCGATTTCGT
>JAZGDE010000006.1:0-5109 GCA_036477295.1 Bacteroidota bacterium | reverse complement strand
GTGTCCGAAGTGTGGAAGGCAGTTCCCAAAGAAGCAACAATGGCATTCCTGCGTTTTCTACCCGGTTGACGAACATTTTGTGGGAAAGCCGCCATCATTGTAAGGAGGCGTTTGACTACCTCATTGCCAAGATACAGCAATATGGACCTATCAGAATCGATGCTGTCAAGTCATCAATCAACATCGCAGGCAAGTATCACTTTGCGATGGTGTATGTGCTCAGGAATAGCTTGAATCTGGAATTCATATTTGACAGATATCTCGATCACCGACGCATTTTTCGGACTCAGAAACTTGGACCTGCCAAGTACAGTCACGTTGTAAAGCTTGTTCACATACAAGATGTTAACGCCCAGCTCTTGCGCTGGCTAAGGAAAGCCTATTCTCTCCGAAGATGATGTACTGAGTTCAAGCGCAAATACGTACGGCAACAAGCCTTGAGGATCCGGCCGATCGCTCTGGGCCCTTTCTCCGCCGACAACCGGGCCGGATCGGTAAAAGCTTTTCCGTGGTGTCTCGAGCATTTATTTCGTAGGTTCGAAGTGTGTATCCGGAGGACACAGACCTCCCGAATCGACAATGCGATTCCTGGTTCGCGCCGCAATTCCCGGTCACGCCGCTTGAAGTAGACAGAAATTCGCATTATCTTTAGTACAGTTCCCTCCCACACCAACCCAAAAGGAGTTTCACATGCCTGAAGAAAAAGACGCGAAATCTCAAGCACTGAAAATTGCGCTCGACCAGATCGAGAAGCAATACGGGAAGGGCGCGGTCATGAAGTTAGGCGAAGGACCGATCGCCAGGATCGACACGATTTCGACGGGTGCTATTTCTCTCGACGCTGCGCTTGGCGTCGGCGGAATTCCTCGTGGACGAGTCACCGAAATTTTCGGTCCCGAGGCGTCTGGCAAGACGACGCTCTGTCTGCACATCATTTCGGAGGCACAGAAGAACGGTGGAATCGCTGCCTTCATCGACACCGAGCATGCGCTCGACCTTAGCTACGCAAAGAAGGTTGGCGTCAACACAAACGATCTCCTCCTCTCACAGCCTGAGTTTGGCGAGCAGGCGCTGGAAATCACGGAAACACTCGTCAGGAGTGGAGCACTCGATGTGATCGTCATCGACTCCGTCGCCGCGCTGACTCCGCGGGCCGAGATCGAAGGTGAGATGGGTGAACCTCAGATGGGCATTCAGGCTCGATTGATGTCACAGGCCCTCCGCAAATTGGCAGCAGCAATCAGCAAGAGCAAGACCAGTGTGATCTTTACGAACCAGTTGCGGATGAAGATCGGGATCATGTTCGGAAATCCTGAGACGACAACCGGCGGAAACGCTCTGAAATTCTACGCCTCGGTGCGGCTCGACATCCGACGCATCGCCGCCATCAAGGAAGGGAACGATGTCATCGGTAACCGCACGCGCGTCAAAGTGGTGAAGAACAAGGTCGCACCGCCGTTCAAGAACACCGAGTTCGACATACTCTACAATGAAGGCATTTCGAAACTCGGAGATCTCATCGACGTTGCAGTGAACGAAAACATCATCCAGAAGAGTGGTTCATGGTTCTCGTACAAGGATGAGCGCATCGGACAGGGACGCGACGCGGTAAAGAGGTATCTTCAGGAAAACCCGAAACACGCGAAAGAGATTGAACTGAACGTCCGAAAAAAACTTGATCTGGTTTCCAACAACGGCCAATCTCCGGAGGCCAAGGCTCCAGTCCAACCTACAAAGCAAGAACCGGCGAAGAAGACTGCGAAAAACTGATAGCGAAGTCTCGAAGGTCGACGAATCGACTCGTCGAGGACGGACGAAGTCTCCCCACCCGCGAACCGGTCTACTCACGAAGTGACCAGTTCACGAATGGGGTCTTCGCCCTTCGGTGCTCCGCCGCCATCCCTGTCCCGAAGGCCCCGCTCCGAAGTCCCGCCACCAGGTGGTGGCTTCGCCAAAGGGATCACTTCGTGACACTTCGTGGCGTGTCGCAGCGGGACGAGACGTTCAGTGCCCCCTCATGTTAATTACGAAGATCGAACGACAGAAAAAGAACGCCCGTCGTGCCTCGGTTTACCTCGACGGTAAATTCGCTGTCGGAGTCCATGAAGAAACGCTCACGCGATTCGGTTTACGAAAAGGGGACGCGCTGGATGGGAAAACCCTCGAAGACCTGCGGCAGGCGGAGGAGCTATTCAAGGCGAAGGAAAAAGCCATGAGGTTTCTCTCGTACCGCGCTCGCAGCGAGAAGGAGATCCGTGACCGGCTCAAGAAAGCTTCCTACCGTGCGCCCATCGTCGATGAAGTAGTCGACGTCCTAACGCGGTCAGGCCTGCTCGACGACGCTACGTTTGCACGGATGTACGCGCACGATACGATGGCCCGAAAGCCCTTCGGAAAACAGCTCCTGCGACAGCAACTCCGAGGAAAAGGCGTGGCAAAAGAGATCATCGAAAAATTGATCGCGGAGCTCTACACGCCGCAAACAGAAGAAAGCTTTGCCCTCTCACTCGCAAAGAAACATCTCGTCCGTTCCCTACGGTCTCCACGCGCAAAGAAACTTCAGGAACTGGTGAAGCAGAAGAAACGTCTCGCAGACTATCTCGTGCGTCGGGGTTTTGACTGGGAAACGGTTTCCTCCGTCGTGTCCAAACTTCTCCCCAACCATTCGTAAGACCCATCATGGAGCACCTGTTTAACAACCGTCATTTCAAGGTGTTCGCCGTTGTCACGGCCATTGCGGTGCCGATTGTTGTCCTCTCGATGTTTACCGAGGTATTCCTTCTTCTCATCTTCTGCATCGTCTTGACGATGATTCTGAAGCCTCCGGTCGATTATTTTGAGAACAAGGGCCTGCCCCGAGTTCTTCCCATCCTGGTCCTCTTTGTCCTCCTCGGCGGAGCGTTGGTCCTCAGCTTCTGGTTCGGATACCCGTTCATGCTGCATCGCCTGTCCCTGTTGACCGACGCGCTGGGAAATCTTTCGTTTGCAGAAAAGGTGAAGGAGCTTCAAGGTTCAGTCGCAGAGTATATCCCCTTTCTGAAGGCTGAGGATGTCGGCCTTCGGATCAATACGTTTCTGGCGGACATAGCCAATCGCGCCGAAGAAACGCTCTCGAGTGCAGCTTCGTTACTCCTCATGCTCGTCATCGTACCGTTCATCACGTTCTTCCTCCTCAAGGACTATGACAGAATGAAGAAACGAATCATTCGGATGGTCCCGAACAAGTATTTCGAGATGGCTCTCAACCTCATCTACAACCTCGAACGGCAACTTAGCAGGTATATTCGCGGGGTATTCCTCGAGTCGCTCTTAGTCGCCGCCCTGTACATGATTGCCTATAAGATCATCGGGTTGGACTTCCCGATCATGATGGGCCTGATCGGAGGTCTCTTCAACATCATCCCACTGGTCGGCCCGATCCTCGGTGCCGTTCCGGCGGTCGTCATTTCCATCATTCAAACGGGAGATTTTGGTTTCCTGCTTCCAATCGTAGTCATAACGGTCATCGTGCAACAAACAGACGAATTGCTCATTCAGCCCAATATCTACGGAAAACTTCTCGATCTCCATCCTGTGGCCGTGATCATCGTGATCCTCCTCGGAAGCCAGATCAT
Source organism: Bacteroidota bacterium (assembly GCA_036477295.1). Classification (GTDB taxonomy): domain Bacteria; phylum Bacteroidota; class Ignavibacteria; order UBA10030; family JAZGDE01; genus JAZGDE01. The sequence goes on along the minus strand of JAZGDE010000006.1, from coordinate 1,495 downwards.
GGGAGTACTCGGAATGGTTCTGGCAATTCCGATCTATACCGTCCTGATGGTCACAGCCGAGCAGACCAATTGGGGATTCAAGAATTACCGCATCACAAGCACGCTTTCTGCTATCCCGTAATTTCCCCATGGCGAAACTCCTCTTCGACATCGAAACGCTAGGCTTTCCACTCGAGTCCTTTGATGAGGTTCAGCAAGAGTACTTGATGCGCTTTGCGGCGACAGAGGAGGAAAAAGAAGAAGCCAAGCGGAAACTCAATCTGAGCGCTCTGACAGCGCAGATCATTACGATCGGGATAATGAATCCAGAAACATCAGCCGGACAAGTACTGTTTCAATCGGCGGAGAAAGAGGAATTTGCTTCAGCCGACGGGAGTATCGAATTCCGTTCGGGAGACGAACGGGATCTGCTGGAACGATTCTGGGAGACGGTGACGCATTATGACCAATTCATCACCTTCAACGGCCGGTCGTTTGATTGTCCCTTCCTGATGTTACGGTCTGCGATGATTGGCGTGAAACCGAGCCGAAATCTCCTCCTCAGCCGATACAGCCAGCTCCACATTGACCTGCTGGACCAGTTCACGTTCTACGGTGCCACGCGAAAGTTCAGTCTGGATTTCTACTGCAAGTCGTTTGGAATCAAAAGTCCGAAGAGCGACGGCATCACGGGCCTCGACCTCGGCAAGCTTCATCGTGCGGGAAAGCACCGCGAGATAGCCGAGTACTGTCTGCGCGACTTAAGAGCCACCGCAGAACTGTATCGAATTTGGAACGCATACCTGAATTTTGGGTAGGCGGAATCGGAGCGTCGATCGTTTCGGTTGACAACGTATGCGCCACTGGGGCGGAGATTGATTGCAGGAAAAATTCGCGGTGCATTACAAGTTCGACGGTGTGGGGAGAAAGCTATGCGCCATAAGAGGAAGGGATACGTCCCCGCCTTAGGTTATGACTACTTGACTCTGCTCTACGACCCTCTGGTTCGCATTACCACGCGCGAAATGACCTTCAAACACCGCCTCGTCGAAGAGGCCCGGGTCGAGGAAGCGCATCGTGTTCTCGATGTTGGATGCGGCACGGGGACGCTTCTCATCCTGGTAAGGGAGAGATCCTAGTTCGCGATTGCAATGGGTCTTGACGGCGATGTGCAGGTGTTGACGATCGCGAGGTCTAAAACGGATAAACGCGCTCAAGAGATAATTCTGGTGGAGGCATTTTCTTTCTCCATCCCGTTCGCAGATTGCTCCTTCGACCGAGTCCTCTCGAGTCTTATGTTTCACCATCTTACGCGAACAGAGAAGGTTCGAACATTGCGGGAGGTCTTCCAGGTATTGCGCCCAGGTGGTGAACTCCACGTCGCCGATTGGGGACGGCCGCACAATCTACTGATGAGAGCGCTGTCTCTTCCGGTGCGTCTCTGGGATGGTCCGAATAGGACTACAGATAACGTGAGGGGGCTTCTTCCGGATCTCTTTCGCAACGCTGGGTTCGA
>JAZGDE010000059.1:0-5214 GCA_036477295.1 Bacteroidota bacterium | reverse complement strand
CGGTTACTGATATTCTTTTACTGGGTCTCGCCCTTGGTGTGGTGGTTATGACGTTCCGGTATTTTTATGGCGTACGAGCAGCCCTGGCCGCTCAGACGGCAAAGTAGAGAGGTGCGTTGCACTTTGTTTCGCTTGATTTTTCCTCGTTTTCAGGCTTTGTCTGATAGCGGGACTGCGAGACGGCTGGTGTTCGCCCCTGCCCGATTCGCGGATCACGAGGCAGGTGAGTAGAGTCAGATGAACGGATGTGGTGATCGGTTACTACACCGAATTCAACCTTCCTTCTTTACCTTCCTCAGGGCGAGAGCGTCAGTGCCTTTCGGAGGACCATGTACGTTCCCTCGAGCTCCACGGCAAAGCCGCATTTGCTGTAGAGTTCAGATGCTCCGGCGAACCGTGTGTCTGTGATACCATACAAATTCGCGATGCTATTCTGTTTTGCGTAGGCCCCGATCTCCCGGATCATGCTTTCCGCGATTCCCTGCCTCCTGTGACCTTGATCAACATAGAGGGTAAGGATCTCGATCACTTTCTGAGCTTCATACTCTGGCATGACGAAACTTGCTCCACCGACAACCTCTCTGGTCGATTGGCATACGCAGAGCATCGTGGGCAAACCCTCGTGACGGTCACTGACCAGCTGGTAGGGCTTCAGATCTGCAGCGAGCGAGCCGTTCTCTACGAGCTGGTTCAGAGCGTCCGCCAGCTTCTTCTCAAACGGAAGAATGCGTACCGCAATCTGTGGGTGCACAGGCATCTCTACTGTCTTTCAATCGATTTTTCAGACAGGAAATCAAACGCTTTGTCCATGCTGGCGTGATTGCCGACGAGCACGAGGATGTCGCTGGGTTCGATCCGGAAATCCGGGCTGGGATTGACGAACGGCTGCTCCCCGCGCACGACGGCGATCAAGGTGACTTCCGTCTTGTCCCGAAGGTCAAGTTCCCGAATCGTCTTGCCCGCCGCGACGGAACTATCAGTTATGAGGAATGTATCCGATGTGCCGGCCCCGAGCAGCTGTGCCACACGGTCGAATCCTTTTCCGGGCCGGGGGAGCCCGCGCAGCATGCTGTAGTTCTCATCCCGTATAACCTGGATCTGGGCATTGATGACGTTGCGCGGAATGTGAAACTGCTCGAGGACGCGGGTGAATATTTCGATCGAGGTTTCAAATTCTTCAGGGATTACTTCGTTGGCGCCGAGTCTACTGAGCTCGTCCACTTCGGTGACAAGTCGCGTCCGGACGATGAGGTGAATGTGGGGGTTGAGCGAACGCACGAGACGCGTCGCTGTTCTTGTGGCCCGGGGATCAGCGAGGGTGAAGACAATCGTGTTGGCCTGCTGGACGTTGCAGAGATTGAGGATATCCTTCCGCGTCACATCTCCAAAGACAACGGGATAGCCTTCGCTCTTGAGGTGGCGAACCGTTTCTCCATTTGCTTCAAGAATAAGATAGGGGATACCGGTTTCGCGAAGGACACGGGCGACATTTTGACCGTTGAGGCCGTAGCCGACGATGATCACGTGGCCCGAGGGCCGGGTGCTCTCTCTCTGCTTTTCTCGAGACGCCCGTGTGCGAAAGGGAAGCATGTCCTGTGTCCGCTCGGCGAGCGTTGGAGCGACCTTGATGAGCGCTGGGGTCACGATCATGGTAAGGACAGAGGCGGCGAGAAAATGCTGATACATGCTTGGATTAAGCAGTCCTACCGACTCCCCCACCTTCGAGAGGACGAAAGAAAACTCGCCGATCTGCGCGAGGCTTAGTGCTGTGATCGCTGCGGTGCGGAATGTAAATTTGAGTGCGAGGACAACACCGAAGACAATCGCCCCTTTGACGATAAAGATTGCTGTGCTGATCCCGACAACAGCCAACACATTATTGAACACGAAATCGAGGTTCAGAAGCATCCCAACCGAGATGAAGAATAAACTTGTGAAGAGGTCCCGAAACGAGACAATTTCGGCGACGACCTCATGGCTGTATTCGGATTCTGAGATTATCAGTCCAGCGATGAACGCCCCCAGCGCATAGGAGAATCCCAAGGAAGCCGTTACCCCTGCCATGACCAGACAAACCAGCAAAGACCCCAGAAGAAATGCTTCACGCACGCGCGTGCGTGCAATCTGATGCAGAACCCTCGGCATGAGAAAGCGTGCAGCGTAGAACACTACGACGATAGCTCCAATGCTCAGTAGGAAACGGACCGCAACATCTTCGAACGACACCCCATGGCGGCCGGCAAGAAGTGGGGTGACCACAATCATCGGGACGATGAAAAAATCCTGGAACAACAAGATACCCACAGAAAGCTCGCCGTGTGGGGCATCGAGCTCGGCTCGGTCTGCGAGAATTTTTAGCACGATCGCCGTGCTGCTCAGCGCGATCAGAAAGCCGAAGAAGACTTTTTCATTCGCGCTGAACCCGCTCAAGCTGACGAGCAGAAAGACGACAACGATGGTACCGAGAACCTGAAGTCCACCGCCGAGGAAAAACTGCCTTCGGATCGCCTTGAGGTGTGGGAGAGAAAACTCCAGACCGATGAAGAAAAGCAGCATGACGACACCGATCTCGGCGAAAATTTCAATCTCCTCTTTCTGTCCGACAAAGTTGAGACCGAACGGCCCGATCAGCATTCCCGTGACAAGAAATCCTACAATGCTGGGCAAACGCAAGCGGTTGCTGATAAAAATGATCAGCACCGCGGCAGCGAGTATGATGACGAACTCTTTGAGAAATGGAAGATGTTGCATTGCGTCGAGATTTTGAACCCTATAGCCCGAAGTTCTCCTGACAGGGATCTCTGCTGCGAACTTCCCCGTCGGGGGACACTCTGTTCTCCGATCACTCTATTCCAAAGTGGTCCATCGTTCCCCGATCGTGCTTATCCGAGGGAGGAGACTGCTTTGGAGTCTCTTCTTCTATTCTCTGGACCTCCATTTTCTCCGGTTCTTCCTCCAGTTGCATTTTCTGCAGCTCTGTCACTTGAAAGACCAAGAGACGGGAGAACAGCGTGCGGAAATTCCCAAGTGTCCTTGGATTGCCGACGGCGATGATGTATTGTATTCCCAGCGCGATCGCGCTCAAGATGATCGCGACTCCGATGAGGCTGTACAGCATATAGAGTGATGGCGTCCTCAGAATTGCAAGCAGCGTTATCGAAAACTCCACTGCTGCGAACAGGACCAGCACAACGACCGTCCAAGCAGTGACGCCGCCTACGACCATTAGTCGTTCTTGGATTTTCGGATCGCTGAGGAGATTCTTCCAGAACTGCGATCTCCGAAATACGTGAAATCCAACGAGTATGAGGACCACCAGCAGCAGTTTGATCATCGCGAAGGATCCTTTCTTGGTGCCGAGCCGTCGGCGAGGGAGGTCATGTGGATCGGAGGGCGTTCACGATCTTAATGCGCGCGGCGAGAACCGCGCGGAGAAAACCGGCGACGAAACCCATCACGAACGAAAAGAACAGCGACAAGAAAACGGTATCTGGAATGAATGCGGGCCCCAACGAGAGTTTACCCCAATATACAGAATTGCTTCTGGTATTGCAACGAAACTCCGGAGGGAGAGGATAGAAAGGTTGACACCTTGTTCGAAACAGTCGAGCACTTCTTACGGCGCGGGCATACGCGGCGTGTGCTCTTTCGCGGTCGTGGCCGTTGCTGCATTGAGGAGGCTGGGATCCACTCTGGCGACAGTTCCTGCGTTCTGCCGTCCCAGCTCTCGACTCCCGAAATCATCGAAACGATGAAGGAATATACCTCGAAGCTCGGCTTTGCCCTCGGCGTCCGCCGTCTGATCAACGTTCAGTTTGCAGTTCAGAACGAGAAGGTGTACGTCCTTGAGGTGAATCCTCGCGCAACACGTACAGTTCCCTTCGTAAGCAAAGCCACTGGAGTCCCTCTTGCAAAGATTGCTGCAAAGGTCATGGTAGGGAGAAAGCTTCGTGACCTCAACATCCCGAAAAACGACTGTCCGAAGCGGGTCTCCATCAAGGAGTCCGTGTTCCCGTTCTCGAAGTTCCCGAGGGTCAACATTTTTCTTGGACCGGAAATGCGGTCGACCGGTGAGGTGATGTGGATTTCGGAAACGTTCGGAGAGTCGATCGCCAAGAGCTTTCTCGGCACAGGAAGTCCACTGCCGATCGAAGGTGGCGTCTTCATTAGTGTGAACAGCAATGACAAGAACAGCCGAATGTCTGCTGTAGCGAAAAGCCTGGCCGAACTCGGACTCGCAATCTATGCCACCGAAGGGACCTCAAGGTACTTGACCCAACATGGTGTTAACAACATAAGAGTATATAAGGTCAATGAGGGTCGACCCAATGTCGTCGACCACATCAAGAATAGACTTATCCAGCTTGTCATCAACACTCCCCTCGGCGAGGTTTCTCGTTATGACGAGCTCGCGATCGGAAATTCCGCGATCTCGAGTACAGGATTCCAGTCATTACCACGATCTCAGCGGCTGCAGCGGCCGTGAAGGGGATTGAGTGCATGAAGCACAGAAAGCTGAATGTGAGAAGTATCCAGGAATACCATTGCAAGCCTGCGGCGGAAGTATTGACAAACGCATCGTAAATCAGTATATTCAGCGCATATTTGTTGAACCAACAGCTCCCCACAACATAGAAGGAGTACCTGTAATGAAAAAACTTGTTCCAGTGGTTGGTGCATTGCTTCTGGTTCTCGGATTCACGAACCTTTCATTCGCGCAGGTTCCCTCCCTTGTGAAAGTGAACCTGGGAGTTGGTGGAGGATTGACGTTACCAGTGGGGGATTTCGGCGATAGCCATAAAGTCGGTTACAACGTCGGAGCCAAGCTCCGGATCTCGGGAGCACTGCCATTCCGGCTTGTGGGTACTGCGTACTACTCGAGGTTCGATGGCGAGGAAGTAACCATTCCGGGTATCGGACAACTTGGGGTAACGTTTGAAGATGCGAAAATTTTTCAGGTAGGTGTCGGATTCGAATATCAGCTTATTCCTGCACCGATCGTGAAACCCTATATCGGCGTTGACGTCCTCTACAACAATATAGATTTGGGTGTAGGCAACAACTCCCGGTTTGGTTTTGGTGGAGGGGGAGGGGTCGAAATTAATTTCGGCGGAGTACTCCATCTTGACGGGATGCTTAAGTATCAGATCCTGAACGCCGGCGGAAAAGAAGGTGGCGAAGAGACGTTGAACCACGTTAGTGCAACAATTTCGT
>JAZGDE010000058.1:0-10396 GCA_036477295.1 Bacteroidota bacterium | reverse complement strand
TCCTTCTACGTCGGGAACTCTGGACAAGGTATCACCGATTTGCAAGGAGAGTTGTCTGTAACCACGACGTTGTTGAGCGTGCACGGCGATTACGCGTGGAAAGGGCTCGAGGTTCGAGGTCTTTATGCCCGCGCGACGATCGATGAAGCTGACCGGCTCAATCGACACAACGGACTCACCGGCATGAATTCAGTCGGCGAGACGCTCGAGGGCTGGTACGTAACAGCGGCCTACGATGTTCTTCCGCTCATCAGGATGCAAACGAGCCAGTCGCTCGCGCCGTTCCTTCAGTATCAGAAGTACAACACCCAGTCCGCTGTACCAGCAGGATTCGATGCAGACCCTGCGAACGACCGTTCGATCGTCACGGTGGGACTGACATACAAACCCCATCCGAACGTGGCGTTCAAGTTCGATTATCAGGATGCGGAGAACAAAGCGAACACCGGCATCGACCAGTGGAACCTAGCTGTGAATTATCTGTTCTAAATCTGATGAGAATCAAAACGCACATTGTGGGATGGTCTCTTTGGCCACTGCTCTCCGTCGTCTTCACCGCGGGATTATGCACGGCCGAAGGCCAAGTTTACTTGACCCAGGAGGAAGCCTTGAAGCTGGCGTTTGCGACCGCCGACTCAATCGAACGAAAAACTGTGTTCCTGACCGACAAACAGGCGGAAGCAATTCAGTTAAAAGCCCGCGCTGAAGTCGAGTCGAAGATCGTCACCTACTACGTCGCGAGAGACCTTGAGAACGTTCTGGGCTACGCATTCTTCGAAACGCAAATCGTTCGTACGATGCCGGAGACCTACATGGCGGTCGTCGATCCGGACGGCTCGCTTCGCACGGTCGAGATCCTCGCGTTCTACGAGCCGGGGGATTACCTGCCGTCCAGGCGATGGCTCTCGCAGTTCGACAAGAAGACGCTCAACGACGACCTCTGGGTGAAGCGTGGGATCCAAAATATTTCCGGTGCGACGCTCTCGGCACAGTCCATCGCGGAGGGAGTTCGAAGAGTCCTGGCAACCTTTGCCATCGCTATTCCGAAGGAAAAGTGACTATGAAATACATGCAAAATGGGGGTTTCCAGAAGAACCCGTTCATGCGGCTCACACTGTCGCTGGTGCTGCTCTTACTCGCGGGGTTCGTCGTGACGAACTTCGCATTCTACTTCACGAAGATGGACCTCACCCCCTCATCCGTCCTGTCGTACTACCGCGGTTCCGAGGAAGAATTCCGTCCAGCACGCACGTTCCAGTCGATGCTCGAGGTCACGCACTTCCATTTGCCGATGATGGCGCTCGTCATCCTGATGCTCACGCACCTGGTCATTTTTGCTCCGTTCTCAAAAGCAGTCAAAGTTACGTTCATCCTCATCGCGTTTCTGTCCGGACTGTTCAATGAAGCGGCGAGCTGGCTGGTCCGGTATGTAAGTGAAGATTTCGCGTGGCTCAAGATCGCCTCGTTCCTCACGCTCCAAGGGAGCCTCATCTTTCTCCTGACTTCGCTCGGTGTCTTCCTCTGGCGATGGCAGTCGCAATCAGAAGAGAACGGTGAGAAATATAATCAGAGCGCGTTCAGGAAAAAGTCGCCCACGGAATTTTCGAGGAAAGCGGCAGCTGCCTTGAGCCCGGAACCGACAACTCCCAATCGAAGAACCCGCGACTCTGTCGCGGCTCGCGATGGCGCCGAGCGATGAGAGCGAACAAGCGCACGGAGAATCGATTCTATGTTTCACGACGTGAATTTCTAAACCGGAGTGCTTCCCTCGCCTTTGGGTTCGTCCTCGTATCTCCGTTTTCTCCCTTCCTGTTGGCACCTTCCCGACTCTGTCGAGAACTCGTTGAGAAGTCCACCCTCCCACGAACCAGCACCGTCGTTCATCGTGCCACCTTCACGATGGGTACAATCGTCCAGGTTTCGGCCTGCGGCGAAAATCGGGCACATTGCAACCATGCGATCGAGCGGATGTTTGCTGAATTCTACCGTATCGACCGACTCATGAGCGTGTACAAGGCAGACAGTCAGATATCGCAGATCAACCGCCAGGCTGGCAGGTCGGGCGTGCGGGTGGATCAATGCCTCGTTGAAATTCTGGAGCTAGCGAACAGATTCAGTAGTTTCACCGACGGAGCCTTCGACGTGACGATCGAGCCGCTTATGGAACTCTGGGGGTTCCGCTCTGACAACCCGCCGCAGGCAGGTCTGCGGACTCGGCCGTCGGACAGGGAAATCGCGGAAACACTGCAGGCCGTCGGGCATCGCAACGTGATCATTGATCAGAATTCTTCGACCGTAGGACTTGCTCATCCACGGTCGCGCATCGACCTTGGCGGGATTGCGGTCGGCTATTCGCTGGATCGGGCTGCTGAAATTCTGAGAGCTGAAGGAATCGAAGGTGCGTTGATCAATCACTCCGGCGATCTGTTCGCTTTGGGGGGGCCGCAAGAAGGCGACGCTTGGGAGGTCTGCATCGCGGACCCATTGCAACCGGAGACGGCCATCACGAGCGTGCGGCTCAGAGACAGTGCGCTGTCGACTTCAGGAAGTTATAGGAATTTCCTCGAAATCGAAGGTGAACGATTTGGGCACATCATGGACCCAAGAAATGGCTTTCCCCGCGATGCTGTCCTCAGCACAACGGCGATCGCACCGAAAGGAGTCGATGCAGACGGCCTGTCGACTGCTGCTTTCGTCCTCGGTCCGCAGCGATCCGAGACCGTCCTCAATCAGTTCAGCAACGTCCAGCTCATTTCGATCGTTCTGAGGGACGGAAGACTCGATTTGAGATCTATGCGTTCACCTTCCAGTCGAGGAAGGTGCCGTAACGTATCGGTCAAGTGTGATCAGTAGCTAGCGAGCAATCGGTCGGGCATCAGATCTGCGGGGGTGGATTATGAGTGCGTTCAAAGACGAAGCATCCTTACTGCGGGCAAGGTGCTATTGATAGTCAGTGTGCACACGGTTGCAAAAGGAGTCAGAATGTCTTATTTTAATCGTCGGTTTTGACGCCGAGGAGCGAGCATATGGCAATAACGGAACACAAGGTCTATGAGGCACTTCGCGAATGCTACGATCCAGAAATCCCCGTGAATCTCGTCGACCTCGGACTCGTCTACGAGGTCAAGATCATCGATGATTGCGTAGGGGTAAAAATGACGCTGACGGCACCTGGATGTCCCGCTCATTCTTTGATTTCCCGGAACGTGAAGCAGCGGGTCATCCAGATTCCGGGAGTGAAGGACGCCGATGTGCGGATCGTTTGGGAACCTCAGTGGAATCCCAGCATGATGTCAGACGAAGCGAAAAAGACCTTGAATTGGCCAAGGTCATGACCACGAGCCATGTACCTTCCCCTTTTTCAGACGAGTGGGAATAACCCCACTCCAAATGCAGCACTTCTTTTTCTTGCCCCTTTAGCTATTTACTTCTCGACACCGCACACAAACGCGGCCGTTTACGACAGCAGAACAGGGCCTACGCTTGAGAGTAGCTTTCTGCACGCCGACGACCTCCCGCTCAATACTCATATCTGCAATACGCGGGATCCCGCATATAGGGACCTAGTCGGCGTGCCTATCATAGGTGTCGAGCAAGATGCTCGACACCACAGGGGGAAAGAGGATGCTCGCACCACGCAAAGGAGAAAGTCATCACACGCTGACCCTGAAAAAAATCACATCCCCATCCTGCACGGCGTAATCATGCCCGTGAAGGCGCAGTAATCCTTTCTCCTTCACCGCATGTTCAGAACCCAGTCGATCCAGGTCTTCGTAGCGAATCACCTCCGCGCGAATGAACCCACGCTCAAAATCAGAATGGATTTTTCCAGCAGCTTGCGGAGCCTTGGTTCCCTTTGCAATCGTCCACGCGCGCAACTCCTTCTCATTGTGGGTAAAAAATGTGATTAAGGCGAGCGTCGCGTACCCTTCGCGGATCACCATGTCAAGTCCTGATTCGGTCAAACCGAGATCCTTCAAGAAAGATTCACGCTCTTCGTACGACAGGTCAGCGATCTCCGCTTCCATCTCTCCATCTACAATCATCACCGCTGCCTCTTCCTCGCTCGCAACCTGTCGGACCGCGTGCACGTATTCATTCTCCTTCATCAGTCCGTCCTCATCGACGTTCGCGATGTAGAGGGTTGGCTTATCGGTCAACAGGTGGAGATGATAGCGAATCTCGCGCTCGTTCTCGACGAGTGGGCGCGTTCGTGCGGGGCGTCCTCCAGCGAGATGGTCCCGCAATCGGTGGTAAAACTCAGCTTCGTGTTTAAACTTCTTGTCGCCTGCCTTGGCCTTCTTTTCTGAATCCCGTAGGCATTTCTCGACCGTTTCGAGGTCACTGATGATTAACTCCATCTCGACCACTTCGATGTCCGATTTCGGATCGATGGACCCGTGAATGTGCACGACGTTCTCGGTCTTAAAACATCGAACAACGTGCGCCAACGCGTCCACGTTGCGGATGTGCGACAAGAATTGATTGCCGAGTCCCTCCCCTTTACTCGCGCCTTTGACCAGACCCGCGATGTCAACGAACTCGAGGGTCGTTGGCACAACTTTCGGCGGCTTGAGAATATTCGAGAGAACATCAAGGCGTTTATCCGGGACGGCAACGATGCCTGTATGCGGCTCGATGGTGGTGAAGGGATAGTTTGCGACCTGGGCTTTTGCTGAGGTCAAGGCGTTAAAGAGTATCGATTTACCGACGTTGGGGAGACCGATAATGCCGCACTTGAAGCCCATGGGAGCGTGTAACAGGACTTAGACGTAATCGTTAAAAGCGAATCTTAACAGAAGGTAAGAAATTTTTGCCTCTGTTGCCAAGGGAAAGACCCGCTGGCAAGGAGCGGCAGTTAATTTCTTAATGGGGGGAGGATCGCCATTGACATTCGCAGAGTCGCCAACCTCCAATTGACGTAGGCAAGTTCAGCGCAGAGCGTTGACAATGATGCGCCAGTTCCTTATGTTTTGGCAATCTACCGGATCGCCCTAACTGGCCAACTAAATCCTCCGCAGAAGAATAAGGATCTCATCGATAGATCAACAACTACAGGCTGTACGAAAGGCGATGACCGGTTCCGTTCACTGCTGGGGCCTGGTTCACCAGAGTGAGGCAGCTTCACCTTCGGTGAAGGGTTTTCTCGGGATACATACGCGGTTTACAAGAGACCGTGAACGTTCCCGGAATGCAAGCTACTTCCTGAGCAAAAGGAAATGAAACCGTGGCAACAAACAAGACTGGCATTCGTAGAAAAAGCGATCAGGTAGTGCGGACAAGGACGGTGAAATGCCGTAGGCAGTGGTATTCGACCCTGGACAGGTGCGACATGAAAAAGAAGGGCCAACCCTGACGGCAAAACATCTGTGCGAAAAAGACGGACTCAGCGGGAGGTGGGCGCCAACGCATTACCAGCCGCTACGAATGGGAGCAAGGCATGAGGAGGAAAACGCACAAAGATAACGATTAGAATTGCCGCCATAGCCTCAGAGAGACTCCACCTGCGACTCTCAAATGTGCGTGACGTTACACAAAATGCCAACGTCGCGAAGGCCATCCACAATAAAGAAAGGACCAGCATACATGCGACGCAGTGCTTTCTTGACCTTCACTCTTATATCTGGAACCATTGTTTTGTTCGTTTCTCCGCTGTGGACGCAATCGCCGCAGGGTTCCGGAGAAGCTCGAGCCAATGCTGTGATTCGAGGGTTTACAGACCCAGCAATAGAGGGATCTGTGAGCTTCGACCAGAAGGATGACATGTCTGTCCGGATCACGGGCGAGATTCGAGGATTAACTGCAGGACAGACGTACGCAATCCACGTGCACGAATGGGGCGATTGCGGCGAGCCGAATGCTTCCGGCGGACACTTTGATCCCTTTGGAAGTGAACACCATGGAAATCCGGATGGCCCAATCGGCACGCATCATTCGGGTGATCTCCCGAACATCCAGGCAGATCAAAAGGGTGTCGCCCAGCTAAGTTTCTCCACAAAGGGCTTGACTGTACTCCCCTCGCCCTACTCAGTTCTGGGTCACGCGGTGGTTCTCCACGAGCACGCGGACGACTATTCTTCACAACCTGCGGGGAATGCCGGTAGCCGCGTCGCGTGTGGAGTCATCGGTTTAGTACGAGACTAAACGAGGTTCGTAGAAGAACCGCAGTTCATAGACCGTCGGTGCACGTCGACGTCGGAGAATATCGTGCCCCGATGGGGAAATTGAGGCCAGTGGTCGCGGCTAAAAGAAGCCGAGGTCATCTTCAAGTATGACCAGAGCATTTATGCTCTGGCTGTGGCTCGCAGTTCGGGGCCTCACTCTCCCAACAATATCTAGCCGCTGAGAATTTCTCCCTTTTCGTTGCAGATCTTCACCGAACTATATCCAAGCTTCCCCAACCCCTCTTTCGTCTTCTCGATGTCACCGACGATCACGATGACAGCAGCATCGGGTTTGATGTACTGGTGACCAACCCGGTTCACATCCTTCAGCGCCATCTTTTGAACGTTCTGCACATAGGAACTGTAGTAGTCGTCAGGCAGATTGTACAGAACGATCTCGGCGAGACGCGAGGCAATCGCACCCGGCGTTTCAAACTGGTGTGGCTGCCGCTGAATTAAGGAATTCTTTGCGAAATCCAGCTCTTCCTCCGTCACGTCTGCGGTCCCGATGCGCCTGAGCTCTCTCATTAGCTCGACCACTGAGCTGTCGGTAACATCAGTGCGGAAACCGCCACTCGCGACGAACGGCCCTGCTATTTTTCGAAAGGAGAAATCGCTCCTTGCACCGTAGGTGTAGCCTTTCTCCTCACGAAGGTTCAGGTTGATGCGACTTGTGAATTCTCCGCCGAGAATCGTGTTCATGACGAGAAGAGGAAAGTAGTCAGCGGTCTTGCGGTTCGCGCCAACATGACCGATGCGTACCTGTGACTGTGGTGCATTTGGCTTGTCGATGAGAAAGATTCGTGTGGAGGACGGCTGAGATGGCAGTGGTACACTGACGCTCGGAACATCTTGTTTCTGCCAACCGCCGAATGTCTTCTCAAGCTCATGCACAACCTCATTGAGTTGTACGTCGCCTACCACGATCATCGTTGCGTTGTTTGGTCGATAGTATGTGTCGTAGAAATTCTTCACATCCTCGACGGTCAATGCGTCGACTGAGATCTCGGTCCCGTTCACCGACCGACCGTACGGATGGTCCGACCCATAAAGAAGTGTGGCAAACGCATTGTTCGCGACGACTATCGGCTGGTCTTTCTGTTGAAGCAGACTGGTCAGCACGTCTTTCTTGACGCGCTCGAAGTCGTCTTGTGGAAAGGACGGACGAAGCATCACGTCTGAAAATATCTCAAGCGCTGAGGAGAGGTGCTCTTTCAACGTCAGCAGTGACGCGAAACTCCCGTCATAATTAGCCGACAGACTGAATCGGGCACCGATGAAGCCGAGATCTTCAGATATCTGAAGTGCTGATCGGTACTCGGTCCCTTCATCTATCATGTTCGCTGTGAACATCGCCAGCCCTGTTTTCCCTGCCGGGTCCGCGGCCGAACCAGTCTGGAGCACCAGCTTGAATTGTACGAGGGGGAGCCCATGATGCTCGACGAGGACGATCCCTAGCCCGTTTTTCAGATCCGCTCGCTGAAGGGGCAGCAGCGAGAGCTTCGGTGATGGCTTGGACTTGGGTTGCCGCGATCGATCCATTTGAGCGAAAATCGTCACCGCTCCGCGATGCCTCGTATTGGAAATGTGGATGATCATGGTCTTGCTTCTAGTTCCTTCTTGCCCTCTGGAACAATGCTCAGGATGACTACACGGTCACTGCTCAGATAACTGTTCGCCATGCCCTGGACACCTCTCCCCCTCACCTTCTCGTACCGCGCAAGCTCTTGATTGAAATATCCTGGATTCCCGAGAAGCACGTTATACTCGTTCAAGCGGTCGGTTTTACCACCAAACCCGCCGATGGACTGGAGCTCGTAGATGAAGTCGGCCTTGAGACTGTTCTTCGCGCGCTGCACTTCATTCTCCCCCGGGCCTTCCTGTTCGAGGCATTCGAGTTCAGACCAGATTTCCTTTTCCAGTTCGGTGAGCATGATCCCCGGTTTGGCAGTCGCGATGATGAAGAACAGGCTGCTCAGCTCCCGGGACTGCTGGCATGTGAAAACATCTTGGGCAATCTTTTTCTCGTAAACGAGCCTTCGGTACAGACGGGAGCTCTTGCCGCGTGAGAGGATACCCGCAAGGATGTCCATTTCGGCATCACCCTCTTCGTAGAGAGGAGGCGAATGCCACGCCAAATACAACCTGGGTAACTGTACCCGGTCTTCGAGGAGAAGTCGTCGTGGCTCCTTCACTACAGGCTGACCTGCGCTGATCGGTCCAGGAGACGGTCCTTGAGGAACCTCGCCGAAATACTTCTCGACCCATTGCTTCGCTTCCTTCGGGTTAAAATCACCGCCGATGCAGAGACTCGCATTGTTGGGAGGGTAGTATTTCTTGAAGAACTCGTGGACGTCGTCGAGGCTCGCTGCACTCAGGTCCGCCATTGAACCAATGACGGGCCAATGATAGGGATTCTCAGGTGGATACAACGCCGCGCACATCGTTTCCCACGCAAGACCGTACGGCTGATTCTCATAAGACTGTCGGCGCTCGTTTTTCACGACATCTCGCTGGTTGTCCAACTTCTGCTGCGTCATCGCGGGCAGCAGAAATCCCATGCGGTCTGCCTCAAGCCAGAGCACCATTTCCAGATAATTTGCGGGGACGACCTCCCAATAGTTCGTACGATCCTCCGCGGTTGAGCCGTTCGCATTGCCTCCGACACCCTGGATGAGCCGGAAATGTTCATTGTGACCGACATTCTGGGAGCCTTGGAACATCATGTGCTCGAACAGGTGGGCGATGCCTGTGCGGCCCGGTTTCTCCCGTGCGGAGCCGACATGGTACCAGACGTTCACTCCGACGATTGGGACTGAATGATCCTCGTGCAAAATCACGTCAAGGCCGTTCGGGAGCTCATACTTCTCGTATTTGATATCGACCTGGGCGAGGATCGGAATCATTGCTCAAACGCAGACCAGAGAAGGCAGCACCAGTAGAAACTTCACAGTCTTGCCTCCGCGAATCACAAAGGGCAATCCGAATGGAAATTCGTTGAAAGAAACCTCAAGGCAATGGTTAAAGAAGCAAAAGGAAAAATACCACTCCAAAATCAGAAATGCGACACAGATATGTCACACGCCTTTGCCTCTCCCTTCATACCTTTCGCCATCGAATGAGGTACCGCTCGAGAAGGTATGGGTCGATACGCCCGTAGGTAAACCGGCATTCTCGTTCTCCCTCGATTTCTTCCCGCCACTGAAAGCTGATTTCAAGAGCTGGGGACGCATAAAACCATCGCTCGACCCCCGGCAAACACTCGACTGTAGCGGGCGGACCGGCGACGATGTAGATGTAACCGGGAAAGGTACGCCAGCCCTCCGTCTTGCACGTAAAATACCAGTTCGCATACGAGACCCGCTCGTAGTAGAGGTCGCGGTCAACATGCGTGGACCAAAATTCCTCGAGTAGCCTCCGTTTCTCCTCCACCGTGTTTGCTTCTGTCAGGGAGCAGTACTCGGATGCCCTCGCGATGTACACAAGCGATGCGATTTGATCCTCGATCGAAACGACTTCGGGGAAGCCGAGCGGCCGGACGACAAACGCTTTCGTGGCCACTGCGATCTGCGCCAAAGGCGGATGAACCCCCGGCTCAGACCCCTCCGATCCAGTGCTCGCATCAGCTGTTCGGACCGTAACACTCAATCGATAGTAGGCCTCTCTGACATTACCAAACGATTGCTGCAGCAGAAGACGTCGGTTCGGAACTGTAACGACAGTGTCAATCGTTACGGACGACGAGTCCTGTGGATCGTTCCTACCCGGAAATCCCGCCAGAAAGTCCGGCTTTGTGCCAAGTCGCATCTTGTACCGATACGAGGTAAGTCTATACGTCACATGGAGTTGTTGACCGACCTCCGAACTGTTCACCTCGCACTGGACGAATACGGAATCGCTCCCATCGACAATCTCTCCACTGACCGTTGGCAGCACGTACTGTCCTTTTTGAATTCTTCTCGTTCCCACCGTGAGGCTGCTCATTGCGATTGGCTCTTCAAACTTCAGGACGCCAACTGTTTTTCCCTTCTGCATCCTTCTGCCTGAACTTTCATCAACAACTTCGATCGAGAGTCTGTATGACCCAGGGTCCAGCAGAAACACCCGGCGGCTCACGGTGTAGGTTCGAGCTTGTGCTTCCTCAAAGGAGGCAATCCGGACATTTTCTGTCCACGTCTCGGATTTCATGACCTCCTCGTCTGCCCAGAACAATGCCGAAACCGTAAAGCGAG
>JAZGDE010000057.1:0-38368 GCA_036477295.1 Bacteroidota bacterium | reverse complement strand
AAATCGGTCGCCGGAATCTTCGCCGAAGCGATTAAACGCACTTACAAGAATCAGTCGATCAGTTCATTGTTTGATATCGACAAGGATAAACTGTGAAGAAGGAAATCATGCGACCATGTCAAAAATAACACTGCAAGCTGAAGTTCGAAACGTGTTTGGAAAAAGCGTGAACCGATTGCGTGCAACCGGCAAAGTGCCGGGTGTGTATTACGTACACGGCGAACCGAACATACCAATCACCGTCAAAGAACCGGCACTGAAACCCCTCATCTATACCTCCGAAACCCATATCCTCAGCCTTCGACTTGACGACGGAAAGGAATTCAGCTGCATCCTTCGCGACGTGCAGTTTGACCCCGTGACTGACAAACCGGTCCACTTTGACCTTCAGGGTCTGAAGACAGATGAGAAAGTGACCCTCGAAATTCCGGTCGCCATTAAGGGCACTGCAGCGGGAGTTCAGGAAGGCGGAATTCTTCAGCACATCATCCATAAACTAAAGATCTCATGCCTTCCGAAGGACATCCCTGACCATATCGAAGTCGACGTCGAGCATCTTGGTATGAACCAGTCAATCCACGTCCGCGACCTCGCAGAGGGAGCCTATATGATGCTCGAAAGTGAGGACAGTACTGTCATCGCGGTAGTCCCACCCACGGTGGTAAAGGAAGAGGTACCGGCGGAGGCGGTTGCACTCGAGCCAACGGAGCCCGAAGTCATCGCGAAGGGCAAGAAGCCCGAAGAAGAAGAGGAAGTCGAGCAGCCGAAACAGCCGGCAACCACGAAAGAGGACAGCAAGCCGGAGAAGAAATAATCACCCTACCCCTCCGAACGCTTGTTTGAGCATGCAGTGAAATGGATCGTCGGACTTGGCAACCCGGGCAGTGAATATGATAACACACGGCACAACGTCGGATTCGGCGTGCTCGATGAACTGGCTCGATCCCTGGAGACAACCTGGAGGGAAGGAAAAGGTGATTACCTGCTGGCACGGACTCGATATCACGGTGAGCAAATCGGACTTGTGAAACCTCTGACGTACATGAACAACAGCGGCCTTGCGGTTGCAAATATCGTGGAGCGCTACGAAGTAGCCCTGGTGGACGTTCTCGTCGTCTGTGATGATATCAACCTTCCCTTGGGCCGACTTCGATTGCGCCCGATGGG
Source organism: Bacteroidota bacterium (assembly GCA_036477295.1). Lineage (GTDB taxonomy): Bacteria > Bacteroidota > Ignavibacteria > UBA10030 > JAZGDE01 > JAZGDE01. The sequence continues at coordinate 37,201 of JAZGDE010000057.1, read as the reverse complement.
CACCGACGGCGGCCACAACGGTTTGTACTCGATCATCTACCAGCTGCGCGAGGAGGCGTTTCCGCGGTTGCGATGCGGCATCGCTTCGGAGAAGATGCCGAGAGAGAAAGAGAAGATGGCAACCTACGTTCTCTCCGTCTTTGAGCCGGACGAACGGCCTGTCGTGAAACGAATGATCCCGCGGGCAGCCGAAGCTTCGCTCTGCTATGCGGTCGAAGGAGCTGACCGGGCCATGACTCGTTACAACCAACCGATCTCGTAACTGAGAGTCTTCTCCCAAGTAGTAGTGCACATAGACGAGTAAACTTCTTCGGTATGGAAAAGTGGGTAATTCTGACACCGGTAACTGGAATCGCAGGATTGCTGATCGCGTTCACCATCTACGAGTTCATCAAGAAGCAGCCCGCAGGCTCAGAGAAGATGAGGGAAATCGCAGACCAGATTCACCTCGGTTCGATGACCTTCTTGAGGCGTGAGTATACAGTGCTCTCGGTGTTCATTCTCATTGTTGTTGTCCTATTGGTCGTTTTCATCAGGTTACAAACGGCGCTCGCTTTTCTCACGGGAGCTCTCTGCTCGATACTGGCCGGATTTATGGGCATGAAAGCGGCGACTAAAGCGAACGTCCGCACGACCGAGGCCGCACGAGCTCACGGACAGAGTAAAGCGCTCAGTGTCTCCTTTTTCGGCGGCTCCGTGACGGGGCTTGCCGTTGCCAGCATGGGAATGTTCGGCCTCGGAATTTTCTTCTTCTACTTCGGCAACCCCTCTCAGGCGGAAATCATCAACGGTTTTGCCATGGGCGCGAGTTCCATTGCGCTCTTCGCGCGCGTCGGCGGCGGCATCTACACAAAGACGGCGGACATCGGAGCGGACCTCGTTGGGAAAGTGGAGGCGGGCATTCCGGAGGATGACCCGCGGAACCCGGCGGTCATTGCCGACAACGTGGGTGACAACGTCGGCGATGTGGCGGGTATGGGCGCCGATATTTTCGAGTCGTACGTCGGATCCATCGTTGCCACAATTGCCATCGGTGCGACTGCCACCAGCGCCGTGATCGCGAGCATAACCTACGAAGGAACTCCGATTGAGGAGGGCCGTTTGGCGCTCATGGGCCTGCCGTTCATGATCGTGATCGTCGGATTCGCTTCCTCGCTGCTCGGCATCGCCTCGATCCGGGTCCTTAAAGCGATGGACCCCGCGAAGGTCTTACGCTATGCGACGCTTCTCAGCAATGTGCTGATGCTCATCGGTGCCTATTTTGTCATCGCATCCGTGAGCGTGAACAACGATATTTTCCTGGCAGTCCTGTCAGGCGCACTGACTGGAAGTTTGATCGGTTGGATAACTGAATACTACACGGCAGGAAAGCCGATCATTCGCATTGCAGAATCGAGCAAGACCGGAAGCGCCACGAACATCATCACAGGGTTTGCGATCGGAATGAAGAGCACAATCCTCCCGATGCTTTGTCTTGCCGCTGCCATCTTAATTTCCTACGAGGTGGCGAATCTCTACGGGATCGCGATCGCGGCTGTCGGCATGCTCGCGACCGTGGGCATCACGATGTCGGTCGACGCCTACGGACCGATTGCTGATAACGCAGGCGGTATTTCGGAAATGGCCGGCCTGGGTCCCGAAGTGCGAAAGATCACTGACCGGCTCGATTCACTCGGAAATACAACGGCCGCAATTGGCAAAGGATTTGCCATCGGTTCTGCCGCCTTAACAGCGTTGGCTCTCTATGCCGCGTACACGCACGCGGTGACCCACGGCCAGGGCGATTTGATTATCAACCTGACTCAGCCCATTGTGATCGTCGGCCTCCTCATTGGGGGAACGATCCCGTTCGCCGTTGCAGCACTCACCATGACTTCCGTCGGCAAGGCCGCCTTCAAAATGGTGGAGGAAGTTCGTCGGCAGTTTCGGGAAATACCGGGTTTAATGGACGGATCCGGAAAGCCCGACACGGCCCGGTGCGTCGATATCAGTGCCACGGCGGCCTTGAAAGAAATGATCGCCCCCGCGTTGACTGCGGTCATAGCTCCTGTCTTGGTGGGGTTCTTGCTTGGTCGCGAGGCTCTCGGCGGGATGTTGGCTGGGGCGATGGTCACCGGCGTTCTGCTCGCGCTCTTCATGGCGAACGCGGGCGGTGCGTGGGACAACGCAAAGAAATACATCGAACAGGGAAACTTAGGCGGAAAGGGATCGGATGCTCACAAGGCGGCCGTCGTGGGCGATACCGTAGGCGATCCGTTCAAGGATACTTCCGGTCCATCGATGAACATTCTCATCAAGCTCATGTCTGTAGTTTCACTGGTGATCGCGCCACTCCTCTGAGAGTTTGCATCGAACGGAGAGTGGTTGAGATACGTTCGTGTGTGATTCTCGTGAAGCAACCCTACTCCAGGCGGTCAAGAGAGACGTCGCGACCAGACTTAGAGTCTACGCAACCATCCGATCTGACTCTCGCTCGAGACCTCGTCCTGCTCCTGAGTGGGACGGGCCTCGGATCGAGATCTCATCCCGTCCGATACGAAGGACAGGACGGACAGTCCAAAGGGAGGTGAACGATACTGGATACAACAAAGCGATTTTACGAAACGACGTTCATCGTTAATGCTTCCTTAGACGATCAGCAGATTGAAGCCGCGATCGCCAGGGTGCAGGACACGATAGAAAAGAACGGTGGTCAGATCAAATCTCTCGAGAAGATTGGTCGCAAGAGGCTGGCGTATCCGATCAATAAGAAGAACAACGGGTTCTACGTCAGCATCGAATTCGTCGCGACCGGCAACCTGATTGATCAGTTGGAGCGATACTATCAATTCGAGGAGAATGTCCTCCGGTTTCTTAACGTTCTTGTCGACAAGAACGTTTTAAAAGCACGCCAACCCTCACCTGCTCAGACCGAAGATTACCGACGTCAGGTTCAATCAGGATCGGAGAGAGAACAGACTGGACTCGTCGAGGGTAAGGCGTCGTAGAATAAACCGTCATGATGCTGTTCGTGTGACTACTCCCTACGGGTCTATTGACCCGTAGGGTCGTAGACCAGCCATCCCGCTGGACCGTGAGGAGCCAGGTCGTAACAGTTCATGTTTCACTTACGCAAAGATGGAGGTGTGAACAGATGGCTGACTTGAAGATGCCCGAACTGAACAGCGTGTTCATCGCAGGGAACTTGACGAAGGATCCCGTGTTTCGATCAACCACAAATGGCACGCCTGTCGTCAACTTCGCGATCGCTGCAAACCGCAAGTACCGAGACAGCAACAATCAATGGCAAGAGGACGTCTGCTACGTCGGGGTCGTAGCCTGGAATAAGTTAGCAGGAAGCTGCAACGAGCGTCTGAAAAAAGGGAGCGCAGTGCTCATCGATGGCGAGCTTCAGAGCCGCAGCTGGAAGACAGACGAAGGTCACAATCGCAGCATCGTGGAGATCAAAGCAAGACGAATCCAATTCCTCAACAAGCGTGGGCGTCCGACGGACATCGAGGCCACAGAGAGGAAAAGTGCCGCAGAGCCAGCAGAAGTGGATGTCCCGATGGAAGATGATTCTTTCGATAAATTTCTTTCGAATGAAGAATCGGAACTTCTCAAGGGTGATGCAGACAAAAAAGACAATCCACTATAAGGAAGGAATGCGAGTTTGACCACTCAACAGGTACGGAAAAAGCGAAGATGTCGCTTCTGTGACAACAAAGACACGTTCATCGATTACAAAGATGAAAAGAAACTGCAGCGCTGCATCAGCGAACAGGGGAAAATCATCCCAAGGCGTATAACCGGAACGTGTGCACGACATCAGCGGCAGCTGGCCCAGGCGATCAAACGTGCTCGACACCTCGCCCTACTTCCGTTTGTGTCCGACACGATTCGGTAGAATCCGCAGCGGCTCCGGATGAGCGCCGCGTCCGAGGGACCCCTTCCCCGAGGGGGCCACTTCTGCCAAAGGCATCACTTCGTGAGTGGACCGCTTCGCGGGCGGCTTGGCCGCACTTCGTGACACTTTGTGGGGACAAACCCCTGGGTCATGCGCGGAAGTCTACAGCAGAGAACTCAGAGGACAAGGGTGTGAAAGTCATACTTCGACAAGATTACGAATCTCTCGGACGTCTGGGCGACATCGTCGATGTAAAGGACGGCTACGCACGGAATTACCTCATTCCTCGCAGGATTGCCATCATGGCGACGGAAGGAGCACATCATACGATCCACGAGGAGAGACAACAACACGCTCGACGTCAGGCCAAAGAGCTGAGGAAGGCCGAAAAACTTGCCCAGGATCTTGAAAAAATCTCCGTCACCATCCAGATGAAAGTTGGTGAAGATGATAAGCTGTTCGGTGCTGTGACGAATCAGATGATTGCGGACGCACTCAGCGAAAAAGGGTATGCGGTCGACAAGCGTCAGATTGACCTCCAAGATTCTATCAAAGCCCTCGGAATCTATGACGTAGCGGTCAAACTTCATCTGAGTGTCACATCAAAGGTCAAGGTCTGGGTCGTCCGGGAATAAGTGCCTTCCATCAGGGCTTAAAGCCTGCGCTGCGGACGCGCATCACACGAGGCAACTTTTTTCAGCAGTTTTTCGTTATCATGTTGAACGACTTGTTTTTTTAGCTAAAAGGAAGTAATTTTACACAGGGGGCTGGGACAATCGTTTGAAGCAACCCAGCAGCCCTTGACAACCTACTGAAAATATAGCAGTTATGGGAGAGAAACAGACAAAAGCAATTGATGAGGTCACGATCCGGTTCGCGGGTGACTCCGGCGACGGAATGCAGCTCGCCGGAACCCAGTTTACCAATACCACCGCTCTCCTTGGCAATGACCTCAGTACCTTTCCGGATTACCCTGCTGAAATTCGTGCACCTGCGGGAACGCTCTTCGGTGTGAGTGGATTTCAGATCCATTTTGGCAGAAACGAGATCTTGACTCCCGGAGACCAATGCGACGTTCTGGTCACGATGAACCCTGCAGCACTCAAAGTAAGTCTTCGCTGGTTGCGCGATGGCGGCATCATCATCGCCAACAGCGGTAATTTCAGCCACAAAAACCTCAAGTTAGCCGGGTACGAATCCAATCCTCTCGAAGACGGTTCGCTCTCCAAATACCAGGTCTTCGCGGTTGACATCACGAAACTCACCTTCGCAGCTCTTGAAGATTTGCACCTCCAGGCGAAAGTCATGGACCGCAGCAAGAACTTCTTCTCACTGGGGATGGTCTATTGGATGTTCAACCGTCCGATGGACCATACGACCCAATGGATCAGGAAAAAGTTCGCGAAGAATCCCGCAATCGCTGAGGCGAACCTCCGCGTGCTGAAAGCAGGGTATAACTTTGGGGAAACGACGGAGATTTTCACGGTTCAGTATCAAGTCGCGCCAGCCAAGCTTCCACCCGGGAAATATAGAAACATCACAGGAAATTCCGCGCTGGCAATGGGCTTAGTTGCCGCATCGGTGAAGTCGAGGCTGCAGCTGTTTCTCGGAAGCTACCCCATTACGCCGGCAAGCGACATCCTCCATGAGCTGTCCACGTACAAGCACTTTGGAGTGAAAACGTTCCAAGCCGAGGATGAAATTGCTGGGATTGGAGCAGCGCTAGGCGCTTCGTTCGGGGGAGCACTCGGCGTTACGACGACCAGCGGACCCGGTTTGGCGCTCAAAACTGAGACGCTTGGGCTCGCTGTCATGGTTGAATTGCCGTTGATTGTCTGCGACATCCAGCGGGGCGGTCCAAGCACCGGGCTGCCGACGAAGACTGAGCAGGCGGACCTGTTGCAGGCAGTCTACGGGCGGAATAGTGAGGCCCCGATTCCCGTTGTCGCCGCTGCCTCGCCGGCGGATTGTTTCAACATGGCATTCGAAGCCGCCCGCATTGCCATCCAGTACATGACTCCAGTGATTTTTATTTCTGACGGCTACATTGCCAACGGCTCAGAACCATGGCTCATCCCCGATGTCGATGCGCTGCCGGACATCTCGCCGAAATTCCACACTGACGTGGAGGGATTCCACCCGTACGCGCGCAACGAGAAAACGCTCGCGCGTCCCTGGGCCATTCCGGGAACGCCAGGCCTGGAGCACCGGATCGGTGGCTTGGAGAAAGAGCACATCACGGGTAACGTGAGCTATGATCCGGAGAACCACGAGTTTATGGTGCGGTTGCGTGCAGAGAAAGTGGAACGAATTGCGAACGACATACCGCTCGCTCAAGTCGAGGGCGACGAGGAAGGAGATCTGCTCGTCGTCGGCTGGGGCGGAACCTACGGTGCAATCCGGATCGCCGTGACGAACAAACGTGCGGCGGGAAAGTCCGTGTCCCATCTTCATCTTCGCTATCTGAACCCATTCCCGAGAAATCTCGGAGAAATCCTTTACAGGTTCAAAAACGTACTGGTGGCGGAGTTGAACCTTGGACAGCTCGCCAAAATTTTGCGTGCCAAATACCTCGTTCCAGCGCTCACTCTTAGCAAGGTTCAAGGTCAGCCGTTCACGGCAACCGAGATCGAACGGAAAATCGACGAGCTTTTAGAGAAAGGATAAATCATGAATCGCGTGGAGGAAATTTTGAAGTCCGTTTCCCCGACTCTTGAGAAAAAATACACCGCAAAAGACTTTCAGTCAGATCAAGACATTCGCTGGTGTCCGGGATGCGGCGATTACTCGATTCTTGCACAGACCCAACGCATTTTTCCCGAGCTGGGGATTGCGAGAGAGAACTTAGTTTTTATTTCTGGCATTGGCTGCTCAAGCAGATTTCCCTATTACATGCAGACGTACGGCTTCCACGGAATTCATGGTCGTGCGCCGGCGATCGCTTCCGGCCTCAAGATGGCCCGGTCGGATCTGTCGGTGTGGGTGGCGACGGGAGACGGCGACGGACTCAGCATCGGGGGGAACCATCTGATTCATATCCTCCGTCGGAACGTCAACGTTAAGATTCTTCTCTTCAACAATCAGATCTACGGGCTGACGAAAGGTCAATTCTCCCCAACCTCGGAATTCGGGAAGGTGACGAAGTCGACACCCTACGGGTCGATCGATTACCCGTTTCAGCCGGTGATGGTCGCCATCGGTGCAAGCGCAACTTTTGTGGCTCGATCCATGGACCGCGACCCGAAACATCTTCAGCAGATGATCAAGCGCGCACACGAACACCATGGATGTGCCTTCATTGAGATTTACCAGAACTGCAACGTCTTTAACGACGGCGCCTTCTTCCAGTTCACGGAAAAAGAGACGAGGGACGACAGCGTCGTCTACCTCGAAGACGGCAAGCCGTTGGTGTTCGGAAAAGAACGAGACAAAGCTGTCTGGCTTGACGGTTTCAAGCCTAAGGTCATTTCCCTCAAGGACGGAGAGCACTCTCTCAATGATGCGCTCGTCTACGACGAGAAGGACGTCGCCCTGGCCTTCATCGTCGCGAGCATGGTGGACGACCCCGAGCTTCCTCGACCGATGGGGGTCTTCCTTGCGGTCGACCGACCAAGTTACGAGGAAGAGATGGAAAAGCAAATTGCTTATGCGACTAAAACCCGCGGTGAGGGCGACCTGAACAAACTGTTGAACTCTGGAGATACGTGGGTGATCCAGTAACTACGACGAATCATCCTCCGTCGGTTGTCAGATTGTGCGAAGGGTGTAGACAGACTCCGGAGAGTTCTACACCCTTTGTCGTTTCAATGTACGGAACTCAACGTGGACCTCGCTGGCATTAAACGAATCATCGAATTGAACAAGAAATTCGTCTTGACCACACACGTGAACCCTGACGGCGACGGACTGGGGTCAGAGCTTGCCCTCCATCGGGTGTTGAAAAAACTCGGCAAGGAGGCATCGATATTCAACCACAGCGCGATGCCAAAGAATTACGAATTTCTTGACCCAGATGCCGACATCCAGAAATTTCAGCCCCAGCGACACTCTGATACAGTCCTCACTGCGGATGTCATCTTCGTGTTCGACACAAACCAGCCCGAACGCCTGCGAACGCTCCAGCCATACGTCCAGGAAAGCAAGGGGATCAAGATTTGCGTCGACCACCATCTCGACAAAGATGACTTTGCTGACCACTACTTGATCGATGAACACGCGAGCGCTTGCGGCGAAATCGTCTACCGATTGATCGTCGAGCTCGACGACTCCTACATCGACCCACATGTTGCCCGGGCGCTCTATGCCGCGATCATGACGGATACGGGGTCCTTCCGATTTCCGCGGACCGACCCGGAAATCCATCGCATTGCAGCCCATCTCATCGAACGAGGCGCAGACCCGACCGAGATCTATCAGATGGTGTACGAAAGCTGGCATCCGGGACGATTTCTCCTTCTCGGACGGGCACTCAGCGGGATGAAACTCGAGTACGAAGGCCGACTCGCTTACCTCGTCATAACCCGTTCAATGCTCGAGGAAACGGCCACGAGTCCCGAAGATACCGATAACTTTACCACCTTTCCGATGAGCATTGCTGGCGTTGTCATCGGTATCATGTTCGCCGAGCTCGACGATGGCGTAAAAATCAGCTTCCGTTCCAAGGGGGATATCCCAATCAACGAGCTCGCGAAGGCGTTCGGAGGGAATGGCCACAAGAACGCAGCTGGCGCAAGAACGTTGGGTTCCGACAAGTCGGGACTCGAGCAAATCGTACCCGCCGTGATCGAAAAAAGCTCGGAGTTCTTGAAACAACCGCTGAGCGAATCCAAGTCGTAATCCCAGCTTGGCCCACACCGACGGTCAGTCTCTCGCATATTCTGAGAGGTGTTATGGTCATACTTCAATTCCAGACAGCATCCCTGAAAACCATTCGCGCAGATGTTGCGGCGGCGTTCGTCTTCGAAGATAAGGACCTCTTCCGAAAGAGAACCCAAGCGATCGATCGCATGACTGGAAAGAGTCTTCAAAGCCTGCTTCAGTCGAAAGATTTCAGTGGGAAAGAAGGTGAAGTATCCGTCGTGTATACCGGAAACGCGGCTAAGGCCGGACGGCTGATGCTCATCGGCCTCGGTGAGCAGAAAAAACTTACTGTAGAGAAATTACGCCGCGCGGCGGCGGCCTCGGCAAAACAAGCGAAGAGCATGAAACTCAGGAGAGTCGCGCTGGAGATTCCAGAATACCCAACGGTCAGTGAGTCGGTGAAGGCACCGTATGAAATAGTCGTCCAGGCACTCTGCGAAGGTGCTGCACTATCCGTCTATGATTTTGATAAATATCGTTCCAAGAATGATGGGAAGAAGCCCAAGACTGTCGAACAGGTCATTCTGTTCTCGGACAATGTTCGCACCATAGGAAAGGCTCGACGCGCGGTGAACCATGCTCAAATCATCTGTGAGGCTGTGTACCTTGCGCGGGGCTTGCAGAACGCCCCATCGAACGAAATCTACCCTGAGTCACTTGCCCAGACTGCAAAGCGTGTGGGACGTATGCATCACTTCAGAACGCGCATATTTGACAGAAAGACAATCCGGAGACTCGGAATGGGGGGAGTCGTTGCAGTGAGCCAGGGGAGCTCCAAGCCGCCTCGTTTCATCGTCATGGAATACGGTCGCAAAGGTCGCGGCAAGACCGTCGTTCTCGTTGGCAAAGGCGTAACGTTCGACACGGGCGGAATATCCCTGAAGCCCTCGTCGAACATGGCGGAGATGAAGATGGACATGTCGGGTGCGGCTGCCGTTATCGGAACGTTCGAGGCGGTCGCGCGGCTGAAACTCCCCGTCCATCTGGTAGGTCTCATCCCGGCTGTTGAGAACATGCCCAGTGGGACGGCGATAAAGCCGGGTGACATCGTGCGCCACTACAACGGCAAGACATCAGAGGTGGACAATACGGATGCCGAAGGCCGACTGATCTTGGCCGATGCCCTGGGATATGCGGCAAAGTTCAAGCCCGCTGCTGTCATCGACCTCGCGACCCTGACGGGGGCGTGCGTCGTCGCCCTTGGCCATCATGCTACCGGCATGATGGGAAATGATGACATGCTGATGGAGAAGCTCAAAGCAGCGGGTGAGGTGACGTATGAGCGTACATGGCCCCTTCCGCTGTACGATGAGTACGAAAGACAGATCAAGAGCGATGTTGCCGACGTGAAAAACGTTGGTGGACGTTGGGCTGGTGCGATCACGGCAGGCTGGTTTCTCAAGAAGTTTATCGGAAAATACAAGTGGGTACACCTGGACATTGCCGGCACCGCGATCTTGGAAGAACCTCAGGAGTATGCTCCGAAAGGAGGCTCAGGTGTCGGTGTCCGATTGCTGGTTGAGTTTCTCCGAGAATGGCAGAGACCGTCTTGAAAGGCGCGGCACGACACGTGGTCCCGACTCCGCCTCGATTCCGAGAGTATCGGGAGGACAAGTGGGGACTGGTAGGTCGAATAGAAGAGAACCGAGAAAGGAGCCAACCATGAACTCAGAGTATATCGACGAAGAATTGCGGGAGATGTACGAAGAGCCGAAACGCGAATTCAAGACATTGACTACGGAAACCCTGAGATTGCCGCTCCGGCAGCTCTCTCTGAACGAACCCGCCGTTCTCAACGTTGGGTCGACAGTTCAGCAAGCGATCGAGATGATGCGGCAGAAGCACATCGGTTGCATCATAATCACGAAAAGCAGCAAGCTGGTGGGGATTCTCACGGAGCGCGATTTGCTCATGAAGTTCATCGGAGAGGGCAAGCATCCCGAAAGTTTGAAAGTCGATGAACTCATGACCCCAGAGCCCGAGACGCTGCAGCTCGACGATATGATCGCATTTGCCATGAATATGATGCACGTCGGAGGTTACCGCCATATCCCCATCGTCGATGATCAGAATTCACCGGTCGCCATCGTCTCAGTCAAAGATATTCTCGACTTCTTGAGCCGCTATTTCCCACAGGAGGTTCTGAACCTTCCCCCGCGTCCGATGCGCCGAACAGAGAGCCGCGAAGGCGCGTAGTCAGTGCGAAGCTGAGTCCCGAATTTTTCACTGCAAGCACTCGACTCACGGAGGAGAAACTCAGGGTTCCCTGGACATTTGTTGCATCTCAGAAAGCGGATTCTTACATTGCTCCACGTGGAGATGGAAAACCGCTCACCTGAACTTCGAACACCACGCAGGCGCTATCACAAATCGTTCATCCAACCTCTCCCCCAATTCATACGTTCTTGGCGTGTGCACTTCTTCTTGTTCTTAGTCCTCATTCCTTCAGTCCTCTTCGCACAACGTGATTTCCGACTCCCGGCCGGTCGCGAGCCCGTGATTCGCTACGAACCCATCAATCTCATCTCAGAGGACACGGCCAAGAGCCGACTCGACATCAACTTCCGAATATCTCACAATTATTTCATCTTCACACGAAATCGGTCCAAGGCGTTCGCCTGGCCCTTCATCGCGAGAGTGGAGATCACGGTGGAAGTTTTCGACAAGACCAACACATCTGTGGCGCGGGAATTGCTCCGGAAAGAAATCGGTTCCCAGGAACCAACGTCCACATCGGCCAAGGAAGATTTTCTGCAGGGAATTTTCTCCTTCGAGCTGCCGCCTGCTGCCTACAGGCTCTACTTCGAAATCAACGACCTCCAGTCGAGCCGAAGATTTGTCGAGCGGGATAAAAAAATTACGCTGAGAAACTTCAAGGATGTTCGGCTTGAGACATCCGGTGTTTCGTTTTTCGAACCTCTGGAGGTAGAGGACGGAGGTCCACAACGATTTCTCCCTCTTAACCTGGGAGGAGACACTTTCTTCGGGCGAAATTTCGACGGCTATATTGAATTCACGGGCACCGACTTGGATCGAGGACTTCCCACGATTCAGTATCACCTCCGGTTCTACAACCCGGAGAAACGCCGGAACGTCACCATTATCCAAGACACGGTGAGCCGCGATCATATTCTCGTCGGGACCAGATTAGAGATCGAGCGCAGCGAAGGCGCTTATCTCTACCGTCTCGATTCGTCGTCCCTGAGTCAGAAATACATTGCCCTTCTCAAGATCGACGGTGAGCGACTGCAGCAGGGCAGGTACGATCTCGAGGTCGTCGTCAGGAGCGCGCGGGAAGAGAAAACGATTCGACGGTCCTTCGACGTCCGATGGATCACCATGCCCCTGTCGCTCCGCAATATCGACTTCGCAGTTTCGGCGATGCGTCACCTGATTGGAAACGAGGTAGACAAGTGGCGTTCGATGCGTGAAGAGGAGAAGGTGAAGATCTTCAACGGATACTGGAAGGCAAAAGATGAAACACCCGAGACTGTCTTCAACGAAGTCCAGGAAGAATACTTCCGCCGCGCCGACTACGCATACCGCAAATTCTCCTCGTTAAGACAGCTAAACGGAATTCAGACTGACCGTGGCAAGATCTACATGCTGTATGGACCACCGACGAAGACCGATCGGAGGCTCGCTCCCAAACGACCACCACAAGAATTTTGGTACTACCAAGCCATCGGGAAGTTGTTCATTTTTGAGGATCCGAGCCGCGTCGGCGACTACCAGCTAATCAAGAGCGAACCGCTATGAAGCCAACGGTGGGCTTGACAATCGGCGACTACAATGGAATCGGAGCAGAGGTCGTATTGAAGAGTGCGGTTCACCCTTCGGTTCGGCGCATCTGCATGCCGGTCCTGATCGGAGCACACGACGCGTTCGCCTACTACGCGAAACGACTCCGCACAGAACGCGAACTGCGGCTGACTCCAGTGCTCGAAGTCTCGATGGAGAGACGGGTGCGTCCAACACCCGGACGAATCTCAAAGGATGCCGGCACTTCTGCCTGCAGAGCGCTTGAAGAAGCAGTCAGGCGATGTCAATTGGGCGAACTCCAGGCCATTGTCACTGCCCCCGTCTCGAAAGAAGCTCTTGCCCTCGGCGGCTATGCCTATCCCGGCCAGACAGAGTTTCTCCAGAACTTGACGCGCTCTCGAGCAGTCGCGATGATGTTTCTCTCAGACCGAATTAAAGTCGGGCTCACCACGATCCATATTCCGCTGAAGAAGGTCGCCTCGTCGATTTCCCAGCGCCTTATCATCGAGAAGCTCGCAGTGATCCATGCCTCCTTAAAGACCGATTTCCGCGTGAGAAGGCCGCATATTGCTTTGCTGGGCCTCAACCCGCACGCAGGCGAGCATGGCCTCATCGGCAACGAAGAGGAAAAGGTTTTAAAGCCTGCCGTACGGCGTGCCAGAGCTGGCGGGATGCGCATTGCAGGACCCTTCTCCGCAGACTCGTTTTTCAGGATACCTCGAAATCGGTACGACGCCGTCCTCGCGATGTATCACGACCAAGGGCTGATTCCCGTGAAGCTCCTGGCGACGGGGAGAGCAGTCAATTACACGGCCGGACTCAGTATCATTCGCACATCGCCGGATCATGGGACCGCCTTCGACATCGCTGGAAAAGGAATTGCCAATCCTTCCAGCATGATCGAGGCGATTCATTGGGCCGTCAGAATTTTCCACAACCGCAAACGTTAGAGATCGCGAGGAAACGTATGCATAGACATCTGGTCATCCTTCTCTGTTGGGGGATCGGGCTTCTCATCTCTTCTTGCCGTGAGTCCACCTCCACCCTTCCCGCCTTGCTGACAGACTACAAGCGGCTCACGGACGAGGAAAAAGCTGAAATCCGAAACGAAAAAATCGACCGATTCGTCCTACGCGCGATGCGGGAAGCAGACATCGACCTTTGGATCACGCTGACGAGGGAGTACAACGTGGATCCCATCGCACCGGCGCTCGCCGCTGGAGCAGCTGTCGCTCGGACGGCGATAATATTCATGGACGAAGGAATCCGACTTGGCGGAACTGCGATCGCAGCAAGTTATGATGTTGATGCTCTCAAGAAAAGCGGCATCTACGACACCGTCATTTCGTACCGGAGCGAAGGGCTCATGCCGCATCTCAGACGTTTCTTGCGGGAAAAGAAGCCCAGGCGGATAGGAGCAAATTTTGCGAAAGACACACCGATTGCCGATGGCCTCTCAGTAAGCATGCATCAGTACTTGAAACAAGCTGCCGGGCCTTCATTGGCAAGCCGCATTGTCTCCGCGGAACACATCGTCGTTACGTTCCGAGGGAGGAAAACGCCGCGGGAGATTGAGATTCTCAAGAAAGGGGTCGCAATCACGGAAGCAATCCTGGCTGAAGCACTTTCTCCTGGCGTGATCGAGCCGGGGGTAACGACGGAAATTGACCTTGCGAATTCCATCCGCAAGAAAATGGATGAATACGGTGTCGGGCCATCCTGGGATCCTGCTGGCTGTCCGAGCATCAACACAGGAACAACGAGAGGACACTCAGAGCCGACGGATGCACTGATCCAGCCGGGACACGTCGTGACGATTGACTTCGGAGTCAACCTCGACGGCTACTGCACGGACATCCAGCGCACCGCTTATGTGTTGAAGCCGGGGGAAGCTAATGCTCCGGAGTGGATCAAACGGATGTGGGAGGTGAATAAAAAGGCTGTGCTCGCGGGATTTGACCAGATGAAGCCGGGGAATACAGGACTCGATGTGGACAATGCCGCTCGGCGTGTGATCGTCGAAGCAGGATACCAGGAGTATCCGCACGCGGCAGGGCATCCCATCGGCTACATCACGCATGAAGTCGGACCCTTGCTCGGTCCAGACTGGCCTGAGCGATACGGGACGCAGGTCTTTCTGAAGCTCGAGGCGGGACAGGTCTTTGCTCTCGAACCTGCTGTCTCGGCGTACTCCGAGGAATTAAGGGGCGATGTGCGAATTGGCCAGGAGGAAGATGTTCTCATCACAGAAGATGGGCCTGTTTGGATGGGTGATCCACAACAGGAGCTCATTCTCATCAAATCAGGATAGAGCGGATGATCAGTCTCCAGAACGTAACCGTGAATTTCAACAGCCAGGTCGTGCTGGATAATGTCAGCCTCAAGATTAACCAGGGCGAGTTTGTGTTTCTCGTCGGCCAGACCGGATGCGGCAAGACCACATTGCTGCGCTTGATCTACATGGATCTATTTCCCACGCGCGGCTCCATTGCGGTCGATAAGTATCGCTCTGATTCAATATCGGTCCGGGATATCCCATACCTGCGAAGAAAAATCGGAGTCGTCTTTCAGGACTTCAAACTGCTGGAGGATCGAAACGTTTTCGACAACGTGGCGTTTGCGCTGCACGTGACGAACGCGAGGCGAGCTGACATCAAGAGGAGAGTCTTGCGGATCTTGGCTGATGTCGGTTTAAGTCACAAACGCAATCGGATGCCGTATGAGCTTGCCGGCGGCGAGCAGCAGCGCGCGTCGATTGCCAGGGCACTGGTAAACGAGCCTTTTGTTCTTCTCGCCGATGAGCCAACGGGCAACCTCGACCCTGCCACGGCGTTGGAGATTCTCCAACTGCTGCAGGAGATCAACACCCGTGGCACCGCGGTTCTGGTAGGCACGCACAACTACGACCTCGTGCGCAAAAGCCACGAGCGGATCATGCAGATTAAGAACGGGAAGCTGTTTGAGGTCGAGGTGAAGAGATGACGTTTCATTTGATAGGAGCAACTTCTGCAATTTTCGGTGGGGCTGACTTCAAGTCCCGGTCTGTAGAGCCCGATGTGGTGTCAAGCATCCCTTCTCGACACCTAGGATAGACACGTCGACCAAGTTCCGCTTTAAGGGAGCGTGCTTATTGCAGATATTAGTACTGAGCGTGAGACGGTCGACGTGTGCGGAGGGTTCGGGACACCCCGACTTGCCCTCCCGACCACGAAGTGTCACGAAGTGACCGCTTCGCGGGCGGCTTCGCCGCACGTCGGGATCGGGGCGGGGTCGGGTCAAGCGATGTCCCTGACAACGGAATGATTGACAGAAACTCACCATTTCACCGGGATGACCTTTTCAAATCCGCTGAGGTCCGTATACCGCACGAAGCCGTTTGCCCTTGCAAACTGTAGAAGATCAACGAGCACTTTCACATCCTGTTCACAGTAGTCCGCAATCTTCTCCAGTTGTCCCTCCTTCCACCACCGCAACGCAGTTAGGCCATCAGCAGTTTTCCCCATTCCAAGTGTCGCCTGAGCCACCGTCTCAAGTTTTATTCGATGACCAAGAAGCTCTTTCAGCTTTCGATGGAGGTCAAACGATTTCTTCTGAATCAGGGAAACGTCGCCGTAATGACTCACAACCTTCGAATCGAAGCCGTCACCGTTGTAGCTGATGATACGGTCGAATTGTATGAGGTAGGCAATGAATGCCGGCATTTCATTCTCGCTCCACTGACGAAATCCATCGCGTCCGCTCCAGCTCACTGCAATTGACACCAGCATCTTGTCGACGTTCGCCCATCCGCCGACTTCATTGGCTGATTTCTGCGTCTCGACGTCGTAGTAGACTTCGGTGGTCATCACTGTGGTCTGACGATGTTCAACCGGTAGCCCCGCCGCAGGCGGCGCCAGTTCTCGTCGCCGGCCCGATGTCTACGCTGGGTGCGTTGCCACCCATGCCTTTCTGGCCATCCACGCCACAATTCCCAGAGTAACGAGTAAGAGCGCGACGAACAGGATCAGGACCGAGGTCTGAGTCTGAAGAGAATGTTTCTTCACGTACTCCACAATGCGCATGTCGTTCTCACGATAGGCCTTGCGCTCAGTGAGTACTAGAAAGAGCCCACCTCCGATCGCAAAATGCGCGACGAATACGTGAAGAATCGATACGAAGCCTATGAGCAGCCCACCACCCATCAGCGGGACATCCCAGATCGGAAAGTTCATGTTGGGTGTCCCCTGTTGGCAGTGCTGTTCCCGAGAGCCCACCGACCGCGACCGATCCAGTCAGCGATCGTGAACGAATCTATTCTCGGATGGTCAGGAGGTATGCTGTATCCGATGACTTCCGAAACGCAAGCGTCAGTCTCGGCTTCCAGGGTACGGCTCCTAAGATCTCTTTCGTGTTCAGCCAATAGTGTTCGTGGGGCTTATCCGGACCCTGGCACTGGCAGGACTGAGCGTAGATGGAGGATGTGAATTTCTTTCTGTTCACCTCGAGCGTGAACGCCTTCCCGACCCGGGGAAAAACCTCAAGCGCATCCTTCGTGATCATGACTTTCCGCCCTCGGACTTCTTCGAGTGAGAGCCGTCGCTCGTAATCAGGCTTCGTCGAAATCTTCGCTGTTGCCATCGCCAAGTCACCTCTGAAGAGGAGAACCACCCCACCGGGGTAATTCTCCCCTATCTGTAAAGAAGGACTGTGTGCCTAGTGAGCACTCCTGACAGCCTCGACCCGTTTTATTCCCGGAACCCTGAGCAAGAGTGTCCGCTCGACGCCTGCACGCAGAGTCATCACGGACATCGGACAGGTCACGCACGTTCCTTCCCATTCCAATTCCACGATCCCGTCATCGGTCACCCGGACCAGTCGTACATCCCCACCGTCCGCCTGGAGATAGGGTCTGACAGTTTCGAGCGCCGTCTCGATCTGCTGTCGCTTCTCTTCTTTCGTGGAAAGGCCATTCCCGTGGGCCATCATTACTCATCTCCCGAAGGGATGGCGACGAAGGCCCGAAGGCCAAAGGGCAGTTCGTGCTCCAAAGGAGCCACTTCTCACCAAGTGCAGCGAAGCCGCCACTTTGTGTGGACCGCTTCGCGGGTGGGGGACTTCGTGCGTCCTCGACGAGTGCCTCGTCGACCTTCGGGACTTCGCCGGCACACGACCATCCATTTATTTCTGTGGAATTCCGATCTGAATATCCAATTTCGGAGTCTCAGCACCAGACAAATGCCGAATACTGATTTGCGCGGCCATATTGCGGGCAATCGAAAATACAGCTTTCGCCTGTTCGGATTCAGGATTCTGGATCACGATCGGCTTTCCCGTATCGCCTCCCACGCGAATGTCTGTAACGATCGGTATCTCGCCGAGGAACGGAACACCCATTTCTTCGGAGGTTTTCCGCCCGCCCCCATAACTGAAGATCTCATCTCGATGGCCGCACTGGGGACAGATATAGTAACTCATGTTCTCGACAATTCCGAGTATGGTTACGTTGACTCGTTCGAACATCTTGAGTCCCTTGCGTGCGTCAGCGAGAGAGATATCCTGCGGGGTCGTGACGATCACACCCCCCGTCAATGGGACCGATTGGACGAGGGTCAACTGAATATCCCCAGTGCCCGGGGGCAAGTCGAAGATGAGGTAGTCCAGTTCTCCCCAGTTGACATCGGAGATGAACTGCTTCACGGCACCGCTCGCCATCGGCCCTCTCCAGATGACCGCCTGCATCGGGTCCACAAGAAATCCGATCGACATCACCTTGACGCCGTAGTTCTCGAGAGGGATCAGTTTTTGGTTCACAACCTTCGGCTTTGTGTTGAGATTCATCATCAGCGGAGCACTCGGACCGTACACATCCGAGTCGACCAAGCCGACCTGCGCTCCTTCGTACGCCAGGGCGACAGCAAGGTTCACCGCGACGGTCGATTTTCCAACCCCTCCCTTACCGCTAGCGACAGCGATTGTGTTCTTGACCCCGGGAAGAATCGATTCTCTCTGCTTGCTGTCGTGAGTGATCACTTTCGAGGTCATCGTCACCCTAACATCATTCACCCCTTCGATGGTCTTCTTGACGGCCTGCGAGGACTCCTCTTTCAACTGGTCACGTACAGGACAAGCCGGGGTCGTAAGTTCAATGGTGAGGTCGACTCTTCCTCTGTCGATCTGTATGTCTTTCACAAAGTTCAAAGACACGATGTCGCGATGTAGGTCAGGGTCCTTTACATTTCGCAGCGCATCGAGAATGTTTTCCTTCGTCAACGGTTTCATTCAATCACCTTAATGTATGATGTAAGAAAACAGATTTCGGGACATGCCCAAGTTAAGGAGAAAATGAGGGATAGTCAACGAATTCGCAGATGACCTGTTTCGATGAGTGCGCTGATTCACCGTAAGGTCGAATCATCGCACGATAACGATCGAAACCTCACTCGATCAGCGCGCATTCCAGAGCTTGCGATATCTGATCGGCAACCGTGCATCCTCTATTCACTGAATCATCTCCGAAGTCCCGCCACCTTTTGGTGGGACAATCAAACCACCTTCATCTTCTGTCCTACCTTCCTGAACGCATCCAGTGCGCGGTCGAGATCTTTCTTCGTCAAAGCTGCGGAGATCTGGGCTCGCAGTCGTGCTTCACCCTGAGGAACGACCGGGAACCATAAGCCCTTGATGTACACGCCTGCTTTCAGCAACGATGCGCTTATATCCTGAGCACGGGAAGCCTCTCCGAGCATAATCGGCACGATCGGATGTGTTCCATCGATGATCGTGTAGCCGAGGTTCTTGATCTCCCTCCTGAAATACGCAGTGTTCTCGTGCAGCCTTCGGACGATCGACTTATCTTTCATGAGCAGGTCGATAGCAGCCCGCGCTCCGAAAATAATCGGTGCCGGAAGGGAGTTCGAAAACGTGTACGGCCGCGACTTCTGCCGGAGATATTCGATGATCTCTTTCTTGCCGCTAATGTACCCACCCGAGGCACCGCCGATCGCCTTCCCGAGTGTTCCCGTCAATACATCCACCGTGCCGAGGACCCCTTTTTCCTCCGGTGTCCCTCGACCCGTTTTCCCAACGACTCCAATTCCGTGGGAATCATCGACGAGCAGAATCGCATTGTACTTATGCGCTAGCCCGACCAGCTTATCCAGTGGAGCTAAATCGCCCTCCATGCTGAACACCCCATCAGTCGCGATGATGCGAAATCGGTAATCCTTATTCCTGTCTTCTTCAAGAAGTTGTTCGAGATGTCCCACGTCTGCATGATTGTATATTTTCTTGTCAAGGACTTCAGCTCGGCACAGCCGCTGGCCGTCGATGATGCTCGCGTGATTCAAACGGTCGCTGTAGTAGACATCCCGGTAATTCTCAAAACCGAGTCTCTCATTCGTCAGGGAAGCAAAGAATCCTTCATTTGCGGCAAAGCAGGAAGAGAAGAGAATCGTATCCTCGCACCCGACGAATTTCGAAATCTTCTTCTCGAGTTGGAAATGGATATCCTGTGTGCCACAGATAAAACGGACCGAGGCCACACCGTAGCCGTACTTCCTGATCCCTTCAACTGCAGCTTTCTTTACTGACGGGTGATTCGAGAGCCCCAGATAATTGTTGGAGGCGAGCATCACGACCTCTCGGCCGTTGACTCTCACGACTCCAGCCTGGGGACTCTGAAGCGGAACTTCGTACTTGTAGGTCTTGGTTTCCCGAAGACGCGCGAGTTCCTGCATAATCGTTGTGTGAACATCAACCATATCGACCTCCACTCTTGTGGGTCTTTATGGTAGGGGAAAAATCTTGAACCCCTACGAACCAAACGCTCTTGTGGCGTGGAGCCCTGACACGGTCGGGGCTCGACACCTCGCCCCTAGCGCCAGATCACACCTCGACTAGGTTCCGCCGTGTCCGTACCGTCGCGATGCATGGGGACCCTCCCACGAGAACTCTTCCCACTATGGCGGGACGGGCGGGATTCCGCTTGTTGTAGGCATGACTAGGGAGCGGGAGATAGTCGACGTGCACAAAAGCCGGAAAATGTGAGATGGGCGGTCTACAATCCCGTAAGGGCAAGAGAGTGCACGACCTCGAAGGGCGGCACATGATAAATTCATCTGAAGCACAAAAATATGAAACAGAATCGTGATGCCAGTTCCCGAAAAACTATGGACGCAACAAAACCTTGACGGCATCTCCTTCCGTGATCGCCTGAAACGCCTCTTCGTATTTTTCAAGTGGAAGGTCGTGCGTGATAAATCCCGAGTCAAGGAACTCCTTTGACAATCCAGACTTCAACATTTTCTCCATCAGATCCCAGGTCTCGAAGACTCGCCGACCAATGATACCGTGTATCGTGATGCCGCGGAAGATAATGTCCTTGGAGAAGTCCACCACCATCTGTCCGCCCGGCAAGCCAAGCAGCGAAATCACTCCACCCATCCGCACGACCCGAAATGCGTCTTCATACGCTTTGTAATTTCCCGACATCTCGAACACGATATCGACGCCCGTGTTGTCTGTCCTTTCTTTAACTGTCTGATAAAACGCTTCTCGCTCCCGGTCGATATGAACGTCGAAGCATTCGTCGGCCCCGTACAACCTGGCCAGCCGGAAGCGACTGCTAGTAAGCTTTTCGTGTGAGAATTTTCCGTGCGAAGCATCGGTCACGAAAATCCTCTTCGCCCCCGCGTATTTGGCGGCCGCTGTTGCCATGAGGCCCTGGACGCCACAGCCGAGGACAGCTACGTTCTTGCCCTGAATGTCGACGGACTGCACAGTGTGTGTTGCATTGCCGATCGCGTCCATGAATGCAATGACTCCGGGCGGAATTTCGCTGTCGTAGTATATCCGCACGTTTTCTGCAGGCACGGTTAAAAACTCTGCGTAGGCTCCGTCGTCTTGGATCCCCTTGATGATCGTGTTTCGACAGACGTGCTTCTCTCCAATCCGACACTGATAGCACGTTCCGCACGAAATGTGCATTTCTGCCGAGCTATAAAATTTGTCGCTCAGAAATTCGATCAGATTCTTGTCACGCGCGATCTCTGCCGGATTCCGTCCCCGCACATAGTCGGCGACCGCCTCGCTTTCACCGGACTTGCTGAAGAGAAGTTTCGCCAGTTGGAAGCGCGCATCGGCTCCTGCGTCCACGATCGTTCCGCAGAATTCGTGTCCCACTATGATCTCGCTTTTTTGGACGACCGACATCTCCTCGCGGAGAGAGTCCTTTGAGTTGTAGATTCCCACATCGGTACCGCACACTGCTGCCGCCACCACTCGCATCTTCACATCGGTCGCCTTTTCAATTCTCGGCACTTCCTTCTCGACCAGTCGAAAGCCTTTCTCCCAGTCCTTTCCACGAGCGGGGGTCGTTTTCACGACGGCCTTCATTGTGTTCATAAGAAGAGCTCCTCGAGGCTCGTTCGATCAGCCCGCAGGACGCGAAGATTTGACGAGCCGGACGGCAAAGGATCCATCCATACCATTCCTGTGAGGGAGAGTTTCGACGTAGCCCTCCGGTTTCACGACGTCCCGGTTGACGTATCTTGACGCGTCGTCGACGGTGAATTCCGGATGATTCTCGATGAAGTTCTTGACGAGCAGGATATTTTCCTCCGGTTCGATAGTACAGGTACTATAGACCAACACCCCGCTAGGCTTCAGCAATCGAGCTGCGTTGTTCAGTAGCTCCATCTGCATTTGAGCGAGTCGAGCGATATCCTCCGGCTCTCGCTTCCACTTGATATCGGGCTTCTTGGTGAGCGTTCCCAATCCGGAGCAGGGAGCGTCGAGGAGAATTCGGTCAGCGATGGCCGTGTCCAGTTCGCGGGCATCCACTCCGACCATGGGCTTCACGATCTTGATACCAAGTCGGTCACAGCTCGCTCTGAGAAGATGGAGCTTGCTCTCATATTTATCGACAGCAATGATTTCGCCGGTGTTTTTCATCAGCTCCGCGATGTGGGTCGTCTTCCCACCCGGGGCGGCACACATGTCGATAATGCGCTCACCAGGTTGCGGTGAGAGCAAGAGAGAGGGAAAGGCAGCGCTTTCGTCCTGTATGCTGAAACACCCGTTCCGAAAGATGTCCAGCTGCAACATGCCCGAACTGCCGCGAACTCGGACGAAATAATCAATGTACGTTGACCCACGATAGCTCACTTTCATCTGTTCGAGGGCGGCAAGAAATTGACCCGGGTCCATCTTGAGCTTGTTGATCCGTAAGGTCAGCTCTGGGCGCTCGTTGTTCGCAGCGAGGAGTTTCTCCGTCTCCACGAACCCATAGCGGTCCACCCATCGTTTCACCATCCAGAGCGGATGAGAGTAGACGACTGCGAGATATTGAATGGGGTTCTCCTCGAGCAGCGGATAACGGATGCCATCAAGATTCCGGATGATGTTCCGCACCACCGCGTTCACGAGCCCGGCGGCCCTGTCACCACGAATCCGCTTGACGAATTCGACGGCCTCATCGACAGCAGCGTGGTAGGGGATCTTTTGGAGGAAGAGTATCTGGTACAGTGCAACGCGCAGGGAGTTCTTGATCGTAACGTCCGCCTTGGCAAAATTTCCGTGAAAAAATCCGTTCAGGACCCAATCTAACTTCATTCGCCACCGCAGGACTCCGTGGACAACTTCAGCGAGAAGACCCTTATCTACATCGCTCAGGTCGGTCGAGCGAAGCTCGGTATCGAGCAGTTTATCGAGGTACGCGCCGCTGCGGTCAACGCGGTTCAGAATTTTCACCGCAGTGCCACGTGGGCCGAAAAACAGCTCCCTCGGAATTTCTTTCGTTTCAGTCTGTTCCATTGACTCCTCACCACCAACATGAAAGAGCTCTCAACTCCTCGAGACTCACTTCAATGAACTCCCGACCTCTCTCGCTCACCGACGGTCAGGGCAAAAACGGCTCGAAAAGCCGATTCGTAGGCCGGCGTGAAGCGAACGTTGCGGCGTTCCATAACCTTTCTGGCAACTTCCATGCTCTTTGAGAGCCTGTACTCAACCAGCCTCTCGCTGCCCCCCCACGAAAATGACGGCACAAACTTCGGAGGGATTCCAGCACCGTAGATGTTGCAGGAAACGCCGACGACTGTCCCGGTATCGAACATGCTATTGATGCCCGACTTCGAATGGTCACCCATGAACATGCCAACGAACAGCTGGCCGCTGTCGACCAGCTCCCCATTGATAGAGACTCTAACAGAACTGTAGTTATTTTTCAAGTCGCTGTTGTTTGTATCGGCTCCAAGGTTCACCCACGGACAAATGTAAGAGTGGCCGAGGAATCCGTCATGCTGTTTGTTAGCGTGGGCGTGAAGGATTGATCCTTCGATCTCCCCACCAACCTTACAGAATTCTCCGATGCTTGTCTTCCCATAGATCTTTGCACCAATTTTTACGATGCTACCGCTTCCGATGAAGGCGGGACCCTCAATCACCGCATTTGCATACACATGAACATCGTCACCGATGTAGATCGGTCCATGCTCTGCGTCCAGAACAGCACCCGGCTTGATGCTCGACCTCTTCCCGACAAAGATCCCCTTGCGGTTGATTAGATGCGCACCCGGATGGATCTTGCCCTGAATCTTCTGTTTGCTCCGCTTTGTCGTGATCATGATGTCTGAGAAGATCTCTTGAGCATTCGCACTCAGCAGATCCCACGGATACTGGACGAGCCTCGCCCCGATCTCTCGTCGGGGAAGTCCATCAAAATCGCCTATCCCGAACGTTCCCTCTGCCATCTTTCGCTTTAAATACTCGAGGCGATTTCCACTCACCCAAGCCGCTACGGGTATGTCCCCGTTGACAAAGACCCTGTCTTCATCCCCTTTCGTCGTCACCTGCTTCGCAACATCGGAGTCTGCAAGGAGTCTTCCGTTCATGAACAGGCATCGGTCGGCAGCGATTTCGTTCACCGAACTATCTGGATGCAGTTCGCCTAAATAATTCTTCAGGTAAGCGCGAGCATGAAGCGCTACATGCGCCGAGGGGACATGGGCGAGAATTTTCTGCTGCAAGGTCAACATCCCACACCGAAGCGCGTAAACGGGCCGGAAGTAAACAAGCGGGTGAAAATTGGCAACGAGGTTGTCCTCGAATAAACAGAGATGCATAAGCGGAAACGAAAAAGCTTAAAAATAATGAATCCCGCGCGCGGCGGGATTCTCTTGTTCACATCCTACGACTGTGCGTTTACCGTAGAGAATTCACGCATTTGGTGACTTGATTCCGCTTTCAGAGGAAGTCTCGCCCGTCTTCGGAAGAGCTCTATCTTCTTTCTTCTGACCGTACTTCCTCATGAACTTCTCCACGCGGCCAGCGGAATCGACGAGCTTCTGCTTTCCTGTGAAGAACGGGTGGCAATTCGAACAGATCTCAACCTTGAGATCGCCCACCGTGGACCGCGTCTCGAAGGTATTGCCGCAAACACAAGTGACGACCGACCGCTTGTAAGCTGGATGGATCCCTTCCTTCATTCAAAGCTCCTCTCGACAACAAATCTACGTCAAAATAACTCACTTTAATATAGCGATATTTCCGTTCCTTTGCAACCAAGATGTATAACCATACCAGGTTCCAGACGTCATTCCACCCATTCATCGGAATCAGTGTGAACTTGTATTTCTTGAGCAATTTAGATAGATTAACCGAGTAATTCTCCGGAGAAGAATTGACAATACGAGAGATCACGGTAATTTTCATAACGGTCCTCATCGGAATTCCGGCTGTCGCCGGTAACGGTGAAACAACGTACAACTTTCTCCGGAATGACGTCGGTGCGCGAGCCGCCGCTCTAGGTGGCAGTTTTGTCGCTGTGGAAAACGACGTCAATATGCTTTTCTATAACCCCGCCGGGCTGAGCACACTCGAGAAAAAGCAGGTGTCCTTTGGATTCCTTAAACATCTCCTCGACGTAAACTCCGGATATATCAGCTACAGCCAGCAAATCCGGAACCTCGGATGGTTTGGTGCAGGAATTGAGTACATCCACTACGGCGAGTTTACCCGGACCGATAACTTAGGTAACAAGCTCGGAACTTTTGGAGCGAATGACCTCGCTCTCGTCCTTGGATACTCGAATGTCGTCTCCGGAGGAATCCACTACGGTGTGAACGGAAAACTCATCTACTCTTCGATCGCTGATATCCAGTCGTCGGCTTTGGCTCTGGATGCAGGGGTGTTCTACGAAGTCACACCGGACCGATTTGCCATTGGGGCGAGCATACTTCATTGGGGACGACAGATCAGCAAGTACATCGGCACAAGAGAGGACCTACCGCTGGAACTTCGAGTAGGCATCGCTCTCAGGCCCGAGCACCTGCCTCTTCTCTTGAACATCAGTTTCAACAGACTCAATGAAGAAGCGGGCGACGTAATCTCGCGACTAAGAGCGTTTTCCGTTGGCGGAGAATTCACGTTGAGCGAGGCCGTCCAGGCACGAATTGGGTATGACAATGAGGTGCGCAAAGATTTGAAAATCGGAATCTCATCCGGGCTGGCAGGATTTTCGCTCGGGGCCGGTGTTTTTCTTGACCCGTATACAATTGACTACGCCTTTAATTCACTCGGAAAAATTGGGGCGCTGCATCGTGTGACCATTGGAACAAGTCTTTAGTTTTCTCACCCGCCTTTCCTAGCACACCAATTTCTGAACGCTGTGATCTGTAAGTGATGTTGCAGTCCAACTAAATTGATTTCAGTAGGTTCGTCCTTCGGAGGATAGATATGACCCAAGGTCTGAATTATCACGCCATGTTGATAGTAGCCATAAAGGAGGCAAGGCAGGGGCTCGCAGAGGGCGGTATACCCATTGGCGCCGCTCTCTTTGACGGACAAGGCAGCCTTCTCGGACATGGCCACAACCGCCGAGTCCAGGATGGCGACCCTTCTGTGCACGGCGAGACTGATGCTTTCCGCAAAGCTGGAAGGCAACGCAGCTATCGCGATACGATCATGGTGACCACACTCGCTCCTTGCTGGTACTGCAGCGGACTGGTGCGTCAGTTCAAGATCGGGACTGTCGTCGTCGGCGAAGCAGTCAATTTCTATGGTGGCATTGATTGGCTGCGTGAAAGCGGCGTGTACGTCATAGATCTCAACTCGCGAGAATGCATCGACATGCTGAAGGACTTCATAGCAGCTCATCCAAAGGTTTGGGACGAAGACATCGGTGAGGGATGATCCTCATTACCGCAAGAGCTCTTCCAGCGCCACCGAGCTAAAATAGAACAGAATCATCCCTGCGAATACGATCAGCGGAAGCACCCTGTTCCGGGACCGATTGATTTCCGGAATGAGATCGCTTGCCCCCACGTACGTTGCCGCGCCGGCCGAAAATGCAAACGCAAACCCTGTGATCTTCTCATCGACGTTCGCGAACACGAAGATCGTCAATATGCCCATCATCGTCGCACAACCGATCGCGGCGGTCGCCAGAAAGGCCGTTTTGCGCGACCGACCGGCAGCCAGCATGATGGAGGCAATCGTGAGCCCTTCCGGCAGCTTGTGCAGCAGCACTGCGAGAAAAATCAAGAACCCCAGGTAGAAATCAAACCGCACCCCCGCGGAAATTGAGAGCCCGTCAAAAAAAGCGTGGATGAAGAGACCAGAAAACGCCGTCACGCTGGCAATCCCTGACACCATCGCCTCAGGATGGACTTCCTCTCCAAAGTGGAAATGACCCACGAGCGTGTGCTCGAAGAAATGAAGCACGGCAAATCCTGCGATCATAAAGATCGGAGCTAGGGAACCGACCTTCTCGATTCCTTCCGGGATCAGTTTGAGAAAGACCAGCGCAAGGAGAAATCCAGCTCCCAGCGCGATAAAATACTCCTGCACCCTAGCCGGCCATTTCTTCTGCATCACCACGAAAGAGCCGCCCAAGACCTCAGCCAAAGCCACGATGAGACCAAGAAAAATGATTGTCGTGATCATCGGAAACCGCCGTTCGTTGTTGACACATGGTTCCTCGGCTCACTCCATCGGCTAACGGAGAGCTGTATCGGTTCAGTGAGCATAGTGATGCGCATTCGAATTCGACAGACCGACGAACAACAACAGGACTCTCAATGCAAGATCAAGCCAAAAATCAGATAGAGAATCAACGAGATCGACCCGGCGATCATTGCATACGGGAGCTGCGTCTTGACATGGTCGATGTGGTCGCTCGCAGCCGACATGGAAGAGACAAGCGTCGTGTCGGATATGGGCGACGAATGATCACCGAAAATTCCTCCCGACAGCACGGCACCGACCGTCAGCGGCAGACTGACGTCCATAGCAACGGCAGTGGGGATAGCGATGGGCATCATGACAGCCCACGTTCCCCAACTCGTGCCCGTTGAGAAGGCAATGAACGCAGTAGCAATGAAAACGATGGCAGCGAGATAGATAGGACTGAGCGTCTCGCTCGCAACGCCAGCTACGAACTCTCCAGTCCCGAGCACCCTCGTCATGTCTCCGATGGCGAACGCAAACACCATGAGCGAAGCAAGCGGAACGAGTCCTCCCATGCCCTTGATGATCAGGTTCGTTAGCTCGTGTCCAGTCAAAATCTTTTGCATTCGATACATGACCGATCCAACAATCACAGCCGCCAGTACTCCCCACAAAACTGCCGTTGAGCCAGACCCCGCGGTTAAGTCACCGTGACCGGTGATGGCCAGACCCACCGGCATCATCAGGACCATAACTGCGACCGGAACCAGCATGTTGCGCGCCCGTGCAGGAACTCCCTGCTTCGGTGCGACCAGCGTCACCTCCTCCGAAATTACCGGAATCGCTCCATCAGCCAGCACCTTGCCCTCATTCATTGCACGGAACTCTGCCTTCTTCATCGGACCAATATCTTTTCCAGTCAATGAAGTCAAGATCACCAGAAAGTAAGCAAGGAAGGCGTAGAAATCGAAAGGCCACGCAGCAAGGAACAAGGAAGCTTCATCCTGAAGTCCCTGCTTGGACAACAGACCCATCACAAACGCACCCCAGGCGTTCAGCGGCATCAGAATACACACCGGTGCGGAGGTGGAGTCACACACATATGCCAGGCGCTCCCGCGATATCTTGAACTTGTCAAAAATCGGACGGGAGACCGTTCCAGTGATGAGACAGGTAATGTTCGATTCGACGAAAATCAGAGTTCCGATCGCAGAAGCAAACAAGTTGGCTGCGCGACGACTGCGAACGAGTTTTCTTTGGAGCATCAGGTTGATGAAACCCTGTACTCCTCCGGATCGTTGCATAAGCATGATCAATGCACCGACGAACAAGCTGAAAATAACCACACGTGTGTTCCCCGCATCCTGAAAGACGCCGATACACGCCTGAACGGCCTTCGCCAGCCCAGTGACCGGATTCCAGGCTGAAAGGATCGTCCAGCCGAACCAGATACCGAGGAAGAGGGAAACGTACACTTGGCGGGTCCAAATCGCGAGAACAATGGCAAGGACCGGGGGAAGCACAGAGAGCCAGCCGTAGTCCATGGGAGTATCTAGAACTGTCCGTAGGGAGTCTTCAGATAGAGCTTCGCCGATTTGTGCGCTTGGTTGTATTCCTTCATCGCGAGTACTTTGCGGTACTGCTGAATCGCCAGCTCCCGTTTCTTCTGGGTGTCATAGATCATCCCTATTTTCAAATTTGCCATCACCATGAATCCTGACGTCCCATCTCGATCGAGCTTGCGGCTCAGCTCATCGCACCGAGAGAAATGCGCCAACGCGAGGCTATCCTGTCCTCTGGTCATGGAGTACGCCCCGAGATAGTAGTAAGCTTCCCTCGCCACGAAGTGACTGTATCCTGGCTGGTGGACGAGATACCTGGCGAGCACCTCGTCAAAAACGGCTTTTACTTCTTCCCACCTGTTCAAGACGGCATAACATCGTCCCACGTACCGATGAAAGAGTGCGTTTCGAGGATATTTTTCATGGAGTGTATGAACAAGTTCGAGAGATTTCAGGTACTGCTTTTCGTAGTAGAAGTACAACTGGAAGAGAAAGTACGTCGCTTCCGTTGAAGCGTACCGGGCATGCTGAGACGCCAGCGTCAACTGTTCGATGCCTGTCTGCTTGTCTCCTTTCGGCAGGAACAACATGAACGGTTTCAAGAGAGGGTATTCGTCGGGTATCACATCCGCGTAGTAGCTGTACACGCCAGTTCCCAACAAGAGATCGTAATTCTCCGGGTAGACCTTCAAGGCATAATTGACGATATCAATGGCCGCCTTCCCGGCATTGGCTGCACGTATCCACTGGGACTTTAGCGCGCGAAGTCGTCCGCGAAACCCAAGCGCGCCGCCTTTGAAGAGAAGCCCGATGTAATCCGTTTTGTTCTTGTCAAGACGATCGTCACAGAGATCGATCACATGTTCGAGTCGCAGATAGAACCGCTTTTCCAGGGCCTCATTTTCGCGGTCGATGAGAATCCTCCACCAATCAGTCATCGCAAGGAAGAAATGCCCAGCGGGATGATTCGACATAGTGTCCACGACGTTCGCAAAAAGCCGCTCAGCTTCCTGAAATTCCAGGTTGTAAATACGATCGATCCCCCGAACGATAATCTGGTCGAGTTCGCCTTCCGTGATGGTCTGACCACGCGCCGGACTGACGATCGGAAAGAGCAAGATGAGAAGCAGAAGCCATCGGTTCATAGTTTCTTTCAAGAGCCGTTCTTCGGGAGTAGACTGCTGAGGAGGAACTCTTGCCGATTCCACGCTCCCTCGCTAACCCGAATGTGAGGAGATTTCAGTATGAAGATCATCGAACCGAAAAGCGCAGCCGTGACGAGAATCCCCCCCTCCGGCCCGAATGGTCCGCCTGTCACCCAACTAGGGCCTGATTGTTCGAGCGAGAACAGCGAACTGTCACCGTAGTTGAATCCGCTCACTGGGAACGAAAACAAGAAGCCCTCGGAAAAATTCCACGATATGTGGAGAGCGGCCGGAAACCAGAGCGATTTCGTCTTGAGGTACGCAAAAGAGAACCAGACTCCAGCGAGTATCACGTTCAAGCCAGCGAGAAGAGCGTTTGGCAACGAGAGGAGACCGACATTCGGATTGGCCACGTGGACACCGGCGAAGAAGATAGACATCACGATGATCGCCGTTCGGGGGTTTGTTCCTTCGATGAGTGTCTGAAAGACGTATCCGCGAAACATCAGTTCCTCACCGAAGGCGGCGATCGCAAAGAAGAGGAGACTTGTTGCAAGGGAGCGCGCAAAGTCCTCCAAAGCCCAATTTCGCAGGCTTGGCTCGACGAACCCCAGGCTATACTGAACGACAAAAATTCCAGCGACCAGCGTGAATCCAATTCCGACGCCCTGGGCGATTTCCACTACGGCCCGCTTCTGCAGCGACAATCCGACGGCCTTGAACGGTCGTTTGTCGACGAAATGGAGATTGACGAATGTCGCCAAGCCGACACATCCGTAGAGAAGAGCAACAACGACAAGCTGATTGGGAGCTCCGAAGTTCTCCAGAAGAATGGAGAGGAGGCGATACACAGAGAACGCGATCACCAAGAAAATTGCAATCCGCCATCCGGCACGGAGGTTGTTGAACTCGTTGAAGAAGATGAATTTGCCGCTGGATTCCTGCATGAAACGCGCGGGGTGGCCCGCCAGAACCTGCCCGACTATGTCCTTCAGGCGGGCCCGGAGCGGGCTAGATGCGAAGTCACGAACCTAGTCGGTGACCGATCTCCCAACGGGATCCCTCTAGGACCGTTGAGTAAAGACCCTCCCATGATAGCAAATTTTGATACGTGAAGCAACACACACAATGATGCCGGAACTGAAGAAAAATCCGATCCCTTCACGAACAAGTCAGGTGTCCGAGAAGAAATCGAGTAAATTGTCCGATCCTGGAGAGCCCGCTGCGCCGATCGGCGAGTAGGACCGAGATCTCGTCTTGGCTAAAGGGGCAGTTGGACAGGCCGACCGCGGGAGCCGCGATTAGCGTAATTTTTCATCCAGATACGATCGAACCGAGTCTGAACTGACCCGGTCCTGCCGCATGGAGTCGCGGTCCCTGACCGTCACTGTTCGATCCTGGAGTGTTTGCGAGTCGACCGTGAAGCAAAACGGAGTGCCCACTTCGTCTTGTCGACGGTATCGTCGTCCGATGGCACCACTGTCATCGTAGAACACGCGATAGTATTGCTGGAGATCCTTTGCGAGCTTCCGCGCGAACTCGTCCATGCCATCACGGTTGACCAGGGGAAGAACCGCTGCCTCCAGAGGTGCCAAGCTAGGATGGAACTTGAGTACCACTCGCCGCTCTTCACCACCCGCCGCTGTCGGCGCCATCTCCTCCCGGTAGGCCTCGATCAAGTACGTGAGAAAGAATCGGCTCGCACCTGCGGATGTTTCAATGATGTATGGGGTAAATTTCTCCTTCGTATCGCTGTCAAAGTACTGGAGGCTTTTGCCTGAATACTGTTGATGGCGTGAAAGGTCGTAGTCAGTTCTGTTGTGGATCCCTTCGATCTCTCCCCAACCAAACGGAAACTCATATTCAATATCGAACGCTCGCCTCGCATAGTGCGCTAACGCGTGTGGTTCATGTTCATGCCATCGGAGCTTCTCCGCACGCATACCGAGGTTGAGGAACCACTGCCAGCGCTGCTCTCGCCAGTAATCGAACCACGTGTCGTCCGTTCCCGGCTTCACAAAGTACTGCATCTCCATCTGCTCGAATTCGCGAGTCCGAAAAAGAAAATTCTTCGTGTTGATCTCGTTTCGGAACGCTTTGCCAATCTGTGCTATCCCAAACGGAAGTTTCTGCCTCGATGCGGACATCACGTTTAAGAAGTTTACGTAGATGCCCTGGGCTGTCTCCGGTCGGAGATACACAACTGCGCTCTCGTCTTCCACAGGGCCAATGAACGTCTTGAACATCAGGTTAAAACGTCGCGCGTCGGTGAACTTCCCTTCCTCTTGACACTTGAGAGCCCTGCGCCCTTTATAGGCCGAGTTCCCGCACATGGCTTCCTCGAGCTCATCTGCTCGGAAACGAGCTTTGCACTCCCGGCAGTCCACCATCGGGTCCGTGAAATGCTCGACATGACCGCTGGCCTCCCAGACGCGCGCGTGCATCAGAATCGAGGTGTCGATGCCCTCGACGTCATCGCGCAGAGTCATATCCTTCCACCACTGCTCTTCGATATTCCGGAGCAGCTCGACGCCGAGCGGACCGTAATCCCAGCACCCGCTTAGACCGCCGTAGATTTCACTCGACTGGAAAACGAACCCCCGCCGTTTGGCCAGGGAGACAACTTTGTCCATCATGTCCGAAGACTGCACCGTTGTCGACATTTTCCGTTCAATTTCTCCGTTCTGAGCCGGAGGCTCATCTCAGCCAGGGCTGATAAGCCTAAGGCTCAATGCGCCCTTAGTGCGAACCCCTCGCTGAACAGAACTTCCTCCTCTGATAGGAATTCCACAGGGTTCAGTCCGCTGCGCCAGTCAACCCGCCACTCTTTCTGGCGGATCAACTCTCGTTACTTCCTGGTGACAAAGAGAATCGTTTCAATGGTCGTGCCCCGGTATCGAAGGTCCATCGACGTTGTTCTGAGTTTTCGGTTTTCTCTTGCGCTGACCTGCATCCCGTAGCGAGCTCCGAGATTGCTGAGCCGTCGGTTGAAGTCAACAGTCGAGAACGATTTCGAAACTACGACCTCACGTTCAACGCGAGAAAGGTCGGACAAAGTCCGCTTTGAGGCCCCCCCGACGATTCCTGTCTGGGGAACCGTTCGCTTTCGAGACCTTTCGACCCGGACGCTGTGCTTCACGAGCAAGGAATCGATCTCTGCGTCGATATGCGCTTGAATGATGCTAAGGTCGAGAGGCTGGAGCACTTCGGCTTCCGTTTGCTGATCTTCAACTACTTTTCCCACGAGCACAAGTACAAGGGAGATCACCGCAAGACCGACCGCAACCCAAACTTTGAGTTGTGCAGAAATTGACCAGTTCCCCATCTCTCCTCATTGATGGCGAAACGACGGCTTCCGTTTTTCCAGGAATGCAGCAACGCCCTCGCGAAAATCCTCTGTCGCACAGCACAGGCCGAAGAGCGTCGCCTCAAGCTCCTGGCCATCCGTCAGGTTGGTCTCGTCCGTTACATTCACCGCCTTGAGGGCAATCCGAATGGCGATGTGCGGCTTAGAAGCGATCGATTCGGCAAGCGTCTCCGCAGTTTTCCGGAGTTCGGCCTGTGGAACCAATTTATTGACCAGACCGATTCGAAGTGCCTCTTGCACATCGATTTGACTGCCTGTGAGGATGAGTTCCATCGCACGACCTTTCCCCACGAGCCGGGCAAGCCGCTGTGATCCACCGTAGCCGGGGATGATTCCGAGGGTCACTTCGGGCTGTCCGAATCTCGCGTTTTCCGTCGCAATCCGGATATGACACGCGAGTGCGAGCTCGCATCCCCCACCGAGTGCGTATCCGTTGACAGCTGCAATCACTGGCTTTCCGAGATTCTCAATCAGGTTGAAGAGCTCCTGTCCCGCTGCAGAAAATTGTTTCCCCTTCTCCTGATCCAAGTCGGTGAGTTCCTTGATATCAGTACCTGCGACGAACGACTTGTCTCCCGCTCCGGTCAGAATAACAACGCGCACCGCGTCGTCATCCTTGATCTTGGAAAAAACCTCCCTCAATTCGGATTTGACCTTCCGGTTGAGCGCGTTCAGCTTTTCCGGTCGGTTGATGGTCACAACGGCAATGTGATTTCGCTGTTCAAAGAGGATCGTCTCAAACGAGCCAGTCATGGTGGGCCTTGAGATCTGGAACGGGAAACATCCAAGCTCTCTTCGATTTCGTAATCTCCGCCGAAGCCGGATGCACCTCTCGCGCAGTCAAACTATGACAATCGAACATCAGCCGAGGCCGCCTCCTACGCCACCTCTACCCTGCTCTGATCTCCAATCATGAAACGGTGCACACGTGGCCTGCCGTCGGCCAGCACGACCTCCACGTCGTTCCCCAGCAGGCTGCTTTCGATCCGGATCGCGACGCTGTCGATCCGACAATCCTGCATGATGATACTGTACTCCACCTCGCTCTTACGGACCGTTGTCCTCGACCCGATCGAAGTGTACGGACCGATGTAGCTCTCCTCGATGACACACTGTTCACCGATGATCGCCGGCCCACGGACCTTGCTGTTCATAATGATCGCTCCCTTTTCAATCACGACTTGCCCTGCCACATCGGACGCCACGTCCAGGGTTCCTTCGATCCTCGGTTCGATGTTCTGGAGCACCAGCCGATTCGCCTCCAGAAGGTCTGAAGGCTTGCCTGTATCCTTCCACCAGCCCGTGAGTTCACAGTACTCTACGTTCCGCCCTCGGTCGATCAGATACTGGTGTGCGTCGGAAATTTCCAACTCGCCGCGAGCGCTCTGCTTGATGTTATTGACGGCCTCAAAGATGTGATGATCGTACACATAGATGCCTGCTACCGCATAACTGCTTTTCGCTTGCCTGGGTTTTTCTTCGACCGCCACGATTCGATTTCCGCTGAACACCGGTACTCCGAAGCGTTGAGGATCCTTGACCTTCGCAAGAGTCAAAAGACAGTTGCATCCGGATCGTTCAAACGCTTCGACAAATCGCCTGACTCCCCCGAGGACGATATTATCGCCAAGGTAGAAGAGAAATGCATCGTCCCCGACAAACTGCTGGGAAATTTTCACGACGTGGGCGAGACCAAGAGGTCCTTCCTGTCGGATGTAGGTAATGTTCGCTCCCCAAGCCATCCCGTTTCCGACGGCGTTCGGAACTTCGTTACTATCAGCCGGCACCACGATCCCTATCTCCGTGATGCCCGCATCGCGCACCGACTCGATGGCGTAGTGCAGCATCGGCTTGTTCGCGATAGCGATCAGGTGCTTGTTCTGCGTGTGCGTGATGGGACGAAGCCGCGTACCTCGACCCGCACTCGTGATGACGGCTTTCACTCAACTCCTCATGCTGCTGAGTCTGGGCTGAATTTAGACAGGGTTGCCTCGAGCGCTCTGCGGTGTTCGGAATAGTGTACTGAGGTGCTATCCAACAGCCAATCGACGATCCCGTCCTTGAAGACGAGCTCTCCGTCCGGAATAGATTCCAGTTCCTTTACCAGACCCCTGTGAACGGATTCAAACTCGCTCGCGACCTGTTTGAGGGAACGAGACCGTTTAGCTTCGACATGCTCTTGATTCCATCGGGGGACTTCTTCGTCAGGCACGCTCTGGACCGGCCTGTTCTGCTGCATCTGTTCGATACGCTCGAGACACTCTTCCTCCCACGAGGTAATGTGTCCGATGACGTCGTTGATGGACCACTCCCCAACATACTTCGGTACAGAGAGAAGATCTGGACGAAACTTCCGAAGGAGCCCATACAATGCGTCCCACTCTACGTTTACTGCCTGGAGAAACTCTCGTTTCGTCAAAGTGTCAAATGAGTTCAAGAGATATGTTCGATTCCTGGAACTGTGTGTTCCATCCGGGCCCCTTAGGGAAACCTCACAGCATCATGTTACAACAGACTGATTTGTATTGAACGATCAGACAGATAAGCTTCCCACTCCCATCCCCTGACCCCTCTCAAGGATCCGGAAGATTTCCCGGGCTTGATTTTCGGTTAAGCTTTTCTTTTTCAACGCCAGCTGAACAGCCGCACGCCCCATTGCTGCATAGATGGAAAGAAGCTCTGACTGCGATGCTTTCAGCGCTTCGAGGTGACGTTCGACCGTCGGTCCATCGCCCCGCTCGATCGGTCCCGTCAGCGCCTCTCTCGGCGAAACTGACCGAACGTGATCCAGAGTTGTCGCAATCAGCGGTTGAAACACTCTGAAAACCTGCTTGCGATTGAGTCCAATTTCTTGGCTTGCTTCTTGCAGCAAGCCCATCAACGCAGCGAGATAATTTGATGCAAACACGCAAGCGATATGATACAGAACCTTTCGTTCCGCAGGAATCACAATATACTTTCCACCAAGGTCAGAAACAAGTTTCCTGGCCACTCTCAGCGCCGAAGCTTCTCCTTCAATGCCATAGTAAATTCCGCTCAGCAAGAGAACTCGGCGAGCTAACGGCGTACCGCGTGGGAAGATCTGGATCGGATGAAGAGAGAAGACCGTGCTTCCCAGCAAGCGGAGAGGAAGGAGCGCCGCACTCGTCAGCACTCCCGAGGTGTGAAAGGCGGTGAGGTTTTCGAATTTCAGTGGAGAACGCGAAGCGACAAGCGCTGCGAGGGAGGGAACCACGCTGTCAGGTGCAGCAATGAGAAGCAAATCCGTCGATCGAGGCAAGTCCTTAAAATCAGAGGAATACGCGGTAGTTTTCAGTGCTGCGGCACTTCGGTGAGTTGAGGAGAGCTCACGATTGATGACACCCACAATCCGAAGTCCGCTGGTCTGGAGTTGTTTGGCGAGCGCTGTTCCGACCGAACCAGCACCGATGACTGTGATGTTGCGACGTTTCCGCATCTCCGCCTCAATTATTGCGACAGGACGGCGGAAAGGTATCCGACGACTTGGGATTTGTTTCCTGTAACGTCACCGGAGTTGCAGTGATGTAGGATCTCCGATTTCACGGCTCCGAGATTCCTCGCCGCGATCATCGCTGCGACCGTCGGTCCGCCGCCGCACGCTTCTGTCCGTTCTGTCCCCAGGTCTTCCATCAGTCGCTCATAGTCAAACCTTGCTACCGCATCGATGAAGATG
>JAZGDE010000056.1:0-3050 GCA_036477295.1 Bacteroidota bacterium | reverse complement strand
GAGATCTTGATGCACAAAACCGTCCTGGACGGATTGATGTTGCTGATCACCCTGTTTACCCTCTGGACCTGCGTTGCATACCTCATCGAGAACAGAAAAATGATCCGGGAGCTCTATGTCAATTTTGGACGAACAGCAGAACCCCGGTGACGCTCCTACCTCCGAGCCTGCTAGCATCTCACTTCCGATGCGACTGTTCACCACAGGATTGTACACGGGATACGCTCCTTTTGCTCCCGGCAGCGTAGGGAGTCTGCTTGGCATTCTCATCTACTTCGTCCCCGGGTTCGACCAGCCGTACGTCATCCTTCCTGCCGTAGCAGTGATCTTTTTCCTGGGGGTTCACGGCGTATCGAAGATGGAGCGGGTCTACGGTCGCGACCCGCGAATCGTCGTCATCGACGAGATAGTCGGGCTTTGGATCTCCCTCGCGCTGCTGCCGAAACACCCCGGTGTAGTAGCGCTGGCCTTTTTTCTCTTCCGTCTACTTGACACCGTAAAGCCCTATCCGGCGCGACAATCCGAGCGACTTAGGGGCGGCTGGGGCATCATGATCGATGATGTGATCGCGGGGGTTTATACGAATTTACTTCTACGATTATTTCTGTATTTTTACCAGCTGTGAAGCCATGATCGCGCAGTGTTGGGTCACGCCGTGGGCTCCCAGCCCTGGAGGACAGCCGAGCCCGCGCTAAAGGCAAACACCGATTCCGCCAATCATGAAGGGATCGCTTCGCGAGACGGCTTCGCCCCGTTTCACGGGGCTTCGCGGAAAGATTGGCGGAAAGCAGGGGATCCCGATTTCTCTACGAGACCGTAGGTCGTCGGGACGGGTCGGATACTACACGCTATACGAATAAAGATGCGCCATGACAGCCGAACTCATCACCATCGGTGACGAGTTGCTCATCGGTCAGGTCGTGAATACCAACGCTGCCTACATCGCTGAACAGCTCAATACCGTCGGGATTCCAGTCACAAGAATCACCACGGTCGGGGACGAGGAGAAGGCTGTTCTCGCAGCGCTGAGCGATGCCTGGAAGCGATCTGACTTGATCATCGTGACCGGAGGACTCGGCCCAAC
Organism: Bacteroidota bacterium; assembly: GCA_036477295.1. Lineage (GTDB taxonomy): Bacteria > Bacteroidota > Ignavibacteria > UBA10030 > JAZGDE01 > JAZGDE01. The sequence goes on along the minus strand of JAZGDE010000056.1, from coordinate 1,966 downwards.
GCACGACGACATCACCAAGAAAGCCCTCTGCAAATTCTTCAACGTCCGTTTGATCCTTCATGAACAAACGCTCCAGAACATCAAGGTGCTTCTCGCCAAAAGAAATCTTCCCTGGACGGATCTTGCCAAGGAGCAAGCGCTTGTCCCACGGTCTGCGACCGTCATCCGCAATCGATTGGGAACGGCTCCGGGAATGCTGTTCGAGCGAAACCAAAAAATTCTGATTGCGATGGCTGGTGTCCCGTATGAAATGAAGGGAATCATGGAGGATTTCGTCGTCCCCTACCTGAGAGAGCGGTCAACGGGGCTGACGATCCTCCATCGCACGCTGAACACGACGGGCATCGCCGAAGCGTTTCTCTTCGAGCAGCTCGGCAACATCGATGAGATCCTCCGCGCGTCCTCCGGCAAGCAAACTGCTATGCTTGCGTTTCTCCCCAGTCCTCAAGGAGTGAAACTTCGGATCACGGTACAAGAAAGCAGCATGGAAACAGCAGCGAAGCGAGTTGAAGAGATCGAATCGCGCGTACGAGCAAAGGCAGAAAGATATATCTACAGCACGGATGACGAAACCCTTGAACAGGTTGTCGGCCGACTGCTGACGAAAAGGAAGCTCACGATCGCAATCGCCGAGTCATGCACCGGGGGTCTGATCGCCGATCGTATCACCAACGTCGCTGGAAGTTCGCGGTACTTCGAGCGCGGCGTCATCGCGTACAGCGATCGGTCGAAGGTCGAGACTCTCGACGTGCCGCCAGAACTCATCGAGAAGCATGGAGCAGTCTGCCGTGAAGTTGCTGAAGCGATGGCAGCCGGTGTGAGGCAGATTGCCCGGACCGAGATCGGCATTTCGACCACGGGGATTGCCGGGCCCACCGGCGGGACGCCGGAAAAGCCGGTCGGGCTGGTATGGATCGGATATGCAGATCATCGGGAGACGCTTGCGCTGCGTCTCCATCTTGGCGACGACCGCCTCCGCGTCAAAGAGCGAGCCACTCAGGCTGCACTTGAGTTAGTGCGAAGGAAGGTTGTGAAAATCGAGTAGCCGCCTATCACCAGATTGGCGCTCTTACCTGGTTGAGCCGATCTGATGATCGGATGGTACGATAGCAATGCCCAAAATCCGCACATTCATCGCCATCGACACCCCTGAGCCCATCAAGGACAAGATCTTTGAAGTCCAGAACCTTCTCCGAGAATCTCATGCCGAAGTCCGCTGGGAGTCCAGAGATAAATTCCACATTACGGTCAAATCCCTGGGAGGAGTGGAGGAATCGATTCTCGGCGATATCACCCAGAAACTTTCGACGGCGTTGACGCCGTTCAAGCCCTTTCGGCTCGTCTACGACGAACTGGGCTGTTTCCCCAACATTCGCAGTCCGAGGGTCATTTGGGTCGGATGTGAAAACGAAGACGGCACGTTGCTGAAAATTTTTCAGACGATCGAGGACATCGTAGTACCATTTGGATTTGAGAAGGAAAGCCGCCGATTTCATGCGCACATCACGCTCGGTCGGGTGAAAAGCCCGAAGCGAATTCAGGACCTGATTCGCACCATTCAAAGCACCACATTCGACCGCCAAACAACAGAGTGCCGGGAACTCCACCTCGTGAAGAGTGATCTGAGGCCGACCGGATCAGTGTACACGTTGCTTCATCGCGTAGTTCTGGGAGAGAAGTGAACGGTCTTTCTGAAGGTCTCAATTCGATATCCGCTTTGGTCCGTCGGCCCAAGTTCTCTCCACTAATTCGTGACAAGGCCAAGCGCTGAGCAAAAACGAACTCGACTCATCGTTCTTCAAGAACGAAAAACCGTGAAAGCAATCTTCAAAACCTTAATATTTACGATTGTCGTACCCGGTGCTGTCACCGTTCTTTTTCCTTATAGCTTGCTGCCTTCTTGCGTAGATTTGTTCAGAGGCGATATTTGGGGCGTCAGGTTGATTGGGGTTCTTCCAACCGCAGT
>JAZGDE010000055.1:0-13695 GCA_036477295.1 Bacteroidota bacterium | reverse complement strand
ATTGAGAGATCCCGATCGACCTGTGATCCCGGACAATTTCTTCCCTCAGTTCGTGGTCGATTTCCACCACTCCCAGCGGCGTCTGGTATGCTTCACCGCTATAAACGGACATGCTGTCGAAATACTCCCGATGGCTCGGCGAAATTATCACTACCGTCCGGTACGATTTCCCGACCAACAGGCTAAATCCATGCGCAGCGGTGAATCCCGAATACATGTACCCGGCGTGAGGTGATATCAACCCCGTGATCTGTCCGGGAATATCTCTGGCGGGAACTTGCTGAAGTAGCTCCTCGATCTGGGAACTCAGAACCGTAGCGCTCCGCGGGTAAAACGTTCCCGCAACCGCCGGTTCTCGAACTTGAGCAGAAGCTTTCACGATTCACTTACCTCCCGTGGCAAAGCCACTCTCGACGAGTCGAGTCGCCAAGCATTGGGAATGGGTAACCCCTCGCGATTCAATAGCGATCCTCCTCACGAAAAATTTCCGCTGTGAATAAGTAGATGCTCGTCTCCGGGTCCTTCCAAGCATCGGCTGGTAGTCCAGCTTTCCGGGCAGTAAACTTCAGGAAGGCATCACGGTCCCACTGATACTCCTCCGCCACTTGCGGCAGCAGTAGTCCACGACAGTACCCCCGTTCGACGACCAGACCATGTCTGCCGACCTCGATTTCCTCGATGCGAGAGATCCTCCAGAGCGGGGAGAGAACAGAAATTTCGACAACAACATCGTCCAGTTCTTCTTCAGCGACGGGTACAAACCGCGGATCTTCAAGCGCAGCCTTCACAGCAACCTCACTCACCGTCTCCACCAACGGTTTGTGGGCTTCCGTGTAGCCGATACAGCCCCGGAGCTCACCGCGCTTGTTCAGCGTCACGAACGCGCCGCTGGGCTGTTTGAGGACATCCGATATCGTACCCAGTTGCGGTAAGTCCTGTCCTTTCACTGCATGTTCAATCGACATCCGGGCAGCGTGAAGGAGAGTCCGCTTATCTTCATCGGTAAAGTCCATCGGACACTAAACGATCGATCACCATACGATCGGTTCGAGGGCAAACCATCCAAGACGATGGAATTCTGTACTGTTTCGATTGGACTTTGTGGAATGTCCAAAGGCTAGCAGCGGAATTGAGCAGCTCTCATGATTCTGGAAGGTCCCGCCACCACGTAGCTGGAAACTACAGAAAAACTCCGACAGATTCAACACAACGTTCCTCCACACGTCCCACGCATGCAACCCATCGGACTCGCTCTAGAGTTCGCCAGATGTCACTTTCCTTTCCGAAGACCACAAGGATGTCATGTTCTTCGAGAACCATCCCTCAGCCGTTGGGGCGCCCCCTAAGATTTTCGGTTCACACCTCTCCTCGGCCATTTTGGAGTCCTTTCTGACGGACTTCTTTCGGGTCGTACCAAGCTTGAGACTGTACTTCACGCGCAAATGAACTTCGCCAAATTCCCCTCGGCTGAAGAGCTTCAAGGTTTTTCCCCCGCATGATCGTATAGTCGGTGGAGAGCAGCCAATAATCCACCAACACCTCTGGCCGAAGGTCGTAATATACATCGGCATATCGACGATGAGGAGATCCGCCGCACAGGCGGCATTGATTTCCGTAAAGAAGGCATCGACGAAGGGCATCAAACCGTTGGTCCTCGTCTCCGGGAGAACAAGCAAGAGCGTTCCGATCGTGATGACAGTCAGGAAACCGAGCGCAGGGCTCTGCCCGGGCTGGAACCCCAGCATCGGAACTTTTCTGCTGTACCGCGCTCCTTTGGTCACGGGATCAAGAAAAAGGTAGAGCTGCCCCATAACAACATAGACCTACGCGACATCGTGAATCCCCAGGGGCTCCAGGTATTCACGGTAGAACCGGATGTCGAACACTCCCGCTGCTAGCTCAGCTGTTCAGCAAGAGATATGATAGCGACAATTGCCACCACGGTCCTGAACCTGCCGAAGATGCGGTGAACCCGTTCCCGTACTTCGAGCGTAAAAAGCGCTACCGTGGAGGAGAGAGAATGGTTTTGCTCATCGAACTTCGGAAAGTTGCAGAACGGTCAAGTGAGAAGCAAGATTGCTGACCTTACGATTCCTTGACATTCGTGTCGTGGCTTCTTAAATTGGCAATAATTTCGACAACACTCCTCGGCCGAGACTCATGTCCCTCATGACAAGTATATCCGGCATACGGGGCATCGTTGGAAAAACGCTCACGCCGGAAGTCATCGTTCGTTACGCGTCGGCATTCGCTCAGTATACCAACCGTGGTCCCATCCTGCTTGGCCGCGACGGCCGGTTGACGGGTCGGATCATCGCGAACATCGTCTCGTCCACGTTGCTCTCTATGGGTTCTGACGTCATCGCAATCGGCGTGTGTCCCACTCCCACGCTGATCTTTGCGGTCACTCGATCGCGGGCAGCCGGCGCCATCGCCGTCACGGCAAGCCACAATCCGATGGAATGGGACGGACTGAAGTTCATCGCTCCCGGTGGGATGTTTCTCACGGCACAGGAATACGAACGGTTGTCAAAGATCGTAGCGAACAGCAATCGCGAATACGTCGAATGGCATCGGTTCGGAAAGCACGTCGTCGATGAGTCATATCTCCAGTTGCATCTCGAAGCCGTGCTGGCCATCAAGTATCTCGACGTGCAGGCCATTCGCGCAAGAAAATTCACCGTTGTGCTCGACTGTGTCAATGCGGCGGGATGTGTCCTCTTGCCCGGTCTCTTGAAAGAACTTGGTTGCTCCGTGATCCCAATGAACTGTGACCTCAGCGGCATCTTCGCTCGTCCGCCGGAACCAGTTCCCGAAAATCTCACAGAAGTCTGCCGGACGGTCCTTCAGCAGAAGGCCGACTTAGGCATCGCGGTCGACCCCGACGCTGATCGTCTCGTCCTCATAACGGAAAAAGGGGAACCGTTTGGGGAGGAGTACACGGTTGCAGGAGCGATTCGATTCGTGCTCCAGAAGGAGAGCGTTTCTGGACAGAAAGTGGCAGTCAACCTTTCTACGACGCGCGCCGTCGAGGATATTGCTCATCAGTACGGTGCGGAAGTCTATCGCACGCCCGTGGGAGAGGTCCATGTATCGGCCAAAATGAAAGAGGTGGGGGCAGTCGTCGGTGGAGAAGGTAATGGCGGAGTCATCCTGCCCGCCCTCCATTACGGACGGGACTCACTGGTTGGAATCGCGCTCATGCTTCAGTACGTGACTGAATTCGGTGACACGCTTTCCAAGCTCAAGCAAACCCTTCCGGCGTACTCGATCGTAAAGGACAAAGTCGCTTTGCAGAGCGTCGCCGGCGACAAAGTTTTGCATGCGCTGAAGGACAGACATGCAGCGAACGGCAGAGTGAACACGGATGATGGCGTTAAATTGGACTTTGCCGATTATTGGGTGCATTTGCGAAAATCAAACACGGAGCCGATCGTCCGTATCATCGCCGAGGCCCGGACGCGGTCGGAGGCTGAAAACGTCGTCGAGCTATTCAAAAAGCGAGTTCTCTCGTTCCAGTCCTGATCGACGGGCATTCGTGCACCACTCTTGAACAGACTATCCAGCGATGATCTTATCCAAAGTCATCGGTACCATCGTATCCACGCAGAAACATCCAACACTGAAGGAATACAAGATCCTCATTATCCAGCCCATCAATCTCGACGGGAAATACATCGACCGGGACATTCTAGCGCTTGACAGCGTCGATGCAGGAATCGGAGACACGGTTCTCGCCGTGCGGGAAGGCGCATCAGCGCAGCAGGTTCTTGGACGAAAAGACGTGCCCGTCCATACTGTTGTCATCGCGGTCGTCGATGGACTGGAAGTAGCGGAGTAGACTAGTCCACCTTCCTATGTTCAACGTCAGAGATCTCTTGACCCTTGCGGCGATCGCCGGGATCGGCCCCAGCCGGCTCCGTGCCCTCGTCTCACACTTCAAGTCACCCACAGCAGTTCTCCAGGCATCGGCAAGAGATCTCGTTGCGGTGGACGGCTTTGACAAGAAACTCGCGCTCAACATCGCTCGACAGCGCGACGGACACGGAAATCGTCTGGGGATGAAATTTGCAGATGAGCAGCTTTCCAAACTCAACAAAGTGGACGGGCGCGTGATCACCTACTGGGATGACGAATACCCCGAGCTCCTCAAAAAAATTTATGACCCTCCTCCGTTTCTTTTCGTTCGTGGCTCCCTCAAACCCGCTGACAAGTTCGCCGTCGCTCTTGTCGGCACTCGGAGCCCGAGCGTCTACGGCAAACTTATCGCAGAAAAACTCACTGTCGGGCTGGTGTCGGTCGGAGTCACGATTGTCAGTGGTCTCGCACGTGGAATCGATACGACTGTTCACAGGGCAGCACTCAAATCAGGCGGGCGGACGCTTGCAGTCATCGGGTCGGGTATCGACATCATCTATCCTCCAGAAAACAGACGGCTCGTCGATGACGTCATCGAGTGCGGGGCGATCGTGTCCGAATATTCGATGGGAACGAAGCCAGATGCCGTGAATTTCCCTCGCCGGAACCGGATCATCAGCGGGCTCTCCCTCGGCACCGTGATCGTGGAGACCACGATCCAGGGGGGTGCGATGATCACCGCCAACACAGCGTTGGATCAGAATCGCGAAGTCTTCGCCGTCCCGGGAAATGTCACGGAACGAAGGGCGGGAGGTCCCAACAAACTCATCCAGCAGGGACGCGCGAAGCTCATCGAAACGGTCGAGGATATCGTAGCCGAACTGGAGCCTAGACTGAAACCGCTCCTCGGACAACACCCAGCCGGAGCGAAGACTGTAGAGATTCCTCTGAGCGATGCTGAGAACACGATCTACGGACTTCTCTCCGAAAAACCGCTTCACATCGACGCTCTCGCTGAACGATCTGTCCTCCCGACATCGGAGGCGCTCGTTCATCTCCTGAACCTGGAGTTCAAGGACCTCGTGAAGCAGTTGCCCGGCAAGGTGTTCGCTCGATTGTGACGGCTTCGTTTGGTCCAATCCGCTTCAACCCGTATCTTCACTGTAGAAAACCCATCCGGCCGACGCTTTCCTCTGAAAGGAAAAATGCGTATCTTTCTAAAAGTGTCCCATGAGGAACTCCGTCAATGTTCGTCATCGGTGAGGTGACTATCGCCTCCGACATCGCAACGGCCAATTTTGCCTGCGATCTATCGGCGTGCCGAGGCGCTTGCTGCTGCATTTCAGGCAGGAGTGGTGCGCCGCTCGAGGACGAAGAAATTCACGAGATCGAGAAGGTATATCCCGCAGTCGCGAAATATCTAAGTCAGAAACATCGAGAGATCATCGGCGAGTCGGGTCTGCACGAAGGGACTCCGGGAGACTACACCACAACCTGCGTAGAGGACCGAGAATGTGTTTTTGTCACGTATGACGGTCCCGTCGCGAAGTGTGCATTCGAAAAGGCGTATCTCAACGGAGAGATCGAGTGGAGAAAACCGATTTCCTGTCACTTGTTCCCAATTCGTGTGAAGAAGTCCGGAAATGACGTCCTCTGGTACGAACTGAACAATGAGTGTTCACCGGCGGTCGAACGTGGAAATCGAGAGCAAATTCCCTTGACGGAATTTCTCCGGGATGCACTCATTCGGAAATATGGAGAAGTACGGTACGAGCAATTGGCAAGGAAAATTTCAACGATTCGCTGTGCGAGTTGATTTGACGAGCTTCGCTCGGCTCGCTTCGCTCCTCGAAGCGGGCCGGTACTCGCGCCACTGACGATTTATGACATCGCAATGATCCAGCTCAGTCAACAGCTGAAGCTTCAGCAGAAACTCACTCCACAACAGGTTCAATACCTGAAGCTCCTCCAGCTACCCATCCTCGTGCTTGAACAACGCCTCAAAACCGAACTGGAAATGAACCCGCTCCTCGAGGAAGGTTCGGAGGACGACCTTGAACAGACAGCCGCCGACGATACTGAGCCTGCAGAGACGGACGCACAGCAAACCAATGGGTCCGCTGAGGAAGACTCCTACTCCCTGGACGATTTTGTGAACGAAGAGTTTTGGGGCATGAGGCACGAACCGACCGTGGAGGATGAAGAACGTGAGGAAATTCCGATCCCCGCGAGTATTCCTTTGCACCAGCGACTGTTGGACCAACTCCACCTCCTGGACCTGGACGATGAGGAATTGCTCCTGGGACAGGAGATGATCGGCAACATCGATGAAGACGGATACCTTCGTCGAGATCTCTGCTTGATCCTCCAGGACGTGAATCTCACTCACAGAATTGGAATCTCACAAGGGAAGGCAGAACAGGTCCTGAGGAAGGTTCACCAGCTTGACCCACCAGGCATCGGTGCGCGCACCTTACAAGAGTGCTTGATTGCACAGCTTCAAGTTGGATCGTACGAGCCGAGGATCAAAGACCTCGCGATCAAGGTCCTTCGCGATCACTTCGATGATTTCACTCTCAAACATTACGAGAACCTCGCGAAGAACCTTAGAATATCGTTGAACGAAGTCAAGAAAATTTTCGAAGTCATCCAACGATTGAACCCGAAGCCAGGTGAGGGACAATTCTCTGCCCAGGAAAACTACATCGTCCCAGATTTCGTTGTCCACTATGACGACGGAGAATTCATCATTCAGTTGAACGACCGGAACATTCCGCCGCTGCGGATCAACAAAGCCTACCGAGAGATTCTATCCCGCAAGAAGAAAAACGGATTGAACCCAGATGCCAGGGCTTTTATCCGAAATAAATTCGACGCAGCCAAGTGGTTTATCACTTCTCTCCACCAGCGCCGGCAAACGCTCTTGAAGGTGATGCATACGATCGTAGACAAGCAACGGGAATTCTTCGAGACGGGAGAGAACTTGAAGCCGATGATTTACAAAGACATCGCGGAAGTCATCCAAATGGATATCTCAACGATCAGCCGAGTGGTGAACGGAAAGTACGCCCAGATGGATTTCGGCGTTCACGAACTGAAGCATTTCTTCAGTGATAAGATTGAGACGGTCACCGGCGAGGAGATATCGAACAAGGAGGTAAAAAACAAGATCCGGGAAATTATCCAGAAGGAGGACTCCAGAAAACCGTTGAGTGACGACCGGCTTGCGGACATACTTCGTCAGGATGGGCTTAACATCGCCCGTCGGACTGTTGCAAAATACCGTGAACAGATGATGATTCCTGTTGCACGGTTGCGAAGGGAGATTTGACCGGAGTGAAAATCAGACGAATGGCACATCTCATTCATTCAACCACGGTCATCGGGCTCACGCGCAACGGCATCGCCGCGCTCGGTGCCGACGGTCAGGTCACCGTTGGAACGACGGTGATGAAACACAGCTCGAAAAAGATTCGCAGGCTGTACAACGGCACGGTCCTCGCCGGATTCGCTGGTGCCTCGGGCGACGCCTTTGCCTTGTTTGAGCGCTTCGAGCAGAAGTTGGAACAGTACAGAGGCAATATGGAACGCGCAGCCGTGGAACTCGCGAAGGATTGGCGAACGGACAAGTATCTTCGACGACTGGAGGCGCTGCTCGCCGTCCTGGCGAAAGACCGTGCCCTGATGATATCGGGAACGGGCGATCTCATCGAGCCCGACGACGGAATCGTCGCGATCGGTTCAGGCGGCAGCTATGCCCTTGCCGCAGCCCGCATGCTCAAAAAACACACGAACCTCTCTGCAACAGAGATTGTGAAGGAGTCCCTCGAAACTACAGCGGACATTTGCATCTACACAAATAAGAATATCGTCATCGAGGAGTTGTAGGGTTTTGGGACAGGACCTCACTCTTATGGGACCATTCCCCCTCAACCGTACCATCACACACTGATAAAACCACCAAATCAGATGAAGGTGCGAAAACCACAAGACTGACGTAACACTCATGAAGCTACTCGACACTAAAAAATACCAGGACCTGACGCCGCGTCAAATCGTCAAAGAACTGGACCGTTACATCATCGGACAGGAAAATGCTAAGAAATCCGTCGCGATCGCTCTGAGGAATCGCTGGAGGCGGCAGCAAGTTACACAGCACCTCCGCGAAGAGATCATGCCCAATAACATTATCCTCATCGGTCCCACGGGAGTCGGAAAGACCGAGATTGCCCGTCGCCTGGCGAAGCTCTCGAACGCACCCTTCCTCAAGGTCGAAGCAACGAAGTACAGTGAAGTCGGTTACGTCGGACGCGATGTCGAGTCGATGATTCGAGACCTGACCGACATCGCAGTGAACATGGTCAAGGCCGAGAAGACTTCCGAAGTCCAGGACAAGGCACGCGAGCTTTCCGAGGAGCGGATCCTCGACGCGCTCCTTCCTCCCATCAAACACCAGCGCAGTGTCGGCATCGGCGGAGAATCGGCTGATATCGAAAACAATGAGGACACACGCGAAAAATTCCGTCAGAAACTTCGAGACGGAGAGCTCAATGAGCGGATGATCGAAGTCGATGTCCCCACGGGACAGTTCCCAATGATGCAGGTCCTCGGTCCGATCGGTCTGGAGGAGATGGGGGTGAACATTCAGGATATTTTCGGGAACCTCATGCCGAAGAAGATGAAGCGGCGGAAAATGAGGATCACGGAGGCCCGTCAGGTCCTCACGCAGGAGGAGGCACAGAAACTGATCGATATGGACAAAGTGATCAAGGAAGCGATCGACCGATTCGAAAATTCTGGTATTATCTTTCTCGATGAAATCGACAAGATCGCGAGCAACAGAGGACAGACTGCAGGACCGGATGTATCACGTGAGGGGGTGCAGCGCGATCTGTTGCCTATCGTAGAAGGATCGAGTGTTGTGACGAAGTACGGGATGGTGCGAACGGACCACATTCTGTTCATCGCGTCAGGAACATTCACGACGGCGAAGCCATCCGACCTGATCCCGGAGCTTCAGGGCCGCTTTCCGATCCGGGTGGAGTTGGACATCCTGACGGAAGAGGATTTTGTGAAGATTCTTACGCTCCCCCAGAACGCGTTGATCAAGCAGTACACTGCCTTGCTCGAAACTGAGAACGTGAAGGTAGAGTTCAACGAGGAGGGTATTCGTGAAGTCGCGAGAGTGGCAACTCAGGTCAACGAAGATGTCGAAAACATCGGAGCGAGGCGCCTCCACACCGTCATGACGACCCTGCTCGAAGACATCCTCTACGACGCCCCGGAGAACATTCGAACGCGGGACATTCGGATTACGAAGGAACTCGTCCAGGAGAGAATGAACCGAATTGTCAAGAACCGCGACTTGAGCCGCTACATTCTTTGAAACCGCCAGGTGAGAACAGAACTAGCAACATTTCAATTCGCGTGAGCATTCCCTCTAAATCCCCCTCGGTCCCACTTTACTGTGCCGAAGGCATCCCTTCGGGAAAGGGAGAACGGGGATTCGACCTCAGGATTTCTTCTGGTCCTTCAACGGTGGCTGGAACCCGAATCCGCCGGCTGCTCCAGGCACTATACCGTGGAGCTTGATCTCTCCGAACTTGTTCTCGTACTTATCGGTATTATCCTTCAGAGCATTGAGGAGCAACTTCGCGTGCTGCGGAGTCATGACGATACGGGCGTACACCCTGGCCTTCGGCACTCCCGGGAGAACACGGGTGAAATCTAAGACGAATTCGGCGGGGGAATGCGTGATGATTGCGAGGTTCGAGTAGATACCTTCCGCTTCCTTCTCACCGAGCTCCACATTGATTTGCTGGGCAGGCGGTGGCTGTTTGTCCATCGACGGATCTCCTCAACGAGTTGCCTTTTCCGAAGGCATTCCTTTCGAACGACCCCGACGGGTCGATGAATTTCTCCGAAAACTTCGTCTTAACGCGCAGGCGTCTGTCGAAGCATCCACAAAGTGGCGGCTTCGCCGCCCTTTGGGACACTCCGTGCGGCTAAATCCTTTTGAAATGCTCGATCAGGAGACCCGCCCGAATCCCGAGCCGCCTGACTGCAAACGGGCTGGCAAAGTCGGGACGGGCCTTCGCATTATTCAATATGGAGTTCTCTGAGAGAATCGATGACGCGTCGGTTTAGAACTCTACGAGTTGGCTTACGGTCTCATAGGAAAAATTCGTAGAGGAGTTGTTAACCTCCTCACAAACAACGCCCACAGTGAACGGTCTCGAAAAACTGTGGACGCCCGAACTTCATTTTGAAATCGCTACTGACCTTGACGGATTTTGTCTGCCTTATCGAACGCATCCCGCGCTTCTGCCTGCATGTTCAAGTTCGCATACACTCGCCCGAGCTGCTCCCACAATTCTGCATCGTCAGGTCGTAGATCGAGGACGTGGTCAAAGGGTGGGAGCGCGGCTTTGAATTTCTCTTTGTACGACTCGTCGACCTTAACGCCTCTCCCCTTTTTCTGTGCCTCCGCTTCCGCCGCCTCTCTCATTTCGACACCCCAGTTCACGTAAGCGACGCCGAGGTTGTAGAGCGCATTCTCGTACTCGGGGTCAGCGTCCACAGCCTTCTGAAAATGCTCGATCGCCTTTGGGTAGGTCTTCTCCTTCAACAGTAGGACGCCGTAGTTATATCGATAAATCTTGTTTCCCGGATTTCGTTCTACCGCCTTTCGAAATTGTTCCTTCGCTTCTCCGATACGGTCCGCCGCCATATAAGAGTTCATCAATACTGAGGCAATATCTTCGTTGTTTGGATCCCAGGAGCTAGCTTGTTTCAGGTACTCGATAGCCTCGCTAAGACTCTCGAGCGCACTCCTGTACTCCGTAGAGTCCATATTCTCGCTCCCCAGTGCTTCAAATGCTGTTCGATGCCGCACCCCCAGGTCATAGTAAATTTCGCCGAGCAACTTCGCGGCCTGCGCGTCATTCTCCCTCTTCAGAACGTCTTGAAGTGGTTTGATAGCTTCCTCAGCATTCCCCTTGGCGAGGTAGGAAAACCCAAGATTCTTATACGTGGCTGCGCTATCCGGATTTATCACGATTGCCGTCTCAAAAGCTTCGACGGATCGATCGAAGTACTGAGTCGAGTCTTGACCCTTGGAGAAGTAGGTCGCACCCCGGTTGAAGTATTGCGACCAGAAACTCAATCGAGTCATCTGAATCTCCTCGCCATGGGCATTGGAAATCGACAGGGCCTTCTCGAACGCTCCGTTCATGCCTGCAAAATCCTTCTTCTCGGACTTGACTCTCCCGAGTAGATACCACGCTTCCTCGTTCTGCGGGTTGTTCGCAAGCTCTTTTTCTAAACTTTTCTGTGCACTCTCCCAGTCGGAACGCTGCATATAGAGTCGTGCACTCGTCATCTCCGCGGAGGAACATTGAAACCCCTGTGTCACGAGCGCGACAACGAGGACGCTCATCAACAAGAGAAGAGAAAAATTGTTCTTCATAGATGCCTCTTCTGCAAGGATTCTCGATGCGCTTGCTGCAAAGGAAAAATGTCATCGCAAATATACCGAAATTCATCTCGAGAGTCAAGAAATTTTCTCGCCTCAGAGGACGCCCATGCCGTCATCGCACGCGTGGATTCCCTCAGAGAGTCGTCAGCGGCGTTCGCGCATTCGTTGACTTTCAAGGGACTTTTTTGTACCCTTGAATAGTTTTCCCAGTTGTGTTGGAGAGCGAACGTGCTTTTCGACTCGTGGGCCACCGGCAACTGTTGAGGAACAGTAGCGCGCCCGACCATCTCGCCTGCGCTGTCCCGAAGGTCCGAAGGACTCCTTCGGAGGATCCCTCCAATCGGACCTTGGGGACTATCAGTCGAGGGAAGTCTATCCTGCTGTGCGAAACCCGTTGCCCGGCAACAGGTTATGGAGATCGATCATTCAATGGATTGCACATTCTGCAGGATCATCCGACATGAGGAAAGCGCTGAGATTCTCTATGAGAACCGCCACACCATCGCAATTCTCGACATCAACCCGATTCACTACGGTCACGCGCTCATCATTCCCAAGACGCACTGTGAAACGTTTGTTGAGCTTCCCGACGAAGTGCTCTCGGATTTCATCCTCGCGACCAAAGTCGTCTCAGAAGCGATCGTGAAAGGACTCAATCCGAGGGGATTCAATATTTTCTCGAACAACGGTCGGGCAGCTGGACAATCCATTTTCCATTTTCATTTCCACGTTACGCCGCGGTATGATGATGATCAGATCAAGTTTGTGCTGAAACTCAAGAAATACGAGAACAACCTGCTGCAGGAATACGCACATCGAATTCGAAAATACATTCCCCAGTGAGATGGACAGGAGAAAAATATCTCAAGCCCAGTTGAGGTAAGAGATTCGTAATTGCTGAATTGAAAAACTATCTCACGGGATAAATCCTGCCCGATGGGCTTCGCGCATCGGGGCGAAGGTCGGCGGGAGGAGACCACCATAGTCAAGCGAGGAAAAAAAGACGCTCATGACGCAGTTTGACAAACTCACGCTGCCGACAAACGGTCGCCTGATCACCGTGCAGGACGGTGCACTCCAAGTCCCTGATGATCCGATCATCCCGTTCATCGAAGGCGACGGTACGGGACCAGAAATCTGGCGTGCTGCCCAGAATGTGTTTAACGCCGCGGTGCGAAAAGCGTACGGAGGGAAAAAGAGGATTGTGTGGTTCGAAGTCTATGCCGGAGAGAAGGCAAATCGGGTCTACGGGGAGAACACGTGGCTTCCGGACGATACGCTCAAGGCAATCCGAACCTGCACCATCGCGATCAAGGGACCCTTGACTACCCCCGTGGGAGGTGGAATTCGCTCGATCAACGTGACCCTCCGTCAAGTTCTTGACCTGTACGTATGCCTGAGACCGGTGCGGTACATTCGCGGAGTCCCCTCTCCCGTGAAACACCCGGAAGCTGTCGATATGGTGATCTTCCGTGAAAACACGGAGGACATCTACGCAGGGATCGAATGGAAGGCGTGTACTCCTGAAGCGAAGCGAGCGATTGCATGGCTTCAGACCGAAATGGGTGTGAAGAAGATTCGGTTTCCGGAGACCTCCAGCATCGGCATCAAGCCCGTGTCCATCGAGGGCACCAAGCGACTCGTCCGGGCAGCAATTCGCTACGCACTCGAGAATAACCGGAAGTCTGTTACCCTCGTGCACAAAGGGAACATCATGAAGTACACCGAAGGCGGATTCCGCGAATGGGGCTATGAGGTCGCCAAGGAGGAGTTTCGGGACAGCGTGATGACCTGGGAGGAATCCGGTGGTGTGATCCCTCAACGCAAGATTCTCATCAAAGACGCCATCGCAGACGCGTTCTTGCAGCAGATTCTTACCCGTCCAGCCGAGTTCGATGTCATCGCGACGCTGAACCTAAATGGGGATTACATTTCCGACGCCCTTGCCGCTCAGGTCGGCGGAATTGGTATCGCCCCGGGCGGAAACGTTAATTTCCAGACCGGGTATGCTATTTTCGAAGCAACGCACGGAACCGCGCCGAAATATGCCGGTCAAGACAAGGTCAATCCGGGTTCCCTGATTCTCAGCGGCGAAATGATGCTGCGTTACATGGGCTGGAAAGAAGCCGGGGATTTGATCATCAAGGGACTGGAAAAAACCATTGGATCCAGAGTGGTGACGTACGACTTCGCCCGCTTGATGGAAGGTGCAAAAGAAGTGAAGTGTTCCGAATACGGCCGAACGATTGTCGACATGATGTGATATGAAGAGCGTGTTTTCGTCGATGTTAATCGTTCTGTGCGCCGTGAGCGGACTTCATTGCAAAACCTCCCAGCTGTCTCAGACACCGCGACAGAAC
>JAZGDE010000054.1:0-20683 GCA_036477295.1 Bacteroidota bacterium | reverse complement strand
GTGGATGCTCGCTGAGGAGGCAAAGGATTGCAATGTTCGGGTAAACGCGGTCGACCCGGGTCCGATGCGGACCCCTATGCGTCGCGCTGCCTATCCGGAGGAAGATCCGAACAGACTCAGAAGACCTGAAGAGATCACGGACGTGTTTTTGTACCTTGCCTCTGAGCGGTCGGCGGGAGTGACGGGTCAGCGGTTCAAGGCACAGGAATTTACGATGCCGCGGTGAGGTTCCGTTGACCTGAGATTTCAGGCTGGAGGTCACTGGTCTGTGACGAAGGCTCCGATGGACTCCCTTTCAACCAAGGCTGGTCTTTCGTCCGATGAAAAAATACACGCTGAAAAAATCGGTGTTCGGTGAGGGTTTGCGTCTCGCCTATCCGCAGAAGTTTCTCATCGACTACAAGAACCAGTTGAATGCGGCGCAGTTCGAAGCAGTGACGTCGGTGAACGGACCGCATCTCATCATTGCTGGGGCTGGGACGGGAAAAACTCGGACGATCGTCTACCGCGTTGCCTATCTGGTCGAGCTCGGCGTGAAGCCGGAAAATATTCTGCTGCTGACTTTTACGCGCAAAGCTTCGCAGGAAATGCTTCGACGCGCGGCGATTCTTCTCGACACTCGCTGCGAGAACGTTGCGGGCGGGACGTTCCATTCCTTTGCGAACAGCGTTCTGCGGCGGCACGCGCCCCTCATCGGCTACGAGACGAGATTTACGATCCTCGACCAGGGGGATGCCGAGGACGTGATCAACCTCATCCGGACGAGATTGAAGCTCGATTCACGGGAGCGGCGATTCCCGAGGAAGGAGACGCTCTACGACCTGTACAGCCGCTCCATTAACACGTTGACGCCCCTGAACAAGCTCCTGAGCGAAGATTACCCGCATTACCTCGAAGTCGAAAAGGATATTCGGACCGTCCATGCGCTCTACGTTGAGTACAAGAAGCAGCACAACTTGATGGACTACGATGATCTGCTGATCAACCTCGTACGATTGATGAAGGGCCACGAGTCGGTCCGGGCTGCACTTTCCGACCGCTACAAATACATCATGGTGGATGAATACCAAGACACCAACCGCATTCAGGCCGAAATCGTACGTCTGCTCTGTTACAAGCACAGCAACGTCATGGTCGTGGGAGATGATTCGCAGGCAATCTACTCGTTCCGCGGAGCGACGATTCGAAACATCCTGGAGTTTCCCGAGGAGTTTCCCGACTGCAAGATCGTAAAGCTGGAAGAGAACTACCGCAGTACGCAGGCGATCTTGAACGTAGCGAACGAAATCCTCAAACGGGCAAGGGAGTAGTAGGCCGTTGCCGGTTTGCTTGATCCCGATATGTGTGTCCCGATTCCATCGGGACGGACCCGACGTGTACCGGTCGAGGTGGGAAGGTTGATGATCCACGAGTTCCTCATCGAATTTAACGATCACGAGAACAGTCACGTATTCGTGAACAGTGACTATTATCCCGAGTCGATACGCGGACTGTGTGAGTTTCTCGAATCGCGGGACTATGTGCGCTACCTCGGCGAGGGACGCTGGGTAAAAATCACGGATATCCCATCCGTCCAGGAAGTGGAGCGCGAGATTGAGCACTTCGTGCGGGGTCACCACAAGTTCGTGCGAAAGCTCTCCAGCTACGTGAGAACCGTTTTCAGACGACGATGAAACGCGGCACATTGGGCGTTCGACTCATTCTTCTAGCCGTCTGCGCGTATCTCTTTCTCGCGTTGACGGACCGAAACGATCCCATGCGGCCGAACGCACCGATGCCGTTCCTGCTGGCGGCAATTTCCTGGGTAGACCTCTTTATTCATGAGGTGGGACATTTTGTATTTGGTTTCTTCGGACGGTTCGTGAATATTCTAGGTGGAACCATCATGCAGCTTGTTCTTCCTCTGGTGTCAGGGGTAGTCCTTTTTCGAAGGTCGATTCTTGTCGCGCCGTTTGCACTCTTTTGGCTCGGAGAGAATTTTGTGAATGTCAGCATCTATGCGCGAGATGCCACGAGGATGAAACTGCGGCTGATTTCGCCCTCTGCCACGCACGACTGGAATTATCTACTCGGTCAACTCAACGTGCTCGATTCTACCGACTCGATTGCGAACGGCCTGTTCTACACCGGCCTGTTTCTCTGCTCAGCAGCGATCGCGTACGGCACAATTCAATCGTTCCAGCTCTACCGGGCGAAACCGTCCCCTCGGGAGCCGTCACCGAGTTCCACCTTCGAATGATGAAGCGCCACAAGTACACAAAGGTTCTGTACACGAAGAAGCCGGGAGGTACGCCTCCTCAGCTCGTCATTGCGGGCGACGAGAATCTGCAGTCGAAGTTCGTTGTGCAGAAAGTGCTGGAACTGCGGGAACAGGGCGTGCCGCTGAAGGATATCGCGGTGCTGTTCCGCTCGTCTTATCTTTCGTTCGACCTCGAGATTGAGCTCGCGAAAGCGGCCGTCCCGTTCCTCAAATTCGGTGGGTTTAAGTTTATCGAAACAGCCCATATCAAGGACGTGATCGCCTACCTGCGAGTTCTGGACAATCCACGGGATGTTGTAGCGTGGAATCGAATTCTCCTTCTGATCGAAGGGGTCGGACCGCGGACGGCGGAGAAGGTGATCGAAGATATTCTGAAACGACGAGTGGGAGCCGACCGAGACACTGCGCTCCAAAAATTCTGGTTGGAGTACCATGCATACCCTGAAAACGTGCAGCAATTGTTCGCTGTTCTCTCAAAGGTAGTCTCCGAATCGATCCCGCCTTCGGAAAAAGTAGTGCAGATCTTGCAGTATTACGAGCCGATCTTCCGTTCGCGCTATGACGACTGGAACAAGCGCGTGAAAGACCTCGAGATGTTCGAACAAATTTCCGAGCGGTACCGGGCGGTGTCGAGTTTCTTGACGGATCTCGTCCTCGATCCGCCGAATGAGAGTGTCTTGGACATCGTGCCTCCTGGCAAAGATGAGGAGTGTTTGGTGCTCTCGACGATCCACAGCGCAAAAGGTTTGGAGTGGCACAGTGTCTTCATCATCTACGCTCTTGATGGTCGATTTCCCAACTCACGTGCCGCTTACGATGAGGACGAAATGGAAGAGGAACGTCGCCTCATGTATGTGGCATGTACGCGTGCGAAGGAAAACCTCTTCGTCACGTATCCGATTAACATCTACGACCGAGAATCGGGCATGATCTTATCGAAACCTTCACGGTTCGTAGAGGAAATCGGCGAAAATCTCCTGGAGCCTTGGGTGATCGATGAAGAATAATCGCGGAGAACCTTTGGAAAGGCTGCAGGTCATGAAGTCGTCCTTCGGGAGGTCCACGCACGCCCGCACGTGCTGATGTAGAATCTCCGGTATCACTGTGTCTTAGGAAAGTTTCCATTGTCCGTCTCTAAAAGCAACCGTCGCTTCTAAGATTCATCCAGATTCGCAACCTCTCGGTCGAGTCTCCTCCCAAAACCAACGCTAGCCGATACAGGTCATCTCGAGTATTTCGACTCCCCGTTTTCTCTTGATCAAAACCACTCGAAAGACGAAAGCACGATCTCAAGGGAAGCGATCAGAAAGTCTCTGAGTGTCGAGCAAATTGGCGAGTTGGAGTCCTCGGGTCCTAGCATCTTCCAATCGGGTCTAGGAATAGTGTGAGAACGGATAAAGCATCCTTTGACTGATTCGAAGTATTGTGGATGGATGGTAGCGGAGGTTTGATTGGTGAGGCGTATCGGAGGGAGGGATCATGGGTACCTATTGTAATGGGTTTGCTTTAATTTCTTCATTCGTAAGTTGTTTTCGTAAATACTAATAGATACTTTTGCGGTGATTAGCTGCCCGGGTGGAGTAATTTGCCCAATCTTACGCCGACCGCATCGAGATTCTCATGCAGCACCAAGTCAAGTTTGTGAACGCACGGAAACCGTCAAAGCCTCAACACCTACCAGCGCGTCCGCAACCGGTACGTTCGAGACCATACTGTACGAAGCGCTTGCCGACGGAGAGGCGAGCATCTCAACGTACTGTGAACTCTTAAAGGAATGTGGGCTGACGGATATTTGAGCTTTTCCCCACGGCCAGTGAAGGGAGGCTCAAAGCATGAGTAACTGCTCTTCGTTGCCCTCTCTTCCCTGCACAAACTCTGTGCTGGACTTTCTGAGGGAAAGTTTGTACTAATTGGCTCGTTCGCATCCCCCGGAACAATTCTCGATCAGCTGTTGTGAAGCTACCCCATCCTCCTGATTCACACGCAGAGCGCGACTTCATGGTGGCCGCTATCAAGCGGTTGGCCTACAACCTCTGGTGGACCTGGAATCCTGAAGCGGGCGCAATCTTCGAGACACTTTCTCCGTACTGGTGGGAACAGTCCAATCATAGCGCCGTGGCGGTGCTGCGGCACGTCAGCGACCAGGAGCTCCGTGCGCGCTTGGGAGATGCGGATTTCGCCGCGCGTGTGCGTTCGGTGTTAGAGGAATTCCTGGCCTACATGGAGCAGCCGGAAACTTGGTGTACAGCGCAAGCACCCGAATTAGCAACTCACCCCATCGCCTACTTCAGCACGGAGTTTGGTCTTCACGAGAGCCTTCCGATTTACTCCGGGGGCTTAGGCGTGCTCGCCGGTGATTTCGCGAAATCTGCAAGTGACCTCGGGGTAGGCTTTGTCGGAATCAGTCTGTTCTACCGCCATGGTTACTTTCAGCAACGCATCTCAGCGAATGGTTGGCAAGAAGAGGTCTATTCTCCGTTCGAACCGGACAATCTTCCGTTTAGGCTGGCGACTGACGAGGCAGGGAAGCCGGTGGAAACAGCCGTGGAGATCGGGTACAGCATCGTGAAGCTGCGCGCCTGGCACGTTACCGTGGGTCGGGCGAGCATCTACTTGCTGGACAGCAATCATCCGGACAACGAGGAACATTTCCGAGAACTGACCGCACGCGTCTACGGGGGCGACATCTCCACGCGGATCGCTCAGGAAATCGCGCTAGGCATCGGCGGTGTCCGTATGTTGAGAGCCCTTGGGATCAAGCCTGGTCTGTTTCACATGAACGAGGGTCACTCGGCGTTTCTCACTCTCGAACTCGTGCGTGAGCGGCTGACGGCCGGACGTTCGCTTACTGACGCGCTGCAAGATGTTCGAGAGCACTGTATCTTTACAACGCATACTCCGGTTCCCGCTGGGCACGATCGATTCGAGCAAGGACTCATGCAGTTTCAGCTGGGCAGGTTCTGTCAGTTCTTAAACATTCCGTTCGAACAGCTGATGGCGTTCGGTCGCGTTCGACCCGACAACCTCAACGAACCATTCTGCATGACGGTTCTCGCGCTCAAGGTGAGTCGAGTGTCAAATGCCGTTAGCGAGCTGCACGGAAAGGTCAGTCGGGAGATGTGGAAAGACCTGAACCCGAACGTGCCGCTTGAGAAGGTCGCGATCGGATCCGTTACCAACGGTGTGCACACGCCCGGATGGGGGACGCTGCGTGCTCATGAGTTCTGGAACAAGCGTCTTGGCTTCGATTGGACTGACCGTCTGATGGGGCCGAAGTTTTGGGAAAAACTTCAGGACCCGAATTTCGCGTCAGACGAAGAACTTTGGGCCCTTCGGTACACCTTGCGCCGTGAGCTGGTGGAGTTCGCGCGAAAACGACTGCGAGAGCAGCACATGCGGGTGGGCGGTGATGGTACCAGCGTTTTCGAGACGGTCCTCTCTCCCGACGTTCTGACGATTGGATTTGGCCGCCGCTTCGCCGCGTATAAGCGTGCGCCTCTCTTCTTCCACGACTGGGACCGTGCTGTCGCGCTCATCACGAACGCGCGATACCCCGTCCAGCTTGTCTTCGCCGGCAAGGCGCACCCGCGGGATGACGAGGGAAAGAAGTTCATCCAGCGCATTGTCGAGATCAGTCGCAATCCTCAGTTGTTCGGCAGAGTTGTCTTTCTCGAGAACTACGACATGAACGTCGCGCGCTTCATGGTTTCTGGGTCCGATATCTGGTTGAATACTCCGCGCCGACCGCTCGAAGCCAGCGGCACGAGCGGAATGAAAGTCGCTATCCACGGTGGACTGCACTTAAGCACGCTGGATGGCTGGTGGCGCGAAGGCTATGACGGAGAGAATGGCTGGGCGATCGGGTCGGAGCAGGACTACCTGAACTGGGAGGAGCAGGACCGCGCTGACGCGGAATCTCTGTACCATACTCTTGAGACCCAAATCGTCCCGGAATTCTATAATCGTGATGAGCATGGCATACCCCGTCGGTGGATCGCTCGGATTCGTCACGCGATGCAGACACTGATACCGCAGTATTCTTCAGACCGGATGGTTGGAGAATACGTCACAGGGTACTACGTTCGCACGGGCTCTTCAAGGTAAGGCGCGTTCACTTCTTAGATCTCAAGCTGGATGCGTCCCTCTGATGCGCATTCGTTGAATGCAGGGGATTGTGTTTTGTGTGATGATGTTCCTACCGATACACCAACCTTCAGCACTGTCGGAACCGTTTTCTTCGTCCGGTCAAGAGGAATCTTGATGAAGAGGACGAGGAATGGGTGAAGTTGCACTAATTATCCCTGAGAGAAGGACTTACACGAACGGTTTCCAATGCGCGTGGGAGTGATTCCAATCACGGTGAATTGATATTCGCGTATATAGCTTAAGGATGAACGCCGAGGGTTCCTGCCTCCTTGACATCAGGAAGTCGATTCGGCGTATTGGCGTTACTCTCCCTTCAAGATCATACATCGTAGTCTTACGGAACGTTTGCGCACTCGAGGATTCCGCGAGCGATCGGATGCTGAGGTTCCAATTCCCCCCCCACTGCTTTGTTGCCCGTTGAGAAGAATACACCGTTCGGACGAGAAGCGGAGCGCTTGATCGATTTCGGAAGCTCGGGCTTTCGTTTCTAAGCTGGAGGCTTCTGGGCCTTTGGCTCAAGAGTGAAGAGAGGGGTCAGGTCATGAACACTGGACAACTTCTTTTGATGATCGCGGCCATGATGTTACTGTCCTTTATCACTATTTCAGTGAATAGCACAATCCTCTCCTCGAGCGATTCAATGCTGGAGTCTGAAGCGACCTTGAACGCACTCTCGGTGGCTCAGTCGATGCTGGATGAGATCGCGAGGAAAGAATTTGACGAGAAGACCATCACTAAACGGGTGTTCTACGCTGATAGTCTGACCTCTGCTTCAGTGCTCGGACCGGAGCTGGGGGAAGTCTATCCGAATTTCGACGACATCGATGATTACAATTACTTCCAGGAACCACACGCCAAACAGGTGGTGACACCCCGGATGGGGGCATTCTTTGTGGTTGATTCGATCTACTATATCCCCGACCCGACCACGACGGGGTACAATTTTGACTATCCCCAGCCGTACGGAACTCGGACATTCTACAAGAAAATCGTGGTGGAAGTCTCACATCCGAGTATGCCGCATCCGTTGCGGTTAGAAGACCTGTGGGTGTATCGGCGATACTTTTAGCCTGCTCGAGCCCCGACAAAGTCGTGGGCGGGCATAGCCGAGCAGGCCGGATAGGAGCAGTCACATGGGAACATCCACATTAATGGACATCATTGGTTCAACGTTTATTCTCGGCATTCTCATCCTGGCCGTGGTGGCCGTGAATGCGAACGTGTCGGAGTGGACGTTTGGGTCGACTTCGACCTTGAACACACAGCAGAACTCGGTGGAGGTAGCCCGGTTGATCGAGTGGGATTTCCTGAAGATCGGTTACGGGGTGGATGCGGGGCCGAAGATCATGCTGGCCGATTCGACTCGGCTTACCTTTTACGGTGACCTCGACCGGAACGGCACCATCGATAAGATTCGATACTATACGAAGGAACCGGTGGAGCGCGTCGGACTGAACCCGAATACCTTCATTCTCTATCGGCTGTTGAACGACGAGCCGGAGGCCGGGGCAAACCTGGGGGTGACGTTGTTCTGGATGGCGTATTATGATTCTGTCGGGAACCAACTATCGACGCCGGTTGACCCGACGTCATATATCAAATCGATCCAAGTCAGGTTCATGGTGGAGAGCATCATTCCGACCGTAGCCGGGGATACGACCTATCCCGGGGCGTACTGGGAAAAGCGGATCTATCCGCGCAATCTCTAGGGGGGGAGGAAGAAAATGGGAAAGATGGCAATCCTGATGATTTTGGGTCTCTCGTTCGCCGTAGGTATCTACACGTATATCATCACGCAGCGCAGTGTGGAGGCGACGGAAAACTATTCCTCATACTACGCGTACACCAACACTCGGAACATTGCGCACAGCGCAGTGAACATTGCTCTCCGGGAAATCGAACTGCGCAGGACGTCCCCGTACGAAGGAACATTTGGCCTCGGCCAGTGGCGTGTCGACACGACGTCTGTGGGGGATACGGTGAACATGGTCGCTCGGTCGTGGTACATGGATGCATCGTACGTCATGTATCTGACGCTGAGAAGGTACGCGAAGCCGTTTCCAGAAATCGAGTCTGCGGTCGCCTTGAATATCGATGACATCGAGTTTAAAGTCTCGGGTCAGGGACAAATCGACGGCCGTGACCATGATTTGAACGGCAACATCGTCGGTCCCGGTCTTCCGGGCGTAACCGTTCCAAGTCCGGTCGAAAGCACCACTGTGGTAAACGAGGTGATGCCGCCAGCGTCAATCGACGGGGGCGTGAGATCATCGAACACCATGCCCGATCTCAGCCAGTACGTTGAGGAATACATACTGAACGCGGACTACACATACAACCCGGGAACGTACTCTTCAATCACGTGGGGAAGTGCGACCGACCCGAAGATTGTATATTGTAATGGAACGCCTTCCCAAGTGAAGTTCTCGGGCAACGTCAATGGATGGGGAGTTCTCGTTGTTCGGGGGAAGATCTGGATCGGAGGGGATTTCACTTTTCGGGGATTGATCATTGTTTTCGGAGGCCTCAGCGTCGTCGAGAAAGACGCCCTTGCGACAGGTGCTGGCACGCCCAACATTATTGGGGCGGTTGTCATGGCGGGTGCACCCGGAAGTCGATTTGAGATGAAGGGAAATCCGAAGTTTGTGTACAGCAGCGAGGCCATCGAGAAGGCTCGACTTATGGCAAAACTGGCTGCGTATGAAATCTTGGACTGGTGGGAATAAAGATCATTGGGATTCAGGTGCTCCTCGGTGGGAGCGAATCCGGAGGTGCACGAACTGCGATTTCTTGGCATTGAATTTGAGTCTTTTTATTTTTTTGGACGTTTTTTCCACTAATTTCATTCCACTTCTATGGCGACCGAAATCGACATCACAGAAAATCTGCGACTTGCCTCCGAGTACTATGACAAGGGTGAATTCGACAGGGCCTTGCTAGAGCTAGACCGTGTCGTTCGCGTTGACCCGGAGAATGAGAACGCCCTCGTTGCCCGAACGAAAATGGAGCTCGCGAAAGAGATTAAGGACCACCTGAAGGAGGATAAGCGGCGGAAGGAGGTCGTTCAACGTCGAAAGAAGTTGGTAGAAGAGTCGCAGAACCTTGATACCGAGTCAATCCTTCGCCGTGTTGAGGAAGAAGCCCACCGTCAACGAGATGAAGAATTACAGCGTAGGGCAGAGGAGGAGGCCAGACAACGGGAGGAGGATGTATTCTACCGGTACTTTCTCGCGCTTGTGGGAGCGTGGCGGGACGGGATCCTATCTGAGCAAGAAAAGGAATACCTGAGCGCCTTGCGAACTCTCCTCGAAATTTCTGATGAGAAGCACAATGAGTTGGAACAGAAGGTTAAACACGATGCGTACGTTGCCGCGGTGAAAGAGGCATGGAGGTTCGGGGATGTGTCCCCTGAGGAAGAGCAGATTCTCAGGCAACTTCGCGACAAGTTTGGCATTACGATGGAAGAGCATCTGGGACTTGAGGCTCTCCTTCTCTGGGAGCTCCGGGCTGAACAGACGAAAGGTATCATTGTCGCGGTCGATGACGATCCCCTTATTCTCCGTCTTGTCATGATGAACCTCAAAAAGTTTGGTTACACGGTGGAGACATTTGAGACCTGTGAGGCAGCACTAGAGTACTTGAAGACCGCCCGTCCTGATCTCATTCTCAGCGACGTCATCTTTCCGCGTGGGATGAATGGATACGAATTCTACGAAAAGGTCCGACAGAACCCCCTCCTCATGGCGGTTCCTTTTATCAGTATGAGTGTCCGTGCAGATCGCCCGTTTGTCTTGACCGGACTCAAACTCGGTATCGATGAATACGTGACGAAGCCGGTCGACTTGAGTCTGCTACTCGCCTCTATCGAAGGCAAGGTCCGACACTATCGCAAGATACGCGCTAACAAAATTCTGTGACACCCTTTTGGACGGACCCCGGCCCTCTCGAGTTGTGAATCGGTTCAACGCCCTGCCGAATCTCTCACGCTGGTCTTCGACGATGTCCAATCGCATGCGGAATTTTTCCGCGATACCGCCTTTGATCTGAAGGGAAGGGTCGCCGAGTGCATCCGAACGGCAAGTCACAGAGTGACTCAGCGCTTCGAGGTCGAATCGGTGCGGAGCGTTCTTGGATTCCAGAGGGAAGTTTTGTCTGTTTACGCGAGAACACCATATTTTAGCCTAGAAATCGACGTTTCGGCTTGCTGTGAAGAAAAAACTTGATATTGCGAACAGAATTTGATAAGTTTATCGCTGCAAATAACAGTACACCGTTTTTTGCGCTTGGAAGCAGCTTGCTGTGGAAGTTGTACCCTCTGGGGTAGATTCCTCGCCTGACGAAGGTCGGGAGTGTTCTGCAAACTTTCAAGGAAGCTCCCCATCGGAGCGATACTCGAGAGAGTGCGCGACGGTGCGGACTTCGCGAGAGAAATCGTGGTGGATGGTGGGGCCGAGGCGATTGTAGCATCGATCAAATCGGCAGACCATCGTATACGATTCGCTGTCCAGAGCGTCAAAAAAGTTGGCTGTACACCCGCCCGTCTCGGGGTGGGGCTTTTTCACAAACTTTTTGAAAGGACATGTTCCGATGGAAAAAGGAACAGTCAAGTGGTTTAACCGCACCAAAGGGTACGGCTTCATCAAGCGTTCGACCGGTGAAGACGTCTTCGTGCACTACAAGTCCATCGAGGGCGATGGATTCAAGGTGCTCAACGAAGGCGATGAGGTTGAATTCGAAGTGGAAACAGGACCGAAAGGTCTCCAGGCCACTAAGATCTTGAAAGTCTGACCCCCCCCTCGCCCCGGTGCGCAAGTACCGGGGCTTTGTTTTTGTCAGGGTCTCACCTTACCGTCCGCTCGTCGATTTTGACCCGGTTCTGTTCTCCATCACACCGCTCACATTTTCGCTGAAATCGCTCGAATTTTTTCGAAAAAATCGTGCTGAGTGTTGACCCGCCGATGAACCTTTTAAGGTCAATTTTCGTTATGATGTACACAAGCAAGAAGAAGAAAATGAAACGCTACTCTTTCCCATATCTGACTGGGGATCAACGAAAGGCTCTCGAGTCCATCTTGCTCGAGGAGATCGAACGACAGATGTGGTACTCAATTATCGTCTTCGCCTCGTCAAAGACCGAAATTTTCATTTGTCTACAATAGGAGAGTACTATGAAAGCCTTATCGATTTTGGCGATTCTGCTCACAGTTATTGCGGTTCCAGCCCTTGTCATTCAGAAAAAGCGTTGGAAGCCAATTCTCCTTCCGATTCAGCGGGATGAGAACATCCGGTATGACGTTGATGCCATGCTGATAGGAGGAAGTTTGTAACGTTTTTCCGACCCACCAACACTCCCTTTAACAAACAAAAAGCCCATCCCGTGGAGAGATGGGCTTTTCTGTTTCTACTCACCGTACCTTCACAACGCGTTGGCGGCTACGGTGGCATCGGCTCAACGCATTTTGGCGTGTCGTTGCTCGGCGCGTTCACGAACCGTGAGACGGGATAGCATTTCATTTTTTTTGAGGGAAAGGGCTTCAGGAAGCTCTGCAGGAGCTTCTCTTCCTCGACCGCTGGGTCGATCCACATCTCTTCGTTCTTTTTTTCGAGGATGACTGGCATCCGATTATGGATTTCGGCCATCAGTTCGTTCGGCTCTGTCGTGATGATGGTACAGCTCACGATAGGGTCCCCGGTCTTAGGTCTCCAGGTCGTCCAGAGGCCCGCAAATCCGAAGGGTTCTTCATTCATCAGGAGTAGTCGCATCGGGATCTTTTCTTTCGTGTTGATTTCTTTCCATTCGTAGAAGCTGTCCGCTGGAACAATGCATCGTCTCTTTTTGAAAAGACTCTTGAACGATGCCTTGGTCGTGATTGTTTCTGCCCGCGCGTTGATCATCCGATTGCCGATGGAGGGATCGTCTGCCCACGACGGTATGAGTCCCCAGCGCACGTATCCCATTTTCCGAATCTTTTTTTCTACGTCGAGGAGAATGATCGGGACCTGCTGGTTCGGAGCAATGTTGTAGCGTGGTTTCAAATTCTCTGGTGTTTCAGAAACGTCAAACCGTTTCTTGACTTCCGCGAGGTCTTTTGCGAGCGTATAACGTCCACACATGGGATTTGCAGGGAAGTGGTGAGGGAGAATATAGGTCGGAAATTTGAGAATGGCAAGCCCCGAAGAATTCGGGACCGGGCAAGCGGATCAGACGAACAGGGGGATGGGATGCGGTGGTTTGCGGGAAATACAGCGCGCCGGTTTCCGCTGCAGTCCGAAATGTTCCTGAAGCCGTTCGAGGTTCCTGCCGAGTGGCAGGAGGATTGTCTCGGCTGCTTTCAGGAGCAGCTCCGTGTACTTTTCGATGTCGTATCCATCCTCGAACGCATAGAGCGCGAGGGGTTTCGCTTTCTCCGGTCGTTTTTTGCCTGACTGATCGATGATGATATATTCGAGCATCTCGCCGGGCGCCAGGTGGACGCCGAGCTCATCGACCATCTTCGCGACGAGGGCGTTGACGCTATTGTTTGTGTACTTGTCGGCCTCCTGCGAAAGGTGCCGACGGATGACCAGGTCCATCGGGTTCGCGTGCCCGCTACGGAGGATGGTGAGGAAGCGGTGGACGATTTCCAGCAAATCTGGAAGCGCCGCTTTGATGTCGGCGATGTTCCGGCCGATGGACATCCGTTCGAGCATCTCCGTTTGCATGTTCTTGATGAAGCGGGGTGTATCCCGACGACGCACCTCGAGGCCGCGGACTTTGAGTTCCCTGTGGTGGTACCAGCCGACGTAGTGGTTTGCTGTAGGTAGTACCGGGTCCATCTTGGAGGCAGGGAAGAGGATCCAATCGTAGATGCCCTCTAGGGAGATTTCGATGCCGATCGTGTGGCGAATTTCTTCGCAGAGATGCCGGTACTCTTCTTCGCTCGCCTGGTCTTTTTTCAGCCAGATGCAATCCACGATGGCGTGGATAAACGTAAAGTCGCTGCGCTCGGCGATCTCCTTCGTGCGTAAAATTGCTTCTCGCGAGAACGCGTTCACGGATTCGTGCGCCTCGATTTTCCCAAAACGAGCGTTCTTGTAGCCGAGATAACCAAAGCAGGTTACGAGCATCCACTTCAACGCGTTCTGGCGGTGATCGTAGAGCTTCCATCGTGGGTCGTTCCTGCTCTTCAGCTCCCGCTTCTTCTGTTTATAGTACACGCGTTTCCGAAGAATCGGCTCCAGCGTTTCCGGAACGACGCCGCGCCTCTTTTCACAGATGGTGTAGCTGAGCTCTGGTACCACTGCGTTCTGACAGCACCGACAGTTGATGGTCTCTGGGGAGACGTTGTGCTGTTCCATGATCGACGGGTACATCGAGACGAAATCGAGCTCAGCGACCTGTTCGTGATACCCGAGGGGAGGCTGGAAGATCAGTCCTCCGCGATCGGCGAGCAGCAGAGTCGATGCGGACTTAAAATCCTCCGGCTCTCGTTTCTTGGAGGGAATTAGGACGTTGTTGCGGTACGCCCAGGAAAGCTGCATCGAGGACAATCCCGAGCCGATGGTCGCGCGGGCCTGATGCTGTCCGGGGATCTGCGTTAGTCGTGCTACCTCGAATAGACCGTCGAGATCTGCCTCGCCGATGATGAAGGAATTCTCCATGTCGATGTGCCAGCGGCCTGCCAGCTCGAAAGCGCCGTCTTTATGCACAATCTTCCCGTACTGGAAGTAGCTCGATTCCCTAGAGGTGAAATAGCCTATCTGATGGTCGCGGTTGAGCAGCAGGGGAACGTGCAACTGCTGAGCCAGTCGCGTCAGCATCGGAAGGAGCGTCGCGTCACCATACTCCGTGATGAGAATGTCGGGATCCCATCGATGGAGATGCCAGTTCACCGTTTGAAGAAGGTCGTGAGGGCTCTCTTCCTCCAGCGTGTATGTCCTCTCGTCGTAGGAAATCTCCAGCTGCAGGTGCGACTGGTATTTCGGAGGCATGAAATCGTTCGAGTTGCGGAGCACCATCAGGGTGAGCGGCGGCGTGGTGTACTCCAGTGCATCGAGCCGGTCGTGGAGAATCCAGTCGCGGAGCGTACCCTCCTCTTCGATGAAGTATTCCCCGTACGCGAGGGGAAACAATCCGGTGTGGTAGAGGTAGAGCTGCTGGACCGGGATATCGGAGTTGAAAAAGGCGAAATGGGGAAAGAACCGCTCGAAGAAGGACACCGCTTCCCGCATCCTCGTCGTGTCGTGGACGTTGACTTGCACGACGTCCCACGCTTCGTTGGAATAGAGCTCTGTCTTTGTGGCGGAATCGACGGAGAGAGGGAGGTTGCACCGCTCGGCCAGCGCCAGAACGCGTTTCCGGTCCCGACTTCCTTGGGAGTCGGGATTCAGGTGGAGATAAAAACAGGGCACGAACGGTGCATGGCAGCGGTGCTTGCACCCCTGCTCATCGATCAACCAGAGCGTGATTCCTTTCGGCGATGGGTACAGGTCAAACAGCCACCCCTTCACGCTGGTTCGCATGGGCGTTCTCCTCAACGAGTTTCCCGACGCGGTTGGGATCGTCGAGAGTCGTCAACAGTTGGGCAAGACGCGTTTCGAGCTGCTTGATGTGCTTGTGCTGTTCGAGGGCGATCGACATCATGATGCTCTCGAACGGAATCACACGCATGGCGTAGAAATTTTCCGCCAGATGGATACGCGCAGCCCGGAAAAGATCATCGAACAGTTCCTGGTCTCCTTTGGGGAGCCCGCGGCGGAACTTCGACCATGACTGTATCTCTCGATCGATGACATTCGTGAACGTCGGTACGGTCCGTCCCATGGTTGATCCTCCATTGTGATGGTTCAAGTCCCGAAGGCTCCGAAGGAGTCCCTTCGGGAGATGCCTGCTCGCCCCGTTAACGGGGCACGGCGCGCAGGCGGGGATTCCCAGAAGAGTCTCGGTTCGTTCTCTTTGCTCATTTCTAGTCGGTAGATCTGGTTGACCCTTGTTTTCAGTGTTCGCAGCAGTTGATTGCGTTCTTTTGGGATGACATTCCAGTCCTGTGACGCAAGGAGAATGGAGATGCCGCGCGATTTCAGCTCCTCCAGCGTTGCAGTCACCCGCACGAGTATTTGCTGGACTTCCCTGAAGGGCGCCTGCTCATCGTAGAAGGTGTCGAGCAACCCTAGAATGAGCACCGTGTTCGATCGAACGTGGTGGAGGAACGGTCCCAGCCGATGGGTGATGGCGGCTTCCATCTGGTAGCAGGTAAACCCTCGAGAGATGAAGATGCGGTCGAGCACCGTGTGCGGGTCGAGCGCATGCCACCGTGCGATGCTCGCGATCAGGTGCACGTCGAAGCGGTTTGCCCCATCGACGACGGCGATGGAAGATCCCTGCATCAGCGCATGGGTGGCAACGGTGAGCGAGAGGGGAAACACGGCCGGGTCGCCGTACAGCAGAAAGAGTTTTCCCGGCGGTGGATCCTTGAATCGATTCGTGAGCACGCTGCACGAGATTGCCGGCGATGGGAGATGCTGGATGACCTTCGACATATGCTGTTCCCCTCATATTCTGCTGGATAACTTTCCGTAGGTTCATTCGGGCGGCGTGTGAAACCTGCGGGAGGTTTCTCAGGCCTCAGCACCCTTGCTGGTGGGGCGTCGTATAACGTGAAGCTCAGCGGTGATGCCCCGCTGGATGCTCCGATGTCCATATTTTTCCTGCAAGGCATCGATGCGGCGGTGAAGCTCCGGATACGCCGCGGCCTTCGAGAGCAGTAAATCCAGCTGTTCGTCCTCAGGCTGGAAGTTCGACACTTTGACGCCGACGAGGCGAATGGTTCGGCCCTCCACCCCCAGCTCCTTGAGCAACCGCTGAACAAGCGGAAAGAGCTCTTCTTCGTTCGCTGTTGCTCTCCACAGCGTGCGTTGTTTCTGGTAGGTGGAGAAATCAGAAGACCGAACTCTGACGGTGACTGTGCGGGCATGCCAGCCTTCCTCCCGCAGCGTTTTGCAGCAGCGCTCGGTCAACGAGTAGAGCGTTGCGAGGAGGACGGCCCGGTCACCGGTATCACGCGCAAGCGTCGTGTCACGAGAAATGGACTTTTCCACGTGATCGAGGACGACTGGACTGGGATCGTTGCCATTTACCATCTCGTGGAGATGGAGGCCGACTGTGCCAAAGCGCTGGTGGAGGTGTTCGACGGGCCACGCTGCCAGCTGGCCGAGGGTCTGGATGTCTTCCTGGTGAAGTTTCGCTGCTGTTTTTGTTCCGATGCCGGGAAGCCTTTCGATCGGCAGCGGAGCGAGGAATGCCTTTTCTGTCCCCGGTTCCACCACCACGAGACCGTCGGGTTTTCCGAGGTCGGCGGCGACCTTCGCGCACACTTTGTTCGAGGCAACGCCGATGGAAACTGTCAGTGCTAGTATTTGCAGGATTCGCTGTTTGATTGCATGGGCCATTGCACAAGTATCGCCGTTCCAGAAATGCAGACAGCCGGTGACGTCCAGGAACGCTTCGTCCAGGCTCACCTGTTCGGCGTCAGGGGTGAAGCTCTCGAGGATGTTCATCACACGCTCCGAGTATTCGCTGTACCGCTCGTAGCTGCCGTGCAGGAACACAGCGTCGTCGGGGAGAAGTCTCGCCGCGGTGCGCAGCGGCATCGCGGTCCTGACACCATACCGTCGTGCCTCATAGTTCGGGCACGCCACCACGCCCCGCTCGTTGCGTAGTCCGCCGACGCATACCGGTTTCCCTTTGAGGTGTGGGTTCAGGACGGTCTCCACCGCTGCGAAAAAACAATCGATGTCGACGAGGAATATGGTGCGCATGGTTATTTCTCCTCCGCATTGTCGCCCTGAGTCCCGCTTGAGCGGGACGAAGGGTCTGACGTTGTGAAGGCAGATTCTTCGCTCTCCCGCTTCGGCCCGCGAAACGGGGCTTCGCGGGATTGCTCAGGATGACATGCCCAGTGGGTCCTCCACCCCGGCGAACAGTGGATGTAGCACGTTAACCGACAGGCCGATCTGCTTTAATTCGGGAAATGCAGCGATCAGATTTTTGGGGATCAGGACGCGCTGTTTGTCCCGGAGGAGGTGACGGAGCCGGAATCCGTTGAACAGCGACTTCGCTTCCGGGTCGTTGTGAAAGACAACGAACGTCGTGTGAGCGCTTGATTTCACCTGCTGCAGGAGGCGCAGCAGATGCTCCAGCTCCCGATCGCTGTAGAGGTAATCGTAGCGGTCACCCCGTTCCTGGTTGTACCAGGTTTCGGTGTTGCATCCCATCATCCGGAAATAGGCATAGCCATCCCACGCGACCGCCGTGAGCGGCATATGCTGTTTGATCAGCGGCAAGTCCACGTTCACCAGATGGAGTTTATTCTCCTGGAAGAAGTTGTACATTAATGGGCTGTTCCAAGAATTGTGTCGGACTTCCACGAACAGCCGGTGTGGCTGGAGCACCTTGCTGAGCTGCATCAGATACAGACGGCGTTCTCTGATGTTCGTGAAGGAATAGGGAAATTGCAGCAACAGCCCGCCGCACTTCTCCCCGGCTTCCATCGGTTCGAGGAGCCGGTGGACCGCCTTCACGTCCTGAACCGTTGCGTCAAACGTGTGCGTGAAACCGCGGTAGAGCTTGACCGTGAAGATGAAGCGTTTGTTCTCGGCCACGTCGGTGAGCCACCGCCGAGCATGACGGGGAGTGAACGCGTTGTTGTAGAACGTCGCATTGATCTCCACGCTGTCGAAGAACTGACTATAGAACTGGAGCTTGCGGAAACCCTTGTTCTGCTGCGGGGGATAGAAAATCGCGTTCCAGTGGTCGATGTCCCAGGCCCCCATGCCGATGGAGGTGGTGTGTTGGTCTGCCAGTGTGATCATACGCTGCTCCTTTACTTTTCCCCGTTCGTACTTGACACGAGACGAAAAATTCTGTATCTTTGGCGTTGACAATATACGACATTTTTGTCGTCTTGTCAAGAGAAAAATTGACAAATATGTCGTCCATCACAAGAACGGAAGGTGGGAACTGACGATGGCGAGATCGACAATCGCAGCACGCATCCGGGAAGCTCGGGAAAACAAGGGGTTAGACCAAACCAAGTTGGCATCGAAAATCGGTGTGGCCACGCGAACAATCCAGCGCTGGGAGAAAGGTGAGCAGGTGCCGGACGCAGTGAGCGTCGTGAAGATTACAGACTGGACGGAAGCGAACCCGCACTGGCTGCTGACCGGCGAAGGGGAGATGTACGCCCAGACGGAGGCGCCTCAACGAGAGAAGTTTTCTTCGGTCAGTGCACGCCGAGCGGGATTGATCGAGATACCGCTCCTCTCCGCCGTGCCGGGCGGCAAACCGACACTCATTTTCCATCCGGATCACGTCGAGAAACACATCGTTGTCGATGACCTGAAGGACCCGA
Organism: Bacteroidota bacterium; assembly: GCA_036477295.1. GTDB lineage: Bacteria > Bacteroidota > Ignavibacteria > UBA10030 > JAZGDE01 > JAZGDE01. The sequence continues at coordinate 1,888 of JAZGDE010000054.1, read as the reverse complement.
CGGCGTTTGCGCTCGTCGTCAAAGGGGACAGCATGTCACCGCGCATCGAACATGGCGACATCGTGGTCGTGAGTCCGAAGCACGAAGTGCACAACGGGGACATCTGCGTCATCCGCGTCGACGATGAGGACACCATCAAACGCATCCGATTCGAGAATGGGTATCTCCAGCTTATTCCCCTGAACACCTCGTTCGAGCCCATGGTGGTCAAGAAAAAAGAGGTCGTCTTCATCTGGAAGGTTGTCAGAGTGATCAAGAATCTCTGAGCATCAAGTCCGATATTACCCTTGCCTTTTTCGCGAACGTATCTTTATATTGAGAGAAAGATAGGCACGTGCAACTTTCTCCCTTATGAATCTCTCCAGACTTGTTTTTCTTTTCCTCTCCTTCCCTGGTCCATTGCTTCTTTCCCAACCTCGCATTTGGTCCTCTGCCCCGTATGAGCAAGCGGTCGACTCCACTTCGGTGACCATCGTTTGGCAAACGCTACTTCCGCGCGATACCCGTTTGCGGTATGGATTGACCGATTCTCTGGAGCTCGGCGAAATTTTCGATACTACGATGACGACTCAGCACCTTGTTTCCATGACGGGCTTGAGACCTAGTACGATCTACCAAGTTCAATTTTCCTCGAGCAATTCCGGCGGAACGAGCACCGGTCCGCTGTACACCGTCAGCACTGCATCGCCATCGAGCTCAACTGGAGCAATTAACGTGTACTTTAATAAGAGCGTCGAGACAAGCATCGCAACGGGCCAGTCCGCGTTAGCAAACCAGCGGCTTGACCTCCGTCTGAGCGACAGGATCAGCGCTGCCCGCTATTCGATCGACTGCGCATTGTTTAACCTGAGTGGTGGCATTGGAGCAAGCATCGCAAACGCACTAATCGCGGCACAAAACCGTGGAGTTAAAGTCCGTGTGGTCATGGAGACGGATAGGCTCGATAGGGCTCCACCAAGAAATCTTGTGAGCAACGGAATAACAATTGTTTCAGATACTGCGGGTAAGAACGGCGGAAGCGGTCTCCACCACAACAAGTTTTTCGTTTTTGACTACCGCGACATCCGCGATAGCAGCATTGCTTCCGCTGCCGACGACTGGGTGTGGACAGGATCGTGGAATCCAACAGACCCCGGCACGTCTGAAAACTCCCAAGATGCGATCGAGATTCAGGACCAGGCGCTGGCTGGCGCTTTCACGCGCGAGTTTGAAGAAATGTGGGGAAGCAGCACGGACACGCCTGATCCGTCCAACTCGCGGTTCAGTGCGAGGAAGATGGACAACACGCCGCACGTTTTCACCATCGGTGGACGAACCGTCCGGTTGTTCTTCAGTCCGTCGGATGGAACCAGCACGCAGATCAACCTCACACTCCGCTCTGCAGATCACAGCATCGCGTTTGCGCTGCTTCTGTTTACCGACGATGGCCTTGCCCAAGCAACTGTATCCTCAATTGGCACGGTGAAGGTTCGCGGTGTCATCGAAAATGCCACAGCCAGCGGGTCCGATTACGATTTCCTGATCAGCAATGGAGTGGATCTGTTGATAGATCCAAATGATGGGCTGCTTCATCACAAGTATGCGATCGTTGATGGGGAATTTGCAGATTCTACGCCGTGGGTCGTCGTCGGCTCGCACAACTGGACGGCAGCGGCAAACACCAAGAACGATGAGAACACGCTGCTCATTCAAGATGCTCAGATTGCCAATCTTTTCCTGCAAGAATTTGCCGCGCGTTACTATGAAGCCGGAGGTCAGGATTCGATCGTCGTCCCTCCTCGACCTCTCGGCGGTTCGATTCCGACAGCGTTCAAGCTCTATCAAAATTTTCCGAATCCGTTTAACCCGACGACGAAGATCACCTTTGAGCTTCCGCGTCGATCGGTTG
>JAZGDE010000053.1:0-15806 GCA_036477295.1 Bacteroidota bacterium | reverse complement strand
GGGAGTGAAGTTCAATCAGTGTCGTTAGCTGCAAAGATGCACAGCAAACGTCTAATCAAAGCTAACAGGTAGGTGCTGTCGGTGTTCTGGGTCGATATCCCAAGAAAAAAGGATTCGGTTTCCGACGGATACGATCCACAAAACCTGCAGCCTGAAATTACTCCTTATAAAGATTTCACGGAACGATTTGCACGATCCATCAGTCCAACCGTTGCTGAAGACCTGCCTAGCTTGCACGTGAAACCGATAGACGAAATTGAGCAACTGTTCTTACGTGGGGAAAAACATCATAACGGATCCATGAGTTAGACTACGAAATCGAGAGTCCACATTATGCTCGGTTTCTTAGGCCTTTTCAAAGTCCTCAAGATCGATTCGGAAGATCGACGATATCGTTCGGTTGATACGGATAGTGCTCAACATCAGAACAACCGAGATCATTTCTGCACAGTGCATGTCCGTCTTGTCAAAACCACAATGAACGTTGTCTTAGTACATTTTCCCTACTTGGAATGCGGAGATCTAAGTTTCTTGATTTTTTCTTTCGCACGGGAGTGGTGACCGAAGTAATCGTGGCACTTCAGAACCTTTTCATAATAGGTAATAGCCTTGTCGGTATTCTCCATCTCCTCTTCGCACCTGGCTATGTTGAAGTATAACCAGGGTGCATTCTTGAAATAGTCCTCACTGCCCAGGGATTCAGTGACAGCGTAATATCTGCGTGCCGTCTCGTAGTCGCGGCCTAACTCATAGGTAAATGCTAAGGAAGCATTCAGCTCAGCGCGTTGGTTGTTACTTGCGTATTTTACCTCCGGATTATTCAGAACACTTTGATAGACTGCTTTTGCGCTATCATACTCCTCTCCTCTTCGATGCGCTAATCCCAGGAAGCTATTAAAAATGGGGTTCAAAGGAAATTTCTGCACTAATCCACTGAAAATCTCGACCGCTTCTTGGTAATTTCTCTCAAACTGGACGTTTATCCATCCCAGTGAAACGATAGCCTCAGTTTTAGCATAAACTCCTTTCTCCGCCGCGATTCTTAGTTCTTGGAGTCCCAATTCCTTATCTCCCCTTATTCCAAGCAAGAAACTCAAGATCTTGATGATCTTGGGAAGCTGATCAGCATAGTAATGGTATAAGCCTAGTCCCAGGTAAGCATCGTGCATGTCTGGACGCTTTTTCATCAAACTTTCCAGAAATTTTCTTGCCTTCTTGCCTGACTTGTACGCTCCAAACCATTTGTTTGTAAGGGTGTAATACCTTCCTAGATATCCATAGAATCCCCCTAAGTAGAGTAAACCTTCAGGATCATCTTGATTTTCTTTACGGTATCTTTCTGCAACTTGAATGGCTTCTTTAATTTCTCTCAAGAAATCATCCTTGAATTGTTGATTATCTAAGTCACTAATAAAATACCACCAATAGACAGCAGTCTTAAGCAAGTAGGGCTTGGGATGGTCAGGATTGATATCAATCAGGCTGTCGGAGAGTTGATTCGCCTCCTGGAGATCGTAACTGTAAATCAATGAAAATCCGTCCGCATATATATCGGTCGCCGCGGTGGATCTTTGCAGAAATAAGGAAATCGTTGCAAGCATCATTATCGGTCGGATGACGTGTTTGCGCATGCTAAGGTAGCCTCCCCGTAGGAAACTCTAGGAGGTTCATATTCAACGTTTGTGATATAACACTATGAATTTTTTCGTCCGAAAGCTTATGTCGTTTTCTAAGCAGGTCCATGAGGGTATGTAACTCAATACCCTTGTATAAGAGCTTCACAACACGATAGCCTATTTCGTCAGTTGCGTAATATCTGCGATTCACCGTATCGATTAGGACAAATCCCTGCTTATCCTTCAAGACTCTTAGCTTCTCCCTTGAAACTCGAAAGACTTGCCCAGAGAGCCTGTTTAGATCATAGTTACCATGCGTTTTTCCAGATACGTCTACGCAGTATCTTTTTAGGTCGAACCACTTCAACCATTGTGACGGGTACTTTAATATGTATTGCTCATAGAGCGACAGAATTTGCCTAACTGTGTTATCGATGAGTAGATCCTTATCGCGATCCGCCTCAGTCAAAACATCGATCGGTTTTTCTACTCTAATGAGATGGTTATTAGCGCCCGTTATCATCGAAACTACGGGAATGATTGGAACTCGCGTTGCAAGATGAAGCCATCCTATTCCTTTCTTGAATTGAGAATACTGGTTGAGGAAAACCATCTTTACAAGTTTATTATTGTTCAGCGCATTGACCGTCGACCCTCCTAATTCATCGATCAGTATATAGATCGATTTACCTTCCCTGATTTCTCTCATTAAATTCAACAGCGAGATATCCTTGGCCATAATGGCTTGCAAACTTAGATTTAGGTGTTTGGCGGCGCTTCGTATCAGCTCAAGTTGCCTATTTTGTTCACCGACAACAACAATGACTGTATGGCCTCGTTTCGCTAACTCGAAAGGAAAAATATAGTAGTTCCCGAAATGACACGAACAAAATATCGCAGAGCCATATTTGCTGAGAGCGGTTTCAAGGATATCGTAGCCCTGCCATTCAACGATTTGATATCGCGTTTTGGCTTTCCAGTAGACTAAAGATCCTGCTGTTCGGACGTAATTTATTAGATTCTGATGAGCTGTCCGCCGGATTCTTCTGAGATTTCCATTTCCCAGGGCAGACATCATATTGCTTATGGTCACCGTTTTATAAATTCTTATTTCCTTCCTATACTTAATCTTCTTGAGAAGCACTAATGTGCTACACCAGCGTTCCAGTAGGAAATCGATGAATCCTTTGATCATTTGCGGTGTTTCCACGGAAGTTTGCCAATCCCTTTTGAGGAAAGCAAGGGTCTGTTTGAGACGCACAGGAGCGACGTCTGCATGTACCTTTCAGGACTACCGAATTGCAGTTCTCTCGACATCTTAAAGATTTGCGCGTTCGAAAATTTTCGAGCCATCTTCTCTGTGGGACGCGGAAGCAGAAGCAGCAGAAGTTTTGGCAAAGAGATCATCTTGTCATTTCTGCACAGCGCCACGTCGAAGAATGAACTGCACCGACAACTTCGGTCCTTCCACGATGAGTTTCCTCGGATGGCCGCGTTGGCTTATGGAACCAGGACACGCAGCATGAGATTCGAAGATGGCACACGGCGGAGGTGGGACGTTGGAAGCACCGTGCCAAAGAAAATACTGATGGGATACCCCCAAGGAGGTATCCCATCGCTCGATTGGCTGCCCGCCATTACCCTGCACATTTACGCCCCCCCGGTCCTATATACCCCACAAGTCTTAGGTGCCTCTGCGAGCTCTAGTCTTTTTTCGAGCTCGTCAATCGACAGTTCCTGAAAAAGTTCCTCGTTCAAGAGTTCCTCGTTCAAGATTTTCTTGTTCAAGGGTTTTATTTCAAATTTTTCTTTGTTCATGCGATTTTTCCTCCATGTTTTAATGTTTCGCATATAGGTGGGTGCAAGTTTTAGGTGCTTCTGTGAGCTCTAGTCTTTTTTCGAGCTCGTCAATTGACAGTTCCTGAAAAAGTTCCTCGTTCAAGAGTTCCTCGTTGAAGATTTTCCTGTTTAAGGGTTTTACTTGGACTTTTTCTCTTTCCATGCGATTTGACCTTCATGTTTTAGAGTTTCTCAGAGTTAGTGGAAACACGTATGTTGTTATGACACAAACGTCGACGGATGGTCGTGCACTCTTGGAGGTGAGTCGACAAATTTGATTTAGTGTTAAGGTGGGTGCATAGTGACCTCCAGAAGTTATGGTTCCGAATCAGTTTCCTCATCTTGCAGGAAAAGTTCCTGGACAAGATTGCAGGCGGTGTTTCCTGCGAGCCAATCTATTGGGAGTCTTCACGTGTATTTAGGTTACGTGTCATGTTCTGAACTCTATCGTCGTGCGTGTCAATTGTGAGCAGGGTTTAACGATTCCTCGGCTTAGTAGCATTGCAGTCGTAGTTCCTTTTCCGCCTCGATTGAAGAGGGGGCTTCGACGAATTCTTTGTAAGCCTCCAACACAACGGTTCGAAATACCGGCGGAAACCCATCACAGTACGGTGACCGAGGGCCTCTTCCTTCCAACAGAGCATGGGCCTCACAGCCTCCACCGCAGAAGAATGCATACTTGCACTTGCTACATGCCGGTACGGTGGAAATGTTTCGGCCTCGCCAATTGTCCAATTCTTCTTTATCCATCACGACTTTTTCACCATATGTTCCTACTTTGTATTTCCCCATCCCAACCACCTCCCAACATGTGTAGAGATCACCGTACGGGTCAAAGATGAACATACCATCCTGTGCGCCACAAAACGTTGACCGGCGAGACATCAGACCCTCACCCCTCAAGACTTTCTTTACCAAAGCCTTTATTCCAAAATCCTGACAAGAGATCGCCTTGAGCTGCGGATGCTGCTTTAGCTGATCATAGTACTGCTGTGTAAAGTGTGCCCGAGGCATCAGTTCGAGGCCTACAGTTTGATTGCATACTTCAGCCCAGCGCCCATCTATCATCAACTGATGGATGCGTTTTTCTTCTTCGTCGAAATCGATATACTGCGCATCGGGATCAAACGCGGAGTTTCTGGGCGTTTCTTGCTCTGCGTGTTTCTCTGATGCAGTCAATCTAGTAGTGTCAATTCTGGAAGGTCTGAAACTCGACGAAACGGATGTGACGTCAGAAATAGAGCACTGTGGGATATCGATTGTCGGTATTAATTGGGTTGCTGGGGTACTTGAGGACGAGCAACCACAGCTTGACGAATTTGTTTCTGGTTTTTTAGCTTTTCTAGACATTACGGTGTTACATTGTATGCTTTCACCTGCAGCTGTCACAAGCGCAGAGTAAGCACTAAAACTCGACATATCGCTCCAGCCTTTGTCTCTAAAAACCGCTGAGAGTTGATCTAAATCAGCAAAATTAGAAAAGTCTGTATTTACTCGTATGCTAACATTTACACCAGCACGTAAGACCCGATCAACGTTATCCATAATATGATTAAACGTACTTACCCCGAGATAATGGATTCGCCTTTTGTTATGGGTATCTGGCATTCCATCTATGGTTATTTGGACGGACTCAATCATCCCAGGGCCAAGCAAACTAGCGTAACGGTCAAGGTCATACCCATTGGTAATCGCGGAGAATGTGTACCCACGCTTGATTCCTTGTTTCACGACATAGGAGACGATCTCATAGTTTTCAGCGAGCAAAGGCTCACCTCCGTAGAGGGTAATCATTCTGGAATGCTGGTCGCGATTAGGTTGGAGCTCTAGCATCGCTTGATATGCTCGGTCAGACATCTCTTTGGAAAACACTTTTTTTGACCATCCTTTACCTGACGCGGATATACTATTCTCAAAACAATAAGGACAGCGAAAGTTACAATCGTACGCCACAAGAAAGAGAAAGGAGCACTTCTTACTTGTGATCTTTTGGAACAGCTGTGCCATTTTCTTAACGTGTTCTCTCTCCCCCAGCGGAGAACGATCAGTCAGATAACCTCGACGCCTCAAAATTTCAATCGTTTCACTCGTTAACGGGACTCGTCCTGTGGCAATATCCTCCTGCGTGACCAGCCCACCGCGCCTAAGGAAATCAGCAACATGCCTTTCTACCAGATCAATTGCACCCGTGTATCCATGTACTAACAGATAATGACCGGAGTCGCGAAGCTCAATGTATATCGTGTAAAGACTAGTATGTAATCGCATCGGGCCCTCCTATGGACCAAAACGGATCTTCCAACTTCATGCTTGCATGATTAGCCACAAAACTCTTGAGAGCTTTCTCACGAGACATGTGCTGTGAATGGCGGCATGAACTCTGCCGGCGGCGACATAACTCGAAAGCAGAATTCTTCAGGTCGTGGAACCTTTCCAGTTACGCTTGGACGATTTGTTCACCCAGAATATAGTCCTTCCCTTCCGTGGAGACAAGGAAATAGCATTGACCTTGGTGGATGCTTTTTTAATTCGCTTGCAGGTAAGAGTTAGCAGCTTGGTTAGGAGCTCAAGTTCGGGCCGGACCACGGCACGGAAGGATTACTTGAATATTTGTTTGCTGTTCGTCAGCATGTTCGAATTTTACGTTGCCATTTTGGTGAAAATCGCGATGTTCTCCCATGGTCTTGGCCGTGACGCGTCTGAAAGTCTTTGTGACGCCGTCCTCTCACAATCATGCAACCTTTTAGCTGATCCGCTAACAGCGTAAATCCGTTTCGACAAGGAGGTGTTTGAAATTCTCAAATCTCGTATGACGTATGAACTCAGAGAAGGGAAGCTTCTCTTTTCTCCCGAATTCTTTTGGCATCGTCTCGGGTGAAACTTTCATCCTCTCTGCAATCTGTGTTCTCGAACTTAATCTTTCGATGTTTCGTTCGATATACGCTTTCAGGTTTCAAATATCGATCAGCAGATATTTTCCTCCTTGTATTGATTCATTGAAGAGGGTTTTGTATATTCTGTTGAGCTTTTTGCTGGAAACGATAGTGCGAATTTTCTGTTGAATCAACTTGAGGAGGTGTGCCATGGATCAACTTCGGTTCTTTCGAAAGGCCCGCTACTCGCCCGGTGAAATTAGTCGCGTCCGGCAGTTCCTTCGTCCGAGCGGAACGACGATGATTCTTCCGTACGACCAGTTCATCGAGCACGATTGTCGACACCTCGAGGCGGAATCTGATGCGGGCAATCCGGATTACATCATGGAGCTTGGCTTGGATGGCGGATTCAATGCGGTTGCTGTTCATTACGGTCTTGCCAAGCGATTCTGGGCCAAAACAGAGGGCAGAATTCCACTCATCGTTAAGGTGAACGGAAAAACCTCCATCCCCAGTGATGATGCTGCACTCAGCACACTCACCTCGTGGGTTGAAGACGCGGTTCGGTTGGGGGCAGTGGCGATCGGGTACACGATGTACTACGGGTCACCACGACAGGATCAAGACCTTCCCCAACTGGCTGCGGTGCGAAGGGAGTGCGATCGATACGGCTTCCCCCTGATCGTCTGGTCTTATCCGCGCGGCAGTGCGATCAACGCGAAAGGAGGACGCGATACGAGTTACGCGCTGGAATCTGCAGCGCGCCTCGCCATGGAGATGGGAGCAACGATCATCAAGTCCAATCTCCCAAAAGCGGCAAAAGACGATTTTGTCTCCAACGAAAAAGTGCCGAAATACTACCGGTCGCTCGAGAAGGAATTGAAAGCCTTGCCAAGCTACGAGCAAAAATTAGAGCGAGCCCGACGAGTCGTGTTCGCTGCTCAGGGTGTCCCCGTGCTGTTCAGCGGCGGTGAAGACAAGACTGACGCTGAGTTGATGGAAAACGCAGAAGTGTGTGTCAAGGCAGGATGCTTCGGGTTCATCTACGGACGTAACATGTGGAAGCGGAAGAAAGAAAACGCGATGGAGCTCAAGCGCAAACTTGTTGCAATGCTCGATGAGAGCGTGGAACAGCCAGCCTTTGCCGGAGGCGATAAGAGAGGCGGCGTCTTGGTGTAACAATCAAACCCCGTCTCCACGACGGGGTTTTTTGTCCCGGTTTGCGATCGTTCCGTGGCCGACGAAGCTACCATACGGACGGAAAAGACACGCGTTGCGCTGATTTCGATCTTCGCGGCGATAGTCCTCACTGTCCTCAAGCTGCTCGTCGGGGTATCCACTGGCAGCCTAGGGATTCTCGCAGAAGCAGCCCATTCCGGACTCGACCTCATTGCCGCAGTCATCACCTTTCTCGCCGTTCGCATCGCCGACAAGCCTGCAGACAGCGAGCATCTCTACGGACACGGGAAGGTCGAAAATTTTTCTGCCTTCATCGAGAGCTTACTCCTCCTCCTCACCTGCGTCCTGATCGTCTACGAAGCTGTTCAAAGGTTCTTCTTTAAAGCCTTCGAAATCGAGATCAACGTCTGGAGCTTTGCGGTGATCCTCGTCGCCATCGTAGTGGACTACTGGCGTTCACGCGCTCTTTACCGAGTCGCCAGGAAACACAAAAGCCAGGCGCTCGAGGCAGATGCGCTTCACTTCAGGACGGACATCTGGACTTCGGCGGTCGTCATCGTCGGTTTGCTTGGAGCGTCGCTCGGCTATCCCAAGGCCGATGCCGTGGCGGCATTCGCCGTCGCCATCCTGGTGATCATCGTGAGCTTTCGATTGTTGAAACGGACTGTGGACGCGCTGTTGGATCGCGTTCCCGAAGGTCTGTACGCCAAGATCAAAGAAACGGTGGAGGGCGTCGATGGGATCGAACAGGCATCGCACTTGCGAATCCGGCAGGCGGGGTCGAAAACGTTCGTCGACATGACTGTCGACATACGCCGGACGATTCCCTTCGAGCTTGCCCACAATGTGGTCGAAGGGGTCGAAGAGGCTATCCGGAGGCTAGTCCCATACGCCGATATTGTTATTCATCCGGAGCCTGTTATGGCGAAGGACGAAAGCGTAGCGGACAAAGTTCGCATGATTGCCCTCGAAGCCGGTGTGCGGACGCATAACATCTATGCGCATAAGATCGGGCAGAGATACTACGTGGATTTGCACCTTGAGTATCGCGACACGAGAGGATTTGAGGACGCGCACCGGGTGGCGACCGACGTGGAAGAGAAGATGCTCCAAAAGATTCCGGAAGTCGGAAAAGTCAAAATCCATATAGACGAGCCGAGCGACGTCGTCATGGTCTCGAAGGATATTACCTCATCCTCACTCTCCATCGTGGAGCGCATGCGGAAGATCGCGAGGACTCAGGAGGGAGTCAAGGATTGCACCGACATCACGGTCATCGACATGGGTGACGGAAAAATCAAAGTTGTCATGAACTGTATCTTTGACAACGGCCTCTCATTCGACGAAGTTCATCATCTCGTGACGAGCATCGAGAATCGAATTTACCAAGAGCTTCGGCAGGTCTTTAAAGTTGTCATCCACGCTGAACCGGTTGCCCTGTGACAACCACTGACGCTCCGAATTGACATTCCAGCGAACGCGTAGGACTCCGTTTTCATTGATATTTTCCTCCAGTTTGCTTATATTCGTGTAAAACTTGAGGATCGGAGCATAGGGAGACGTCGTTGTACTCTATGCTTTTCTTTTGTTAACCATTTGGCAGAAATCCATGGATAAACTGAGTTGCGTGATTTTTGACCTTGATGGAACGCTGACCCAAACGAACGAGCTCATATTTGCGGCTTTTAACCATGTGGCACAGCGGTATGTAACGAAGACGTTCTCACCTCAGGAGATCACCGCGATGTTTGGTCCGCCCGAAGAGGTCGCCGTCGAGAGCCTGGTTGGACAGGAACGCGCCCAGGAGGCGATGTCCTCGATGCTGGACTACTACCGTGATCATCATGGTCAATTTGCCTGGATGCACACTGGGGCCAAGGAGATGTTGGGTTATTTGAAATCACGGAACGTGCCGCTCGCTCTTTTCACGGGCAAAGGACATTCCACGACAGAGATCACGCTGATGGAATTTGGTCTCAAGCGTTATTTTGACCTTGTTGTCACGGGTAACGACGTCGTGAACCACAAGCCGTCAGCAGAAGGGATTCAGAAGATTCTTCAAACCTTGAACGTGAAGCCCGAGCATGCGGTCATGATCGGCGATTCGATCAACGACATCCGCGCGGCGCGCGAAGCGGGTGTGCTTATCGCTTCAGTCGTGTATGATTCATACGCGAAAGAGAAAGTGTTGGAAATGAACTCCGATCTTGTGTTCCACAGCGTCGGGGAACTGTTCTCGTGGTTGAAGGAGCTGGCGTAAACTTCGTCTCGGGAGGTTGTGAGAAGATCACTGAATGTGGTGACGCGAACGGTTGACAAATCAACTTGTTGAGGAGCGTTGGGCAACATGCTGAGGTGGGGTTTGCTATTGTTCTTAGCGGGGGTGAGCTGGGCACTGTTCCCAGGCGATATCAAGGGATCATTTCCTGGTGGGACCACATCGTTGCCGTTCCTTCGGGGACTCCGCGCTTACAATAGCGCGAGCGAATTGCTTCCCCCGTTCCTGATGCGCACGGAAACGGACACACTTGGTTTTTCTAATCAGATCACGATCGAGTTTGACGTGGGAACGCAGCTGGTTCCTGACCTGGAGATTGTGTTTTACCACTGCAATCGGGATTGGGTCGTTGACGACAACGAATTTCTTCGCAATGAGTTTCACAACAGGTCCTTCAGGCTTGACTACACGCGGGCTCCCCTGGGGGTTTCGCATCATACCTATCGATTTGTGAATCGATTTCCGGATACAGAAGGGATCGTACAATTTCCATTTTCTGGGAACCACATTTTTGAGATTGTCGATCGGGAGACCGGCAAGACGTTGGCGACGGCCCGATTCATCGTGATTGATCCGCTCGCAACCGTTGCGGTGAAGGTGGACAACGAATATATAGCTGATGCAGTAACGCCAATGAACCAAGCTCACCGTGTCCGTGCGAGGGTCCAGATCCCCGAGGTGGAGCTCCTCGACACGGCATTTGTACAGCTTCTGTACGAAGGCTTCGTGACGACGGTCGACGTCTATCAGAATCAAAATCTGTGGCAGCCGCATCGAGTGAGCTTTTCCGATGACAACGTGTGGACGCTAGCGGACTGGACAAGACCTTCTGAACGTGTCTTCGAGCATCGAAGAATTTATCCTGGAAACTACTCTCGCCGCCTGGACATCAGCGACGAACGTCTGTATCCTCGTGAACGCCTCGTGCGACTCGTGAGCGGCGTTGACTTGCCGCGGTATCTCTGGCAGGGTACGCCAGACCTGAGGGGTGGATCGAAGTTCTTGCCTCCAAGCGGAATTTACTCCGACTACCTGAAAGTCGAGTTTCGGTTGCGCGTGGAGCCGGCTCCATTCAAAGATGTCTTTGTCGTTGGGTCCTTCAATCACTGGGCGCCAACATCGGAAGACCAGCTGCAGCTTAAGCGGAACCGGCAAGCGTACATCGGTTACAAATGGCTGCGGCGTGGCATCTACGATTACTACTATATCCTTGGTTGGTGGGATCCCGAAACCAAATCCGTTATCGGGCAGGACTGGTTCACCCTTGAAGGGAACGACTGGCGGACTGTACGGGACTACTACGTTGTCGTTTATTATGATGACCCCCGGTACGGAGGATTTGATCGAATCATCGGAATCGGGAAAGATACAAGTCCAGGTGTGCCCTCTTCATCGATCGAATAGATCCTAAGGGAAACACTTTGTCAACTTCTTCCAGGGTAAAGGTTGGTGTTGTCGGGGTCGGTCATCTCGGCACTCTTCATGCGAAGATGTACGATGAACTCGATTCCGCCCAGCTCGTGGGAGTCTATGACATCGATCCCGTCCGGTGTGAATCTGTCGCAGGAGATTTGCATGTTCGGGCATTCCTGAAGCTTGGCGAGTTGATCGCGAGTGCCGAGGCAGTGAGCGTCGCGACACCGACCGTAACGCATCATGCGATCGCGTCGAGTGCCATCGAAGGCGGTCTCCACGCATTCATCGAAAAGCCGATCACTTCGACCGTTGGCGAGGCTGAAGAGCTCGTTCGCGCAGCAGATGAGCGGAAGGTCAAGGTTCAGGTTGGTCACATTGAGCGATTTAACCCCGCACTCCTTGCTCTGGAGAAGTATCATCTGGAGCCGATGTTTGTCGAATCTCATCGGTTGGCGCAATTCAACCCTCGGGGGACGGATGTCGCGGTTGTCCTCGATTTGATGATTCACGACATTGATATCATCTTGAGTCTTGTGCGGTCGCCGGTCGAGAGAATCGACGCGAGTGGAGTGGCCGTGGTATCGGACAGTGTGGACATCGCGAATGCGAGGCTCCAGTTTGAAAATGGGTGTGTCGCGAACGTGACCGCCAGTCGGATCTCGCAGCGGCAGATGCGCAAGATGCGATTGTTCCAGCGCGACGCGTACATCTCCATCGATTTCTCGGATGGGCTTGCGGAAGTCTTTCGACTTGTGGACGCTACTGACCAAACAGCGAACACGACGGTCATGCTGGGCGAGATCGGTGAGGGGAAGTTCAAGCGCAAGATCGTGTATGAGCAGCCGGAGGTGAAAGAAGTTAACGCCCTGAAGTATGAACTCGCGTCCTTTCTCCGTTCGATCCGCGATGATGGAGAGCCGCTCGTCACCGCGCGTGACGGACTGCGTGCGCTTCAGGTTGCGGATGTAATCATGAAAAAAATCAAGGATCAGAGCATACGGGTGAGCTGATGGCGGTATCGTGAAATCACAGGTTAAACATATCGAGATTCAAGAGGAGATCCTCCGCCGCATCGGCAGGATCGCCGACGCCGCCGACATCGAGGCCTATGCAGTCGGGGGCTACGTAAGGGACAAGTTGCTCGGCAAGGAGGTGATGGACATCGACATCGTCGTTCTTGGTGAGAGCATTCCTTTTGCGAAACGTGTCGCCAGAGAGCTCCGGGTGAAGAAGGTAGTTACCTTCGAGAAATTTCGGACGGCAATGATTCACTGGAACGAGCACAAGCTAGAATTTGTCGGCGCGAGGAAGGAAAGTTACCATCGGACTTCTCGGAAGCCGACGGTCACCGAGGGATCGTTGAGAGATGACCTGGCCCGTCGTGATTTCACGATCAACGCTCTGGCGGTCTCGATCAACGCAGAGAAGTTCGGCACGCTCATCGACCTGTTCGGAGGCCGGGAGGATCTTGACCGGTGTGTTCTCCGCACCCCTCTTTCTCCGGAGAAGACTTTCGAGGACGACCCACTCCGCGTGATGCGGGCGGTGCGATTTGCGTCTGAGCTTGGTTTTGCGGTGGAGCGGAAAACCCTCTGCGCGGTCAAGTCTATGCGTGAGCGGATCACGATCGTGTCCCAGGAACGGATTACCGACGAACTGTTGAGGGTGCTCGCAAGCCCGGAGCCATCTATCGGGTTCAAGTTGATGATTCAGACAGAACTGCTGCAGCTCGTGTTTCCCGAAATTGCCGCGATGGCTGGCGTCGAGCAGCGAGAGGACCATCATCACAAGGACGTACTCCTACACACGCTGAAGGTTGTCGACAACATCGCCCGCTTGACGAATAACCTCTGGTTGCGATTTGCGGCCCTGGTTCACGATATCGCGAAGCCGAGCACGAAAGCATTCCGCGAGGGCGTCGGCTGGACCTTCCACGGCCACGACGAACTCGGAGCACGCATGGTGAAGGGACTGTTTCGCCGTCTGCGGCTTCCAATGGAACACCTGCCGTACGTGGAAAAATTGGTCCGACTCCATCTCCGCCCCATGACTCTTGTCGATAAGTCCGTCACGGATTCTGCGGTTCGTCGTCTTTTGTTCGAGGCGGGGGAGGACATCGACGATTTGATCATGCTCTGTCGTGCCGACATCACCTCAAGGAATCCGAGGCTGGTCCAGCAGTACACGAGCAATTACAATGTTGTTGTAAAAAAAATTAACGAAGTGGAGAAGAAAGATCGATTGCGGAACTGGCAGCCTCCCGTGCGTGGTGAGGAGATTATGCAGGTCTGTGGTCTGCAGCCCGGGCCCTTGGTCGGCAAACTCAAGAAGATGATCGAGGAGGCGATCCTCGACGGCAAGATCCCGAATGAGCACGACGCCGCTCTCCAGTATCTCAAAAAGGTCAAGGACGAGGTCATTGAGGCCCAAGCTTGATCAAAATGGCCGGATTTTGAAACATTTGTCCTAAGTTTACGTTATTTAAGTAGCTCAGTCCTATTGTTTTCGCCCTTCGTCAGTCTTTCCTTGGAGGTTTCCAATGAATCGGCTCCTGCCGTTATTTGCTATTGTTGTATCAGTTCCTTTCGTTCTTGTTGCTCAGTCGGTCACCAGCACGAAGACTCCGGTTGCCCTTACACTGGAGAGGTCGATCGAGATTGGTCTCAGTCAGAACACACAAGTGATCCTTGCTCAGAATACGGTCGAAGCACAGCATAGCAATGTACTCGCTGCCTACGGGAATTTGCTGCCAACTGTCAGCGCCTCGGCTTCTTGGCGTCGGGATAACGTGGATTTGGAGAGGGGGTTCTTTCAGGAAGGAATTGGGTTCGTCAATCAGCGTGTGTCACGGACCACGAATTCATTCCGAACTTCGGCGGGCGCAAGTATCACCATTTTTGACGGATTTGGAAACACTGCCAATCTCAATCGTGCACGCGCGGGTGCATTATCTTCAGAATTAAACCTCGATCGCACGAGGCAGACAGTCGTGTTCACAACGACTCAGCTGTACCTGAATGTTCTGCGTACGGAGCAGCTGTTGAAGGTGGCGGCGGACAACTTGAAACGCAGTATGCGGCAGCTAGAGCGAATCGAGGAGTCGAATCGCATCGGAGCAGTTGCACTTGCAGATGTGTATCGTCAGCAAGTAGTGGTCGGGAATGACGAAATCTCGATGATCCAAGCGAAGAATAATTATGATCGTGCGGTTGCCGATCTTGTATACTACCTTGGCTTAAATGCCCTCGACGAGTATCAATTCGAAGATCCCGGCATTCCCTCTGACGTGGACACCGCCGAGTTCCTTTCAGTGAACGAGCGATATCGAGATGTCCGTTCACTCTTTGACCAGGCTCTCGAATTAAGACCGGATTACCAGAGCGCGATTGAGAACCTCAATCGGGCTCGATCGGGAGTAACCGCCGCGCGTGCCGGCCACTTTCCGACCGTGACGGGTTTCACTTCATACGCGCTGAACGCTGACGAGATCGGTGTACTTCGCGACAATCGGACGATAACCTGGGGGATCTCCATCAACTTGCCGATTTTCAACGGATGGCAGATTGACAATGCGGTCCAGCAAGCAAAGGTCGACAGGAAGAATGCGGAGGAGACGCTGAGCCAGGCACACCGGCAGATTCAAGTTGACCTCAGAAAATCTTTGCTGGACCTGGAAGCAGCTCAAAAACGAATTGAAGTCTCTCAGAAAAGCGTTCAATCTGCCGAGGAAGATCGAAGGATTGCGGAGGAACGGTATAACCTTGGAGCAGGAACTCTTCTGGACCTTCTGACGGCCAACGCCCAGTATACAACCGCAGTCAGCAATAAGGTGAACGCAGTTTATGACTATATTCTTGCGAAGCGTCAGATGGAATACTTCCTCGGAACGTTAACGTCCTGAGAAACAATCTCGCACTAAACCCTCGTGTTTGAACAGGAGATCGGTGAACATGCCGAATAACAAGAGATCAAGAAAGAAGATTTTCATTTTTTCCGGCATCGGTGCTGTGCTTGTGGTGCTGGTACTGTTGGTTATTCTCGGAAGCAAAAAGGGGAACGTGATTGAGGTGCAGACGGAAAAGGCATCTCTGCGGACGCTGACACAAACGGTTACCGCGTCGGGTAAGATCCAGCCAGAAGTGCAAGTGAAGATCAGCCCTGAGGTGAGCGGCGAAATCACCGCGCTGCCGGTCCGGGAAGGTCAGGAGGTGAAGAAGGGTGAGTTGTTATTGAAGATCAAGCCGGACACCTACATCGCGAGGCGCGATCAGATGGAAGCTGCGATCAATTCTGCGAAAGCGAACAGGGAACGCAGCCAGTCAGAGTATAAGCGTGCCGAAGATCTCTATGCCAAGGGCTTAATTTCCGAAGCGGATTTGGAAGCGGCACGGACACTGTATCACGTCAACAAGGCTCAGTATGAACAAGCGCAGGCAACCTTGAATCAAGCGATCGAAGACCTGAAAAAGACCACTGTCTACTCGCCAATGAAGGGAACGGTCAGCCAGCTGAATTCCGAGCTGGGTGAACGCGTGCTCGGGACGCAGCAATTTCAGGGCACGGATGTCATGACGATCGCGGATCTGTCCCGTATGGAAGCCCGCG
>JAZGDE010000052.1:0-4603 GCA_036477295.1 Bacteroidota bacterium | reverse complement strand
TTTTGCACATCGAAGTACCGTCGTGGAACCGTGGCATAAAGAGCTGGAGCGGATAGTGCTGGAAATAGGATGATTTGAAAAGCCTGTCCGCTGGCAGAGTCCCTCAGTATCCTTGGTTACTCCTCCCCGACTGCAAGGCTACGAGCTTTCGTAGAGAGATGGTTCAGACGATAGCGATTTCCCCTCTCCACACGACCACTTGATTTTCCCACGCCTATCCGTTACCTTTTTTGCATACCACTCAGCCTGAGATACTTTCGCACTCTTCCTGCACAAATCATGGACTGACCGCGATGGCCCTACAGGAAGTCGACGGGCGTCCATTCCAGCCGATTCAAAAGAAGTGAGTTTTAAGAAATGATCGGCCAAATTCCAAAATTTCCCGCGATCCCGACGAAGTCGGGAGAGCGGGTGAAATTTTGAGAATCCCGACGTTGTTTGTCGGGACCCGATAGAGGTATCCATGATCGGCCAAACAATCTCCCATTACAAAATCCTTGCCACGAAGTGGTCCCTTCGGGAAAAAACTCGGCGAGGGCGGATTAGGGGCCACATCCGTGGGTTGTCCTATTTAGGCTTCAGGAATTGTACTGTTTTACCATTTTGATCGATTGGTTTACCTCTTGTTAGAAGCCCCAAGGTCTTTACTCTTCCATGTTTCTTACCAGTTTTAATCAAGGAGGTGGATTCCAGGGCGACGTGCCTCCTCTTGGTCGACAAACAGAAGCAGGTGCAGCCGGCCAGTGGACGGCGGGTAAGTTCGTTCCGACTGTCGCAGAGGGACATTCCATCTCCTATAACGGGCAAGGAAATTCTGCAGCCGATTGGTACGATGACGCCACCCCTACGCTCGGCAGTGAAAATGACGACATTACCACAGGGATTGAGGATTCGCGACATTCGAATGGGTTATATCCCAGATTTGCGTTAGTACAGAACTATCCGAACCCCTTCAACCCTACGACTGTGATCGAGTTCTCCCTCCCTGAAGAGGTGCACGTATCCCTGCGGGTCTATGACGTCCTGGGAAACGAAGTGGCAGTTCTGGTGGATAGGCGTTACACTTCAGGGACCTACGCAGTCAATGTGGATGCAAGGAGATGGAGCAGCGGTGTGTACCTCTACCGATTGAATGCAGGTGGGTATTCACGAACCCTTAAGATGCTTCTGTTGAAGTAGCGGATCAATGCCACACCTGTCCGAGGTTGTAAAACTATTGATGGCAAGTGTGGTATATAGGGTCGCAAGCACAAGGGTCAAAGCTTTCGTTTTGTCGGTGTGGGAAGGCCTTGCTGGAGAAGGATTGGCCGGACCGTCTCCCCCTTCTGACTACCCGTAAGATCTTCATTGATTTCTTTGCTGAGCTTCCGTAGCTTTGCGCCATCCGATCAGTCATCACCAACCAACACAACAGAAAGGGCAAAGTCATGAAATATATTCTGCGATGTGCACTCCTATCAGGTATCGTCCTGCTCCTCACCGAATCGTCTTCCGCACTTCCGCGGTTTGCCGCGCGGACGGGGGCTAGTTGCGCGACATGCCATGTCGATCCCACGGGAGGAAGAATGCGTAATGCATGGGGTGCTCAGTACGGAAAGAACCAACTCTCGTTGCTTTCGACGCGCGACGAAGATTTCAAGTTCGATACTCGACTAACCGAGAACATCTCGATGGGGGGAGATTTCCGAGTTCAATTCCTGTACTCGGAATTCGGTGACAACTTCACGTCTCAAGCGATGACAGCTTCTTTTTATGGAGCGGTAAAGCTGGGGAAAAAGATAACCTTATTCTACAAACAGGATATTATTAACCCGGAATATGGACCGTTTAGCGAAGGGCTGTTCAGCGGGCCAGAGGTGTTTGGTATAGGAAGAATACTGCCAAGGCGATGGTATATCAAGGGTGGTATCTTTCTACCCAATTACGGTTGGCGTCTCGACGATCACACCTCGTTCATTCGAGGGGGAAATCTAGGGTTTCTCAGGGGCCTTCCATCCAATCTCGGTTTGATTTTCGTCCCGAATTACAAAGACGTGGGCTTTGAAGTGGGCGGCAACGTTGGTAACTTGTTTCTTACCGGCGGGGCCTTTAACGGCACAGGAAACCTCGTGCCGCTCAGGTTCAGCAGGGATCGAGCATACGTGGGAAGAGCAGAGTACCTTGTGAACCTCGCGAACCTCAACTTGCGTGCTGGTGCTTCATACTATACCTACATTAACTATCACATGTGGGGATTCACGGCAGGCATCGGTCACGAACGATTCGCGATTCTCGGAGAAATCGACTGGACGGAGAACGCTCTCCAGCTGAACTCTGACATCCTCAGTGGTCGAAAAACGATGGCTGCGTACGCAGAACTGGACGTCCTCGCAATCGATGGAGTCTGGGCAATCGTCAAGTACGACTTCTTTGACCCGAACCAAGGAGAGGCAGACAACGACGTCAGCAGACTCACGTTGGGACTTGAGATCTTCGCGTACCCGATGGTTGAGATCCGTCCGCAGTATCGCATAGATATGGAGGAACCAGAAGTGGACAACAACCTGTTCCTCGTGCAGCTCCATTTCTGGTTCTAAAAGTCCGCTCCATAAGCGCTTCATCCGCTCCGGATCACCTGTGCCCTTCGAGCATCCTGCTCGACACCTATGATAGACACGCCGACCAGGGATGGTCGGCGTCCACAGAAAATAACCTGTGGTGTCGAGCATCTTGCTCGACATCTATCACGCATCGACCGGGACGGTCGATGCGCACGCTGGGGAGTTGACCCGCCGTGCAGGATCCCGCTTATTGTTGTCACTCCAGCAGCGTTACTCCACCTTCTGCACTTTAACCATATTGGTCGTCCCTTTCTGCATCAGGGGGATTCCAGCAGTCACAACGATGTAGTCTCCCTTCTGAACGTATCCTGCTTGGAGAAGCTTCTCGAGAACCACCTTGAGCGAAGTCTCGAAGTCCGACATCTGCTCCACGATGATGCTGCGGATTCCCCAGTAGAGGTTCAAGCGCCGCACGATCTTCTCTCGACCGGTTACGGCAACGATGCCGGCCTTCGGTCGGTACCGCGCAATAATCTGCGCTGACCGACCGGAGTGCGTGAGCGGAACAATCGCGGCCGCCCCGACCTGATGAGCAAGGACGCACGCCGCACGACCAACGGCATCGAACACATCTCCGAGAGGTGCGTTGAAAGACTCCTTG
Source organism: Bacteroidota bacterium (assembly GCA_036477295.1). Classification (GTDB taxonomy): domain Bacteria; phylum Bacteroidota; class Ignavibacteria; order UBA10030; family JAZGDE01; genus JAZGDE01. The sequence continues at coordinate 1,402 of JAZGDE010000052.1, read as the reverse complement.
TCGATTTGCACGCCTTCCTGCATCTGGGTCTCTACCTTCCGGATGATTCTGTCCATGAACTGGACCGCTTCGACAGGATGCTTGCCGACCGAGGTCTCTCCGCTTAACATCACGGCGTCTGCCCCGTCAAGCACAGCGTTGGCCACGTCGCTTGCCTCCGCGCGAGTCGGCCGAGGGTTCTCAATCATCGATTCCAGCATCTGCGTCGCGATGATGACCGGTTTCCCGCTTCCGTGGCATTTCCGGATGATCGTCTTCTGAAGCATCGGGACCTCCTCGGCCGGTAGCTCGACGCCGAGATCACCACGAGCCACCATCACACCGTCCGCCTCAGCGAGAATTGCGTCCATATCTGCAACTGCTTCCCCTTTTTCGATCTTCGCGATGATGGGCACCTTCTTCCCCTTTGGCCCCTTCTCGATGATGAAGTCGCGCAGCACTCGGATGTCATCGGCCTTGCGCACAAACGAGAGGGCGACATAGTCGACGTCACTCGCAAGCCCGAACTCAAGGTCCACCTTGTCCTTGTCCGTCAGCGCCGGTGCACTGATTGACGCGCCAGGGAGGTTCATGCCCTTGTACGCCTTCAGCGAGCCACCCGTGACGACGCGGCAGAAGACTTCAGAATCCTTCACCGCAAGAATTTTCAGCTCGATGCGCCCATCGTCCAGCAGGATGCGATTCCCTTGCTTGATGTCTTTCGCCAAGTCCTTGTACGTCGTCGAGATCCGTTTCTCGTCGCCCAGGACTTCCTCCATCGTGATGGTCAGCGGCTCGTCTTTTTTCAATTCAATCACCGGCTTTGCGAGCTGACCGACGCGAATGCGCGGTCCCTGGAGGTCTTGCAAGATCGTAATGTGCCTTCCCATCTTCTGCGCAACTTGTCGGACTGCCGTGAATAGTTCTTGATGGTGTGCGTGCGTGCTGTGAGAGAAATTGAGACGGATGATGTCCATCCCGGCTCCGATCATCTCCCCCATAACCTCCGGATCGGTCGAAGCCGGACCCAGTGTACAGACGATTTTGGTTCGACCGTACGACTCGATGGTATTCATAAACTCCTCCTGGTACGACACTTATTCGATCACACAGATTTAAGGTGGATTACACAGACTACAGTTTGAATCTCTTGATCTCACACCTTTTACTACCAAAAATGGTCAACAAACCAGTGTGGAGCCCTTTCTTCTATCTGTGTAATCTTTTTCCCCATCTGTGAAATCAATTATCGTTCTTTTTCAGCAGACTCACGATCTTCGGAAGGATCTCTCCCGATTTTCCAATGAGAGTTTCGTCAACTGAATGGGAAAGCATGGTGTACTCAGGGTTAATTTCTACGACGTAGGCACCCGACCTCCGTGCAATTCCAGGGAGCGAAGCAGCCGGATAGACGATCCCCGAT
>JAZGDE010000051.1:0-2655 GCA_036477295.1 Bacteroidota bacterium | reverse complement strand
ACAGACAAGGTTGATTCAGAGATTCCTTCTCCCGCATCTGGTGTGCTAACGCAAATCGTCATCGCTGAGCAGAAAACAGTGCCGGTCCGTACTGTCATCGCCTACATCGAGACGGAAGAAGCGGCGGCGAAAGTGGAGCCAACCCCCTCCGCACCTTCCGCAGTCGCGAAGGAAGAGGAACCGAAGCCGAGTGCGAAGCCAGAAGTACAACTCGATCGTAAGGTATTGCAGCCTGCACGGGCAGCCCAACCAGCCGCGGGTCGTTTTTATTCACCCCTTGTTCAGTCGATCGCTCGGGAGGAGGGGATTTCGATGAGCGAGCTGGAGTCGATTCCCGGCACAGGTCTTGGGGGACGTGTTACCAAGAAAGACCTCCTTGCATACGTGGAATCCCGGACCGGCAGGCCCGCCGTCGGTGTTCCGCAGCCCCCGCGGATCGAGACGACTCTCAAGACTGTGGATTCGGTCGAACTGAAAAAGAAATATCCCGCTCCACAGCACGAGGTACTGCAGATGACTCCAGTGCTCCAGAAAATGGCGGAGCACATGGTCAAGAGCGTCCAAACATCGGCACACGTTGGTGCCATCTCGGAAGCGGACGTCACGACCATCGTGGAGATTCGCGCACGACATGCCGAATCGTTCGAAAAGAAGGAAGGACTCAAGCTCACGTATACGCCGTTCATTGCTGACGCGGTGGTTCGGTCGTTGAAAGATTTTCCTCTGGTCAACAGCATGGTCGAAGGCGACAAAATTATCAAGAAAAAATTCATCAACCTTGGAATAGCAGTCGCGTCGGAGAGCGGACTGATCGTCCCCATAGTCAAGAACGCGGAGGAGAAGAGTTTTTTGGGACTGGCTCGCGCGATCAATGACCTGGCCACGAGAACGCGGACAAAGAAGCTTCAGCCGGACGAGGTGCAGGGAGGAACGTTCACGATCACGAATTACGGTGTGTTTGGAAACATCATGGGAGCGCCCATCATCAATCAGCCGCAGCTGGCAATTCTCGGCATCGGAGCGATCAAGAAGCGACCCGTCGTGATCAATGATGCGATCGCGATCCGCTCGATGATCTACCTGACATTATCGTTTGACCATCGCGTGATCGATGGTGCCTTGGGTGGGATGTTTCTCGAACGAATTGTGAAGTATCTCCAGGAGTTTACCGAAAAGCAAATTGCATGATTTCGTCCCGACCGAAGTGGATCAAGGCGGAGTCTGTGCGCGTTCGATATTATGATGAGGGGAAGGGAGAAGCGGTCCTCTTGCTCCACGGACTCGGTGGTTTCGCGGAACACTGGCTGAAGTACATCGGCCCGTTCTCGAGGCACTTCAGAGTGATCGCTCCGGATATCGTCGGATTCGGTTTCACGGATAAACCGCGGGTTGAGTACACGCTCGGGTATTTCGCAGAGTTCGTGAAGACGCTTGTCGATGCGCTTGGCCTCGATCGCTTCGCCATCGTGGGGACTTCTCTCGGAGGGGGAATCGCGATTCAACACTCATTGTTATACCCCGAGAGGGTACGAAAACTGGTGCTGGTTGGGAGCGCGGGCCTGGCAAGAAGAACGGGTCGATTCTTCCGGAAACTCCTGCTTCCTATCGCAGAGGCGCTCAGTGTTCGACCGAATCGGTGGATGTTGACGCTCGCGTATAGGCAGGTGGTGCACAGATACGGACCGGAGTATGGTGGACTTATCGACCTCCACTACGACATATCGCGATTGGCCAATACGCAGCGTGTGTTTTACCAGGTGGCCCGGCGGCTCGTGAATCTGGTCGGCTTTCGCAGGGGTTTCCTCCTCTCGGATCGCTTGGGGGAGATCGAAATTCCGACGCTCCTGATCGTTGGGCAGAAGGATAGGGTGATTCCCCTCAGTCATTCGACTCTGGGGCAAAAGCTTTTCCCTGAGGCCAACTTGGCGGAGCTTGAAGAATGCGGGCACATGCCGTATTTTGAGAGGCCGAGAGAATTTAATAGATTCGTAATCGACTTTTTGAGAGACTGAGAGTCCGCGATGGAAATCGTGATACAGGAGATTCCTGCCGGAGTGGCGACTGAGGCTGCTGAACTTCCTCGACCGCGTCGACCTGAATGGCTGAAGGTACGGATTCCGAGCGGCGAGAACTACGCGCGTCTCCTTGAGATCATCCGGAAGCATGAGCTGCATACGGTCTGTCAAGAAGCACGCTGTCCAAATATGGGAGAATGCTGGAACGCAGGGACGGCGACCTTCATGATCCTCGGCGACGTGTGCACGCGAAGCTGCGGCTTCTGCGCGGTGAAGACCGGCAAGCCGACGGAGCTTGACCTCGACGAACCGCGCCGTGTCGCGGAGGCTGTTCGAAAGTTGGGTTTGCGTCACGCCGTTATTACCTCTGTGAATCGCGATGAGCTTCGAGACGGAGGGGCAAGTATTTTCGCTGAAACGATTGGACAGATTCGCCAGACAGTTCCTGGCTGCAACGTCGAGGTTCTGATCCCGGACTTCCGAGGAGAAGAGTTCGCGCTGAATCTCGTCCTGGACGCGAGACCGGACGTCCTCAACCATAACACGGAGACTGTCCCTCGGCTCTACCGGATCGTCCGTCCGCAGGCGCAGTATGAGCGGTCGCTAGAACTTCTCCATCGCGCGAAGAAGCGAGGATTCT
>JAZGDE010000050.1:0-12065 GCA_036477295.1 Bacteroidota bacterium | reverse complement strand
ACCTTAGCTATCGTCACATTACCCCTCTCCCGTATCGGGAGAGGGGTACTAGCTATTCAGTAGCTGGGGTGAGGGTCAAGGCAACAACCGTGCGTTACAACGAACCCTCACCCCACCTTAGCTATCGTCACATTACCCCTCTCCCGTATCGGGAGAGGGGTACTAGCTATTCAGTAGCTGGGGTGAGGGTTAAGGAAGCAGCCGTGCGTTACACTGAAGCCTCATCCCGGCTATGCGATCGCCAGTCACCCTTCTCCGGGGTAGGGAAAGGGAATGCGGTGAGGATCAGCACACCTTGCGCTCAACAACTGCTTCACAGGTTGAAGCGGGCAAGACTTCGACGGTGCCCGCTCTGGCAAATGGCTCCATGAACTGACGGACGTTCGTCTGGTCAGGGGCTTCGAGGATCATGTAAAGAGTGTGTGCGCCGTCGATGACTGCCTCAGCCTGGATTATGATGCCGTATTTCGACGCGTTGGCCGGTGAAAGGTGATCAATGAGCATCGGCCCCATCTGTTCGTCTCGAGCGGGACAATTTTCAGGCTGGTGACGATGTTGAACTACGAAACGTGGCATGTTCGTTATCCCTTCCCTTCTTACAATAGTAATCACATAAAAACTACTTAAGTTCCCCGGTATTGTCAAGGTGGGTGCTCGCAGCAGCCAGGGGCCCGTGACCTTCGAAGTGCAATGTAGTACAAGATGCGATATCACACAAATAACGCGATCCTAACAGTAAGTTGATTTTCTGAATCACTGGTCTGAGCGAGCCAATCGCCAATTCGCCGTGTGTTTCGCTGCAAAAATTTGCAGTTGAAGAAATTTTTTTATAGAGTATCTTTGTGCATGCAACGATGCGCGACCTGAATTCGGGGTCAGCTGCGCACTGCTGTGAAATCCAACCTATAGAGCTCATCATCCATTACATCCTGGAGGCACTATGCTAACCGGAACAAAACTCGTTCGGTCCACTATTCTTTTTATTCTGCTCTTTGCCCTCGGCTGCGGCGGAGAGAAGAAGGAAGAAGCACCGAAACCAGAAGCTGCAACTGCCGAGCCGACGGGCACAAGCGCCATCGCCGGTACAGTGAACTTCACCGGCAAGGCACGGAGGGGCGCGCGACTTCGTATGAATGCTGATCCCGTGTGTCTGAAACAGCACACCAAACCAGTTTACGGAGAAGCGGTCGTCGTCAATGACAACAAAACACTTAGGCATGTCCTCGTGTACGTAACAGATGGTCTTGGTGGAAGGAAATATGATCCTCCACAAGAAAAAGTGATCTTCGACCAAAAAAGCTGTCTCTACACGCCTCACGTGCTCGGCATTCAAGTTGGCCAGGAGTTCGAGGTGAGAAATAGCGACCCAACCCTCCACAATGTCCATTCGTTATCTAAAGAAAATCGTCCCTTTAACATTGCTCAGCCGAAGCAAGGAATGACGTTCACCAGGAAGTTCGAGAAGCCGGAAAGATTTCGGGTGAAATGTGAAGTTCACCCCTGGATGAGCGCCTACGTCGGCGTTTTCACCCATCCGTTCTATGCCGTGACCGGCGATGATGGGACCTTCAAAATTAAGGATCTCCCGGCAGGAGAATATACAGTAGAAGCGTGGCATGAAAAATACGGTGCTCAGACAATGAAAGTGACAGTCGGCGAAGCAGATACGACAACGGTCGAGTTCACGTACGGGGGTACGCAACCAGGTGCGTAAATCGCATCTGTGGGACTGTAAAGAGCAAGACAGGAGTAGAGAAGCATAAGGAGCAATGACCTTGAATCGAGCAGCAACACCAGAACACGGGTCCCACGATGCTCTCCATGAGCACGAGCTCGGTTTTTGGCGAAAATACATTTTCTCCACGGATCATAAAATCATCGGAATCCAGTACGGGTTCACGAGTCTCTTTTTCCTCTTTTTCGGTTTTACACTGATGATGCTCATGCGATGGCAGTTGGCGTATCCGGGAGAACCGATTCCGGGTCTTTACTTCATCATTCCAGTCGCTGCCGTTGGAGGCGTCATTGCGATCCTGACTGGAATCAAACGCTCGTTCTTGAGTCTTGCTGGAGTGGTGTTCATCGGCCTCGCTGCCGTCGTTTGGTTCTTAGTAACCGGTGAGGAACGAATGCCGGAAGGCATAATGCTGCCGGAATTCTACAATCAGTTGGGTGCAATGCACGGCACGATTATGGTGTTCCTTGGGATTGTGCCGCTGGCAGTGGGCGCCTTCGGTAACTACGTGGTGCCACTGCAAATCGGTGCTCCGGATATGGCGTTCCCGAAGCTCAACATGGCCAGCTACTGGGTGTATTTTGTTGGCGGTCTTGTGATGCTCATCAGTTTTTTCGTGCCGGGTGGGGCTGCGAATTCCGGCTGGACTTCGTACCCTCCACTCGCCGACATCGCAACGACAGGACAGACCCTATGGCTCTTGGGAATGGTCTTCATCATTACCTCTTCTCTTCTCGGATCGATCAACTTTATTACGACCATCATTCAGTTACGCGCTAAGGGCTTATCCTTCATGCGCTTACCCTTCTTCGTCTGGGCGCAGTTTGTGACTGCCTTCCTCTTACTCCTCGGGTTCCCGCCGCTGGAAGCTGCTGCGGTAATGCAGTTTATGGATCGATTGGTGGGAACGAGTTTCTTCCTTCCGAGCGGCCTTGTCGTCAGTGGCGTTCCGCTGGAGGTGAGCGGCGGTGGATCTCCGCTTCTCTGGCAGCATTTGTTCTGGTTCTTGGCGCATCCTGAAGTGTACGTTCTCATCCTGCCGGCATTGGGCATTATTGCTGAGGTGATTGCGAACAACACGCGGAAGCCGCTCTGGGGGTACAAATCGATGGTGTATTCGGTGATCTTCATTGGGTTTATGTCCTTCATCGTGTGGGCACATCATATGTTCTTGACGGGGATGGGAACGGTGATCAGTGCGTTCTTCCAAACCACGACGATGATTATTTCGATACCGTCAGTCGTCATCCTCACTGCGCTCTTCGTTTCGCTGTGGGGTGCTTCCATCCGCTTCAACACACCCATGCTGTTCGCGCTCGCATTTTTGCCGATGTTCGGAATCGGAGGGCTTACGGGTCTACCCCTCGGGCTGGCACCGACCGATATCCCCCTGCACGACACCTACTACGTCATCGGCCATTTCCACTACATCGTTGCTCCAGGAACGATCTTCGCACTGTTTGCAGGCATCTACTATTGGTTCCCGAAAGTGACCGGCAGGAGATTGAATGAAACCCTCGGCAAGATTCATTTCTGGGGTTCGTTTGTTGCGATGAACTTCATCTTTATGCCCATGTTGATCCAGGGATTAGCAGGTGTTTCACGAAGATTGTGGGACGGCGGTGCCCAGTTTGCCCACGCACAGGAAGTTCTGTATCTCAACGAAGTCATGTCCATAGCTGCCTGGGTGCTGGCAATCTTTCAGCTCCCCTTTGTCTTCAATTTCTTCCGGAGCATCAGGAGCGGGAAGAAAGTATCAGAGAATACCTGGGAAGCTACCACTCTCGAATGGACTGCCGCTCCCACGCCTCCGCCACACGGAAATTTCCCTGTTGTTCCTGAAGTTCATCGCGGACCGTACGAGTACAGCGTACCAGGCCAGGAAAAAGACTACACACCGCAGAATCAATTGGTAGAAGCTTGAACGCGTATGGAAATTCCTTATACAGCTACTCTTCGACCTGACACTGGAGTGTACAACGCAAAGCTCGGTACGTGGTTGTTCCTCGCATCGGAAGTGATGCTGTTCGGAGCTATGTTTTCTTCCTACATCTTGCTCCGAGTTGGGGCTACAGAATGGCCGCACGGGGCTGATATTCTCAGTGTGCCGATAGGCACGTTCAATACCCTCGTTCTCATCGCCTCGAGCGTCACGATGGTCATGTCTTGGGCGTCACTGAAGATGAAGGACTTTCGGAAGTTCAAGATCTTCATGGGACTGACGATCCTGCTCGCTTTGGTGTTCCTCGTCGTGAAATCGTTTGAGTACAACGACAAGTTTTCCCATCATCTTTTCCCTGCCACCAGCACCTATCTCGCGATCTACTTCACACTGACAGGTTTGCACGCGCTTCACATCGTCGGCGGGGTGATCGTGAATTCCTACTTCTGGGGAATTGGAAGTAAAATGTGGAACACGGATCCGGAGCGTTTCACGAATCGAGTGGAAGTAGCAGGACTGTATTGGCATTTCGTTGATCTCGTCTGGATCTTCCTGTTCCCCGTACTCTATTTGCTGTAGAAGATCTTCATGAAGAGTGAAACAGCTGAGGACATAAAAAAACACGTTCGGGTATACGTAGCTGTGTTTGTAGCCTTGGCAGCGCTCACGCTGATCACCGTAGGTGCTTCCACGCTTCAGGTGAGCACGGGGGTACACATCGCTATTGCCTTGGTCATCGCCGCTGTCAAGGGATCGCTTGTGGCAAGTTATTTCATGCATTTGATCTCTGAGAGGAAAGTGATCTTTGGAGTCCTGATATTTACAGTAATCTTTTTCGCAGGACTGCTATTCTTCCCCGTCTCTGATTTGAGTTTTCGCGGCAGCACCGAGAATGTCCCTTAAGAACTTTCATATTTTTTTCATTAGTCTTTCAACCCTGCTTGCCTTTGGCTTCGCGATTTGGGGAATCAACTCCTATTCAGTTTCTGACAATACTACGCATCTCAGTCTGGGAATCATCTCGTTGCTTGTCGGTGTGGGGTTGATTATATACGGAATGAAGGTCTTCCAAAAGTTGAAAAAGATTTAGGAGTTCAAAAAAAGTATGAAAATCTTTTCTCGCACACTACGTCTCCTTCTCCTCCTCGGAATCGTGTCATTCATCCTCCATCATTCCGCCGTCGCTTGTCCCTACTGCTTTGGAACCAGTGCTGCAGAATCTTCTATGACAGACGGTTTGAAGATGGCGATGGCGACCCTGGTAGGTGTGACCGGGACCGTCCTCGTAACGTTTGCATATTTTTTCCTGCGGCTCATGAGAAAGTCCAATCGTGCGGTGGAAAGTTCCGGACATCGTGGAAACTTCGAGTGAAGGAGGTAATTGAGACGTGACTAAATACCTGGGGCTACCATTCAGTGCTTCAGCCAATGCGCCTGAAATCGACCACATGATGGGCGTGGTTCACTGGCTCATGCTGGTCCTCTTCATCGGATGGGCAGCTTTCTTCATCTACTGCCTTGTTCGATTCCGAAAGTCAAGGAACCCAGAAGCAAATTATTCCGGAGTGAAAAGCCGTCTTTCAAATTACACGGAAGCGGCCGTAGCCATCATCGAAGGTGTATTGCTCATCGGATTTGCGTTTCCGATCTGGGCAGAAATCAGAACCGAATTCCCAACCGAAGAGAATCCCACTATTATCGATGTCGTGGCCGAGCAGTTCGCCTGGAATGTTCACTATCCTGGGGATGACGGCGTTTTCGGAAGAAGGGACATCTCGCTCGTCAGTGCTGAAAATCCCTTGGGACTCGATCGAACTGATCCCAACGCAAAGGATGATATCACCACCATCAACCAATTGAATCTCCCCGTGAACAAGCCGGTGATCGTTCATCTTACGAGCAAAGACGTGATCCATAGTTTTGGGATCCCGGTCATGCGCGTGAAGCAAGATGCGATCCCCGGCATGACGATTCCTGTATGGTTTGTTCCCACTGAGATCGGTCAATATGAAATCGCCTGTGCCCAGCTTTGCGGCCTTGGGCACTATCGAATGCGAGGTTTTGTCACGATACAATCAGAGGAAGATTTCCAGGCGTGGTTAGAAGAGGAAGCCGCGTATATTCGAGAAGACCTTGAAGGGATCTGAGTGGTCGAAGTCCACTACAATAGGGAGATCCTTGCCAACAAACTACCATAAATCCCTCCATCGATTTGCTCTCCTCACCGCGATATGTACGTTTTTTCTGATTATTGCTGGCGGATTGGTCACGAGCACCGGATCGGGGCTGGCAGTGCCCGACTGGCCCTTATCCTACGGCCAAATAATGCCTCCGATGGTGGGAGGCATTTTCTATGAGCACGGTCATAGAATGGTTGCAACATTTGTCGGTGTTCTCGCTATCATCCTTGCTGTCTGGCTGTGGAAGAAAGAAGAGCGTCGCTGGCTCCGCGTACTCGGTCTCATCGCACTGTCAGCCGTGATCCTGCAGGGCGTGCTCGGAGGTCTCACCGTTCTCTACCTGTTACCGACAGCGATTTCCGTGAGTCATGCTGCTCTTGCTCAAACATTCTTCGCTATTGTTATTTCCATTGCATTGTTTACCTCACGATGGTGGAAATCTGAACAGCCTCTATTGACGGAAACTGGCCATGCCCCTTCCACACTCACTCTCTGCATTGTCGCCACGGGTGCAGTCTATCTTCAATTGATTCTCGGTGCCTTGATGCGTCACACCGACTCTGGACTCGCTGTGCCGGATTTCCCGCTTGCGTATGGACAATTGTTCCCAGCTCTCTCCTCGGAGTCGATCGAGGCATACAACAAACAGCTCATCTATGAAGATATCCGATTAGCCGCAGACGGTCCGCTAACGTCTGGCCAGATCATCATTCACATGGTGCATCGTCTTTGGGCAGCCGTCGTCGCAGTCCTGATCTTGTGGACTTCCCTGCGCCTTCGAGAACTCTCCTCTTCCGCAAGGAGAATCTCAAGATTTTCATATCTCTTAGTTGCTCTCCTGATAGTCCAAATTGCCCTCGGCGCGCTTACAGTGTTCTCAGGAAAGGCCGTGGAAATCACAACCGCACACGTTGCGACTGGTGCAGTTCTCCTTGTGAGTTGTGTCTTGACATCGCTCCACCTCTGGCACGTTTCTGGAATACGCGTCCTGAGCCTGCCACTTCTGAATGCAAGAAAGGAAGCAGTTGCGTGAAACAGAGTAGTGTGATCGTGGGGAGAAAGCTCGTCCTCAGTCGCTTCCGCATACTCGAGTACCTCGAACTCATGAAGCCGGAGCTCACTGGTCTCTCTGTCCTCACGACGCTGTGCGGTTTCTATCTTGCGTCGAACGGATCGTTTGATTTTTGGCTCTTCGGGTTGACTGCGATAGGCACCACACTTGTTGGGGGTGGAGCAGGGGCCCTGAATCAGTACATCGAACGACAGCACGATGCAAGGATGCGAAGAACGGAGAGAAGACCGCTCCCCTCCGGTCGCCTCATGCCTGGGGAGGTGTTGGTCTTTGGTGTCACCATTTCAATCATGGGGATTTTTGTCCTAACAGCAGCGGCGAATCCCCTCACCGGATTTCTGGCGACTTTGACGATCACGACGTATCTCTTTCTCTACACCCCACTGAAGAAAGTTACACCGCTGAATACCCTCGTTGGAGGAGTTCCAGGAGCGCTTCCGCCAGTGATGGGCTGGGTTGCGGTGAGAAATGAAATCACGGTCGAAGCGTTGATCCTTTTCGCGATCCTGTTCTTCTGGCAAATACCTCACTTTCTCTCACTCGCATGGATGTACAGAAAAGACTATGCCCGTGCAGGATACAAGATGCTGACCGTTGTTGATGAAGATGGTTCAAGAACAAGCGTTCAACTCTTGGCTTGCTCCGCAGCGCTTCTTCCAACAAGCGTAGCTCTGACGTTCGTTGGAATGACGGGATTTCTCTATTTTGTTGGCGCGCTTCTCCTCGGTGCTGGGTTTTTGGCATATGCTGTCCTGTTTGCGAAGTTCTCAGGTCGTCCTGGCGGACAAGCGCTTGCGAAGAGGAACTTCTATTCCCGTCAAACGTTCTTTGCTTCGCTATTGTACCTCCCTGCGCTCCTGTTTCTCATGACTATCGATAAAGTGTAAGCCTCTGGAGCATGAGGATCGATTCCTTGAGAGAATCCTCTTTGCAATACCGTAAGCAATCCTGGAGTGGGTAGCCAGAGATGACCATTGCCCCCGAAAGCAAGCCGTGATGAATACCATTGTTTCAGTCTCCCATGTTTCATTTTCCTACCAAGAGCGTCGTGCACTCGACGAGGTAAGTTTTAATGTTCAAGCCGGTGAAATCTTCGGGCTTCTCGGGCCGAACAGTGGCGGGAAGACCACGTTGTTTCGGATTCTCTCCACCTTGCTAGTTCCGAGCGACGGACAAGTGAAAATCTTCGGGCTTGATGTTGTTCGAGCTCCAGCTTCTGTTCGCACAGGAATCGGTGTTGTGTTCCAATCCGCCAGCATTGACCGTAAGCTTACCGTGTCTGAAAATCTTCGACATCAAGGTCATCTCTACGGTCTTCATGGCAAGTACTTGCACTCCCGCATTGATGAATTGCTCGACAGATTCAAACTCTCGGATCGCGCTCAGGATCTTGTAGAGACCCTCTCAGGCGGATCACAGCGGCGAGTCGAACTCGCGAAGGCGTTCCTCCATCGTCCCCTATTACTTCTTCTCGACGAACCAACCACCGGCCTGGACCCAACCGCACGTCATGAGCTCTGGCAATACCTGGAGGAATTGCGATCCACTGAAGAAGTGACGATTCTGCTGACAACGCACATCATGGACGATGCAGAGCATTGTGACAGGCTCGGCATCCTTGAGCAAGGGTACCTCGTGGCCTGCGATTCGCCAACCAAGTTGAAGGAAGAAATCGGCGGAGACATGATAATCGTGGAGACTGACCAACCGGAGAATTTACGCAAGAGGATTCAGAGGCGATTTCGAACTGACGCAATTGTGCTGGACGGTATGGTTCGCATCGAGCAACCAAAGGGTCACAAACTCATCACCCGGCTGATCGAGGCGTTTCCCAAGCAGATCGATTCTGTGAGCTTGAGAAAGCCGACGCTGGAGGACGTGTTTATACGGAAGACAGGGCATAAGTTGAGTGACGAAGCGTGAACTCTCACCCTGGCAGTTTTTCGGCCTGAACCCCCGTTACCTATCTCTCCGGTCTGTACAATTCTGAGAGACCAGCCCGCCACGCGGTCTGGCGGGGGGGTCGAAGCTATCGAACGGCTGGGGTGAGTGTTTCAGTCACGGAGTGCTTGCCCGCTACTCTTTGTGGCGGGGTCCATTACTGCCAGGTGAACAGTCTGAGCTATGATTTCGTCTAATTCTCCAACCGTCATTCAGCACTCAGCACTCAGATTCGTCCTTCCCGTCTGGACCTTGCTCGCTCGAGAGCTGACCCGATTCTACCGCCAGCGGAGCCGCGTCATAGGCGTCATCGGTTCTCCGCTGGTGTTCTGGCTTCTGATAGGGTTCGGACTGGGCGATTCGTTCCGTCCGTCCGCAGGGACGCCGGGAGAGAATTACCTCGAGTACTTCTACCCCGGAACGATCGTGCTCATCGTGCTCTTTACAGCGATTTTCTCGACGATTTCTATCATCGAAGACCGGCGCGAAGGATTCCTCCAATCGGTCCTGGTCGCGCCGATCCCACGCTCCAGTCTCGTGCTCGGAAAGGTACTGGGAGGAGCAGTGCTGGCATTTCTCCAGGGCCTGATCATGCTGCTTCTCGCGCCACTCGTAGGATTCACGATCAGTATCGCCTCTGCAGTACTGATAGCTCTGATTCTCTTCATGATCGCTTTTGCCTTAACAGGCTTGGGTTTTTTGATTGCGTGGCACATGGATTCCACACAGGGATTTCACGCCATCATGAACCTGGTGTTGATACCCCTCTGGATGCTCTCCGGGGCTCTCTTTCCCTCAAGCGGCGCACCGAAATGGCTCTACTGGACGATGGAACTCAATCCGTTGACCTATGCAGTGTCGGGGCTACGAAGCGCACTCTACTTCGAGGAAATCAATATGTACGGCCTCACATCCGAACTGATCACAGGATTGCTGGTCACACTCGGGTTCGGCATCGTCACGTTTGCGGCAGCGGTAATCGCTGCTCGACAGCCTATTGCAGGAGAGAGGACGTGATCGAGATTTCAGACCTGCCAACCGTCAATGCCACGCTGAATGCAACGAGCGCAGTGCTCTTGCTCGTCGGCCATCGCTATATCAAACGAGGGAAGATGCGCCCGCACAAACTCTGTATGATATCCGCAATCGTTGTATCCACGCTCTTTTTGGTCTCGTACCTCACCTACCACTTTGAGGTCGGATCAGTCTCATTTCAAGGTCAGGGATGGGTCCGGCCTGTGTACTTTTCGATTTTGATCTCGCACACGATTCTTGCTGTTGCGATCGTGCCGCTCGTGGTGCTCACCCTTCTCCGTGCGTTGAAGGAACGATTTGACAAGCATGCGCGGATCGCCCGGTGGACGTACCCCATCTGGCTGTACGTGTCGGTAACGGGCGTGATTGTCTACGTGATGCTCTATCATCTTTTTCGGTCACCCTAAACTGATAGAGCATATGACAGACAGCCCGGAAACCAAAATACGTCATCGAAGAGTGAAAAACGCCATGGGCGTCGGCATAGCATTGGGGGTCGCCATCGGCGCTGGAATGGGAGCAGCAATTGGAGCAGCAACAGGAGAAATGGGTTTTTGGGTTGGGATTGGTATTGCTATTGGTGTAGCTGTGGGGTTCGCTATGGGTCCCGCCACCTCAAGCAAGAAACCGGAGAAGTAACGGAGTAAATCCTGCTCCAGTCGACAAGACTGCCTTGATGCAAAGATTGTCCGGCAATGAAATCGGGCTATTGCCAATGCGGTTCGACAGCGGCGCCGCCGCAGTGACCTTACGGAGGCGGACAATAATCATGAGGCGTAAGGAGAACTCGTGCGGGCACAACAGGACTTGCACGAAGGAAATTAAGGCTGAGGATTTCTGAGCACAATGAAGAAAATGCGAAGCCCCGTCCCGACAGAGTCGGGACGGGGCTATTTTGTTCAAAGCTTCAGCTCCTGAGCAGCAAATGGTTCAACGCCGGGAGCGAATCATGGCACTCGATTGCATTTGAAGTCTGAATATTTACTTCAACTGCTTCAGCACCCATTGCGCCTCGGGGAAGATATCGTTCGGCAGCCGTTCGAGCAATATCCGCCATCGCGCATTGAGATTCACCGCGCGCTGAACGTCGAGCACCGCCTCCTCTCTCCTTCCCATCTGCATGTACATCGAACCTCGCCAAAAGATAAGCTCGTCATTTTCCGGCTCGATGCTCAGTGCCGTATCATATGCCTGAAGCGCCTTTTCATACTGCTTCGAGGCGAAATGTTCGTCCCCCTTGTTCGCCCATTCGTATGCACGGTGGAGGTCGTACACTCGCCGGAGTTCCTTGATGGGGTACTCGTGGTCCTCCACGCGGAGATCTATCACGCGATTTTTCCACGGCTCGGTTTCAGATACCTTTCTGACGACGAGGAGCGCTGCTGATTGTCGCCCGCGTGCGTCGCCTCCTGCAGCTTGACCTGCATCCAGCGAAGACAGGATACGGTCTGCCAATTTCCCGGTTGTGTTCTCGAATGCCGTAGCCATTTCCTCCCAGACCAGGGGAGACGCGAGAAGATTCCCCTGGACGCTGTAATTCTTGCCTTTTTTGTGACCGGCATAGGGGATGCAGCCGGAACCTGTATGAGCGGCAACGTTTCCCTTCGCATCGACCATGGCAACTTGCCGCACGGCGGCCTCGGCATCTTTGGCGAGGAGTTCCTCCAACGCTTCAGTTGCGGTCTCACCCTGCTTCATGAGTTCAAGCCCCTTTGGGCCATAGGCGACTTCCACAAAAGACTGCGTCGCAACGGCACCGACCCCTGCCTCTGCCCACGGCACATGTTGTCCTACAGAGAACCAATGGGATTGGACCCCCACGCCGAATTCACCGGTCGCCGGATCGTAAGCGACGATAGAGAACGTGGACACAAGGTCGTTCAGCTGCTGGCAGTAGACAGAGAGTGGAAGGAAAACAGCGAGTATTAGGCCAAGTCGGCTTTTCATACAACCCTCCACTTACTGCAAGTAAACCTCCAGATCTCCCCTCAGCGATGTGTCCAGCATCCACAGGAGTGGAAACACCATGCAGATCGCCACGAGCAGCTACTCTGCGTAGATCAGAGCTCTGCTAGAACCTTTCATTGGAGTTTCAGGAGGCTAGCAATCGTCGCCTCGGCCCCTCGATGCGCCACTTTACTGCCCTCCAAGGATAATCGG
>JAZGDE010000005.1:0-2588 GCA_036477295.1 Bacteroidota bacterium | reverse complement strand
CTTCCCCGGCAAGAACAGTGCTCAAGGTGAACCGTTGTCTCTCCGCCGACTTGAATCCGGGAATGTTCGTGACTATGGTGTATTTTGTCCTCGATCTCGAGACTCACGAGGGGCGGTTGGTTCGTTGTGGTCACAACGCCCCGTATCTTTACCAGGCCCAGGCGCGGAAGCTTCTTCCGGTCAAACCGGGAGGAATCGCCTTCGGTCTGGATCGCCGCGACACCCTGTTCTGCGCTGAGCTCGAGGTTCAGAGAATTCCCATGCGGGCAAGAGATTTTCTGGTGATGTACTCGGATGGGATCGTCGAGGGAAAGAACTCGAAGGGAGCCGACTTCGGCGATGAACGTCTGGCGGGGATCCTGGCCGCCAACGCGCACTGTACCGCGCGAGAGCTCATCGAGATCGTCATGAAGGACTTGACGAAGCATCAGCGCGGCGAGCCGCAGTCGGACGACATCACGCTGCTGGTGATCAAGAAGGGCTAACTAGTTGCTGTTTGGCAATTCGATGAAACCCTAAAAATCCCCGCGAAACATGCATTTTGCGGGGATTTGTTCTTGAGAAAATCGACGGCCTCCCCACAATTTGCGAGAAGAAAAAAAGGCGCATTCAGAGGAGGAGGCCGTCATATGCGCAAGAAGAGAAATAGCCAGATCGAGTTCGTTTTTCAACCGCGCACTCTAAAAATTACGGACGAGTACATTGCGCGCTATGAGCGAATCTCGAAGATTCTGGACAAGCATCCCGAGATCGTGGATCAGGTTCACAAGGATCTGAAGAAGCTTCTCAAAGGAAAGAAACGTAAGGGCGGTCCTGGTCGGATCGGATTCACCTCTGATACGATCCTGCGCATCGTGATCTGCCAGATCATGGAAAAGGAGTCGCTACGACGGATCGCTGTTCGGATCGATGACAGTCGGTATCTGCGAGGTTTCGTGCGGATCTATGATGGTCCGATGATCGACTTCACAACCTATAGCACGTTGAAGAACGCCATCCGCCCGAAGACGTGGAAGAAGGTCAATGAACTCCTAACCGAAGCGGCAGTAGAGGAGGAGTTGATCAGCGGCGAGAAGCTCCGGATCGACACGACTGCCGTGGAAACGAACATCCATTGGCCTACCGACTCCGGGTTGCTGTGGGACACGTACCGAGTGATCTCCAGGCTCATCAATACGGCTCGAGAGATCGATCCAGAGGCGGCTGACAACAGGCGCCTGCAAGCCAAGAGAGCCAAGAAGATCCACTGCACCATCGCTCGCCGTTCGCGCAAGAAAGGAACGGTCAGCAAGGAGGCAAAAGAGCTATATACAAAGCTTATCGGGCTCGTCGACCGGCTACTGGAATGGGTGCCTTCAGTCTGCGATAGCTTGCGGGTTGGACTGGCTGCGAACGCTTACGGTTTCATGGAATCGCTCGTGGTCGAAGGAGTCATCGAGGAACTCGAGCACTTCCGATCGCTCGGATTGAAGGTGGTGGATCAGGCCCGCCGCCGCATTCTTGATGGCGAGAAGGTCCCGAACGAGGAGAAGCTCTTCAGCATCTTCGAGCCCCACACCGAACTGCTCAAGCGGGGCAAAGCTTCGAAACCGATCGAGTTCGGGCACATGATCTTGATCCAGCAAGTGAAAGAGAAGTTCATCACGGATTACCAAGTCTTCGAGAAGAAGCCCGACGACAAGACTTTGATCGAGCCAGCACTTGACCGTCACAGGAACGTCTTCGGAAGCAATCCTGACGAGCTTTCAGCCGACAAAGGATTCTACGAGAGCCTCGAAAAGATTGAGGAGCTGGAGGCCGAAATCGAGGTGGTTTCCATCGGCAAGAAAGGTAAGCGAACAAAGGAGGAAAGCGAGCGGGAGCACACCGAAGAGTTTCGCGGCGCCCAGAGATTCCGCGCCGGAGTGGAGGGCTCCATCTCGTTTCTCAAACGCATCCTGGGACTGTGGAGATGCATGAGCAAAGGCTGGGAGCATTACGTCGCCACCGTGGGAGCGACCGTCTTCGTTCACAACTTGCTCGTACTGACGAGCCTGTAGGCGAATCGAGCTAAGTCCTGGATACAGTGCGTGAGGGGGAACGGCCGGGGTGTCGCCTGATCCACGTCTGCCGGGTTGATAATGCCTACAAAGCCTGCAAATAGTGGGAAAACCGTCTCGCACGCCTCCCGTGGCGTTGCCTCGGCCGAGACGCTCCGGCGCGAAAGCCCGTCTGCCAAACAGCAACTAGCTAATCTCGCACTGGGGCAAGGCACCCTGAAGATCCTTCATAGCTTGAGGGGTCACTTTGGTCCCGCGAAGATTGAGCGATCGAAGCGAGTGCAGGCTTCGGAGGTAAACTAAGGCCGCGTCCGTGATCGAACGATCTTCCAGGTCCAGCTCCTGAAGTCTCGTGAGCGCAGTAACGTGCACGAGACCCTGGTCGGTCAGTTGACCCGTTTTGCGATGCGGGAAGGAGTCCTGAGCGTCGGCAGAAAGATCAATCTTGTAGACGTGGTTGAACAAGTCACGTCCCATGAACTCTGGGACGCGATGCACAATGCTTGCAGGATTTGCGGCGGACTCCATCGTGAATGTGCCGCCCAAATC
>JAZGDE010000049.1:0-4840 GCA_036477295.1 Bacteroidota bacterium | reverse complement strand
GCGTGAATGCAGTCAAGAACAAAAAGCCTGTTTTGGTTGGAAAATGCCTGTACCAGCCGATTTCGAGGATTCGCTCTACGAGTGGTCAACACACCGAGGTCAAAATTGTACGGAATGGCTTTCAGTTCCAAGAGGAACTCACGCACGGGAAGGGTTTCTTCCATCAGCTTTTGAAGAAATTTCTTCTTGCTACGGCCTCTGAGGATGCAGTCGCATGCGGCACGAATCTTGTTCTCGAGCGTCGGCTGACGCAATTTTCGATACTTGGCGTGGCCCGGGAATACCTTTGACCGCATCTGATGGAGGTACTCATTTATGAGGCACTCCAGAGACATCAGGCCGATCGAGAGGGCAACCTCCGCACGGTACTTCATCCTGCAGAACTCTCTTACGGATTCCTCCGACATCGCCGACTCTCTCAATTCGACCTCAGGGAGCCTAGCAGCAATACCCTCCGCCTCCTCCAAAAGCCCTTCCCACAAGCAAAAAGTGTATCCAACACTAACACCACGAGAATGTTCCGCTCGCATGGTGGTTCTCCTTCCCCTGGATTCAAAGTCGTCGAATCAGCCACGCCCCGATGCAATCGAGGCAGGCCCCGATGGGATCGGGGCAGGCACTCGCCTCGTTGGACTACCTGAAGCTTCCGAAAACCTCCGAACCTCCAGGTCCCAGATGCCGGCGGACTTGGCTAGGGAATTCTTTACGAAAATACGGATTCCGTCAACATTTGTCACCTCCTGATCTTATCAACAGTTCAGCATCATCAACCATAGGAATCCTAGTTGACTTTTGTATACAAATGGGCTTAGTTTAAGAGTGTTTGCCGTGCATGCTTGCAGTCAGCATCCCCAACCATCAGGAACATGAGTGATACAAGAATAGTCCTTCTCGCAGAGGACAATCTCGACAACCGTGACCTCGTTCGGTGGGCGCTCGAGGCGGCTGACCTCTCCATCGAACTCATCGAAGCGGAGAACGGCGAAGAAGCGGTGCGACTTGCAATGGAACGGAAACCCACACTTATTCTGATGGACATGGGCATGCCCATCCTCGACGGTTGGGAGGCGACGAAACGCATCCGCGCAACGGAAGAGCTTGCCTCCATCCCGATTATTGCACTCACGGCACACGCGCGGGAGGAGGACAAGCGGAAAGTATTCGAAACCGGGTGCACCGACTTCGTTCCAAAACCGATAGACACCGACGAGCTCATCAAGAAGGTCCAACGATACCTGACCTGAGAATGGGAACTCCTCTGCCTTCCTCGTGGGCCGACGGGAGAATCTCCACGACCAGAACTGAATTGGCAACAAGGGAATGAGTTGACGGAGGGACTTCAGAGGAATTACGCGAAAGGCATACCTTCGAGCTTGAACAGAAGATCAGCTGAACATCCCGGGTAGCGCAGGAAAGCTAATCGATGACTCATGGCGAAGCCCGCCTGCTTCGCGGTTCGTGCGGGCTATCCTCTTCGGGGAAGAAATCTAGCGCGACTCTTTTCGGGACGATCTTGCAATCCCTTCTAGGAGGCACGCTGATTCTTGTCGGGATCCTAGGGTTGGTCCTTCCAGTTGTCCCAGGATTACTGCTCATTGCGTTCGGCGCTGTTCTGCTCGCTCGACTCCTGAGGCGAAAGTCTTCGAATACTTGAACCTCGAGCCCTCCTTGTAGCACACGGTAACTCCAAATCCTCCCTCCCCTTTCGAATGCAATCGAGGACAAGTGACCTACGAGCGAAATTTCGTGGGAGCCATTTATGAGAGGCTTATACTGCGACGGTTCTCTTAAGGGACGATGCCGCTCAGTATCTGAGGCACTTGAAAATGAATTGGTATTCTCCGAATCTGATCGGTTCCAGGTTAACAAGCTCCCAACCCTGCTTCCCAAGCATGTCGAGCAATCATTCGTCCTTCACCGCCTCTCTTGAAAAGTGTCGCTGCTTTCCTCGGAATTGGGCCGCCCCTTCCATGGTATCCTCAAGCACGATCTTGTCCGATAAAACGAGATATGCCCAGCCGATTTGGTGATCCCCTGCCCGTTGACCCTGGAGGATAACAGTGAACGCCAGGAGAACAGCGAAACCGCCGAACAACTGGAACGTGGTCTGAGGCACGGAGAGCGGATTTCTCATACGGCTTCCTCTTGACGAAGCGGATGAAACGCTGACAGGTTGATTGCGATGGTGTGAACAAAGGGAGAGAAAATGAACAAAAACCCTCAAAAACAAGGATCCAGAAAGGTATGACAGTCCTGGCGGGAGGCCTAGGCGAACCCATCATGTGTGCGTGGTTGCGTCTTCGGCCCAGTCCATTCGCAACTTGAATCTCTTCGGTCTGTAGAAACTCATTTTTCTCATGACTGATAGAGCTTTTTGTCTTCGATGTAGGCACTGACGGAGTCGGGCACCAGATACCGGATCGTTTTTCCCTCACTGATCCGCCGTCGAACGTCCGTGCCGGAAATTTCAATGGTCGGAACCTGAACGAACCGGACGTGCTTCACGAACTCATTGTCGATGGTCGACCGGTCGATACCTGGCCGGTCGATGACAACCACGCTGCTGGTCTTCAGCACCTCCTCTGGTTCTTTCCAGGTGGGTAATATTCGAAGGTTGTCGGTCCCGATGATGAGAAAAAGCTTGTCGCCGGGGTACAAACCTCGCAGCGTACGAAGAGTATCAATCGTGTAGGATTTGCCGCCGCGCCGGATTTCGACGTCAGAGACTTTGAAATGGGGATTCTCGGCAACCGCGAGCTGAAGCATTCTGAGACGGTGCGCTGGACTCGCGAACGCGCCCTCCTGTTTGTGCGGAGGAAGATACGCGGGCATTAACAAGACCATCTCGAGAGCCAATCGCTCCTGAACGCTCTCAGCCACGATCAGATGTCCAACGTGCGTGGGATCGAACGTTCCGCCGAAGATGCCGATGTTCATGGGGCGAGCTTGTTTGACCTGTACTTCCGATCGAGCTGCTTAAGCCGATCGTACGTGCGACGGGGAATGGGTTTCTTCGCTTGCTGGATGCTCTCGATCTCGTCACGAAGGCGAGTGAAGTCGTCCCACCGCTCAACGCTAAACATCTTGGACAACGTGAAGACGAACACGTCAGAACCACAAACGCACTTCAAGACTTCATCGAACGTTGTCTCCGGTTCGATGAACACATCGAGCAAATCAAGGCGCGGTGACTTCATGCCAAGGAGATAGCAACTTCCCCGCTCTGTGGGACCCAAAACCACAGCATCTTCATCTGAGGCTAGCAGCATGAAGGACTTCTGGATGACAGAGAGATGAAGGAGAGGGTTATGCGCTTTGAGTAACACGAGGTGTCGGAATCGCTCCGCAAACAGCGAATCAATGGCAGAATCAATTCTTGTCTTGAGATCAGATCCACCGATGTCTAAAGATTCGTACGCCCCGCGCACGTGGCTTGACGAGAAGGACTCATGCGCTACAGGATCACACCCAAGAACAATATGGACGCGAGACAGCCCGTTCAAATCCTCGATTATGTCCTCTAAGAATGCAGAGTAGACGGACTCCAGATCCGACGCCCTCATCTGAGCCGGAAATCTGTCGATGATGTCCAACGGACTCAGTGTTCTGGGTAGGAGGATGACTGCTTTATCTGTTTGCATAAATCAAGCTAGTTAATATCAACCGTGCCAGCCATTTCGCTGAGGATGACGTGGACTTCCTCAGCGGTCTTTTCCATGAAGGACTGCTCGATTTGTTCATATTCGTTCCTACGTAAGTTTCCCATCTTCACTTCCGTCGAAACACTAGAGGCCAGTCTCTGCCATTTCACAGATGGTGGGCCGATCAACAAACAGAGCCCCGATACAGTGCATATGAAGTGATCAAATCACGGCACCCCAGCTCTTGAAACGAGAACATCCGAGCATGAACCAATACCAATAATAAAAAGGCAGTAATAAGAAAGCAAGAGTCCTCGGTATCTTCCAAATTTCTGGGACGACCTTTCTTTCATAGCGGTATCGGATTGCTACGTGGCTTGCCAAAGCAATGATCAGACTTGGATACACGAGAGAGGAACAGCTGAAGGCATAACAAGTAAGGATAATGAGGATACTCACGACAAAAATCCAACAAAGATAGTGGAAAGGACGATGGATGCGAAACGGCCCTAGAGACTTAACCTCGATGAACTGACGATAAAACTTGGGATGTTTTTTATACAACAGTGGATCGAAGAAGTACCGTCGAGCATGCTCAAAGTAATCTCGGATTGATGAGTACAAATCTGGATGGACAACCACGACATTCTCAGCGCGAACAATTGCAGATCCTTTGCTGTGCACACGAAAGCCGAAATCCGCATCTTCACGAAAGTACACATTTTTCTTGCCATCAAAGAATTCAGGGTCGAAGCCATGCACTTCCAGAAAAACCTCTTTCCGGATGAACAGATTGCACGGGAGGAAGCCAAGCTGGTGTCCTTTCTCTAGAATTCTACCCGGAGCGGCTGAATTTCCAAGAACGGTTTTACCTTCCAGCGCGGCAATTTCATGGGAAGAAAAATACTTTGAAGCGTTCTCAAGCCATTGTGGATCCGCAACGATATCATCTTCAGTGAATGCTAAGAGATCACCAATTGCTCTTGAGCTGCCAAGATTGCGTGCAGCCCCAGGGCCTGAATGGTTCTGAGAACAAAACGACAATCTGAGATGCGACGCCTTCATAAAGTTTTCTACTGCAAGTGCTGTGCCATCTGTAGAGCCATCGTCAACGACAATGACGTCAAAGTAGTCAAAAGGATATGTCTGCCGTTCCAGCGATTGAAGGCACTGCAAAAGCTTATCCTTGCGGTTGTACG
>JAZGDE010000048.1:0-58517 GCA_036477295.1 Bacteroidota bacterium | reverse complement strand
TAGGATTGCCGTTTACGTCGAGCGGCTCAATGGCAGCCGCAAACGCCCGGCCGGCGTCGGCGTGCGCTTGCGGCATGATGTTGCCGCCGGGGTAAAGACCGCCTGGGAAGCCGAAGTAGGTGGAGGCACCCATGTCTGTAAGGGGCACCAGCGACGGAGTGGTGGCCGTGAAAATTAGCGAGCCGCCTACGCCACCCAAGAACGCCGTTGCCCTCTGCTCGGTCGCCGTCTGCGCGCCTGTCCTCCGCCCCAGCGTCCATAGCGCCTTCGCCAGACCCGCTGAATCCGTCAAGACGCCCTTCGGGCTCACGTCACCAGTGACGACCGACCACCCGACCGCCACTCCCCGCAACCCGTCGCCGGACGGATCGACCACTTTAACGATGACAGAGTCCGAGAGAGGACGGCCGAGGCTTCCCACCTGTCCGTCCCCAGCGACGCTCAGGAGCCTCCGCTCAGCTACCTCGACTACCGTTCCTCCGGTCGGCGATTCACCCCCGCATCCGGCGGCCACGAGGGGTAATGCGCAACACCAGAGCAATGCGAGATGCCTTACTTGATTGTTCATCAGTGCCTTCCCTTGGCTACCGTTTCCGAGAGGGGCGATCAACTGGCGCAACTCAAGGCTCCAGGCCAGGCCCGACCAATGACTGCCTCCTTGTGACGAGATGTGTCAGTTCCCTGTCGATGGCCTCAGCGGTCTCGTCGTCGGGCGGGCGTCCTACAAGGGGCGTCAGTACGGCGGCGGGGCCAGCATCGGCCACCGATTCAACTCAGACAAACATGTGGCGTGGGTAAGGGGTCGGCTAGGGGGGGCCTCGACGTTTGAGACCTAGCCACCAGTTGGATGAAACGTGACCCCAAGAACCATGCCACCCTACTTCTTAAAATGACCCGCTACCCAAGATTCTCTCTTTCAGGCTATCTTCGTTCATGCTTCCTCCGTTACTTGAGAAACTCATATCGTAACCAGAGTTTCCCCAGAGGTAAAATAAAATCGCACCAGGCGAGTGTAATCGAAGATTATCGACACAATGGAAACTATTTTAGTATCCTTGGTTCCCAAGGATACCATACCAACGTGCATTTATCAAGCATTTTATTTACGACCTGAAACATTTTATAAATTCATCAAAAACGCGTCAAGAGGGTAGATTTTCCCTGGACTCAGCCCCATCGGAGAATCGGAATGACCTCTTCCTGAACTGGTAGACCAGTCACTACGACATCGCCGTCGCGAGTGACAAACACGTCCAATTCGCTTCGAACTCCGAACTTGTCGAAAAAATAAATCCCCGGTTCGATGGAGAAGGAGGTTTCCGGTACGATCAACCGTTCGTCGCGTGTCTCCAAATTATCGATATTAGCCCCATTGCCATGGAGATCCTCCCCAATCGAATGTCCCGTCCGGTGCAGGAAGAATTGCTCATATCCCCGCTCCCGGATGAAACCACGGGCGACGTCGTCGACGTCGCAGCCCCGAATCGGCCTGCCGTTTCTAAATGCTTCTCGAATAAATTCCACAGCCGCGTCCCGCGCACCCTTGACGACATCAAAAACCTTCGTGTACTCCTCAGGCACCTCCGTGCCGACGAACGCCGTCCACGTGATGTCCGCATAAGTCGACCCCCCTTTCTTGCTCTTTGCCCAGAGGTCGATGAGAACGAAATCACCCGCACGAATCTCTGCGTGAATTTCCTCCGTGGGTTCATAATGTGGGTTGCTGCTGTTCGCGTTCACCGAACAATTCGGCGCCATCTCCGTCGTCAGGCCGTTCTCCCTGAACTTGGCCAGCATGAATTGCTGGACGTCATACTCCGTCACGCGAGAGCCTGTCTCTACCTTCTTCCGGATGAATGCAAATACCCTATCGACAATCGATCGCAAAATCGAGGCAGTCTTCAGGTTTTGCCGATATTGTTCTTCGGTCCATCGTGCCTCGAAATACTGAACAAGGTCGGCAGAGGAAACCACCTGGACCCCGCAGGACCGCACAAGCTCAACCGTTCCCCCGTCCACTTTGGAAACATACGGAATGGCGTTCTTCGGTGAGTACTCCATCGCGACCGTCTTTGCACCGTCCAACAGAGTGTTCAAGCCTTGCTGGAGCGATTGCCAACTCAGGTACACCAGCGGTTCTCCGGGGAGGTGGTCCAGATTCCAGCGCTCGATGCTATGAACAAGCTTTCTCGGTTCACCTTCTGCTGGAATGAAGTAAAAAAATCGCCGCGATTGGATCAAGTGTTCAGGAATCCTCAAAATTCGCTGCGCAAAAATGTTCTGTTTCCAGAAGTCATAGAACAACCAGCCGTCCAGCCGTTGCGCTCGAATTGCTGCCTGAATAGCACGAACTCGTCCCGCGTGGTCAGCACTTGGGTCTGTCATCACTTTATCCTCGAGGAAGTTGGAAGGAAATCCTTTTCCAAGGTAGAAGTTTTCACGAGGAAGAGCAAGATGCATAAAAACGAAAACCCCCCGACACCAATCGGGGGGTTCCTACGGAGTCCGTTCCGCTGCTGCCCAAGGGACGGACTCTCACTCGATTCGCTCTGACGAGCTTAGTACATGTCAGCACCCATACCTCCGGGCGGCATTGGTGGAGCTTTCTCCTTTTCCGGCTTCTCGCAGACGACTGCCTCGGTTGTCAGGAGCAAACTAGCCACGCTCGTGGCATTCTCCAGGGCAATCCGCGCGACCTTGGTCGGATCGATGACCCCAGATTTTAACAGGTTCTCGAATTGTTCGGTCTGCGCGTTGAACCCGTAGTCATCCTTCCCCTCCTTCACCTTGTTCACGATGACGGCTCCTTCGAGTCCAGTGTTGTTGACGATCCAGCGGATCGGCTCCTCGAGTGCCCGCCGAACGATTTCGATGCCAATACGCTGGTCCTCGTTCTCGACCTTCAGACCGTCAAGCTTGGCGCTCGCGCGAAGGAATGGCACTCCGCCGCCGGCGATGATGCCTTCCTGCACCGCTGCACGGGTCGCATGGAGAGCGTCTTCAACACGGGCTTTTCTCTCTTTCATTTCGATTTCGGTAGCGGCCCCAACCTTCAGCACGGCCACGCCACCGGAGAGTTTCGCCAGTCGCTCCTGGAGCTTCTCCTTGTCATAATCCGAAGTCGTCTTGTCGATCTGCATCTTGATTTCGTTGATGCGCTTCTTGATTTCCTCTTTCTTCCCGGCTCCTTCCACGATCGTGGTGTTATCTTTGTCAATCGTGACCTTTTTCGCAGTCCCGAGGTAGGAGAGCTGAGCGTTGTCGAGCTTGAAGCCCTTCTCCTCCGATATCACTGTGCCGTTCGTGAGAACCGCAATGTCTTCGAGCATGGCCTTCCGACGGTCGCCAAACCCTGGAGCTTTCACTGCACAAACGCGAAGCGTCCCGCGAAGCTTGTTGACGACGAGCGTCGCAAGTGCCTCACCCTCCACCTCTTCAGCGATAACCACGATGGGGCGACTCGCCTGAGCGATCTTCTCGAGAATCGGCAGGAGATCTTTCATCGTGCTGATCTTCTTATCATGGATGAGAATATACGGATCCTCAAGGGCCGCTTCCATTGTCTCCGCATCCGTCACGAAGTAGGGCGACAGGTAGCCACGGTCAAACTGCATCCCTTCGACGACTTCCATTGTCGTTTCCGTTCCCTTCGCCTCCTCCACCGTGATCACACCATCCTTACCAACTTTATCCATCGCGTTCGCGATCAATTCGCCGATCGCGGAATCGTTGTTCGCGGAGACCGTTCCGACCTGCGCGATCTCTTTCTTATCATCAATGGTTCGACTCATGCTCTTGAGCGTCTCGATTACCTTCTTAACTGCAATCTCAATCCCGCGCTTCAAGTCCATCGGATTCGCACCCGCCGTGACGTTTTTCAGACCCTCGCGGAAAATAGCCTGAGCGAGAACCGTCGCAGTCGTCGTGCCGTCACCGGCAACGTCCGAAGTCTTCGTCGCAACCTCTCGGACCATCTGCGCGCCCATGTTTTCGACTTGATCCTCCAGCTCAATCTCCTTTGCAACAGTTACGCCGTCCTTGGTTATCGTTGGCGGTCCGAATTTCTTGTCGAGAATCACATTGCGGCCCTTCGGTCCCAACGTCACTTTCACCGCGTCGGCAAGCTGATCGACCCCTCGTTTGAGGCCTCCTCTCGCGTCCGCGTCGAACACAATCATCTTCTTGGCCATATTTCATCTCTCCTTGTTACGATGTTGTTGAACCAGCCCGCTCCGCGGACTGGCAGGTCAGTTTACACTCTCGGATTATTTTGCCTTCCCGTCGGTCAGGATCGCAAACACATCGCTCTCACGCATAATCAGTAGATCTTCCTCGTCGACCGTCACTTCGGTCCCGGAATACTTTCCGTACAGGACATTATCACCCACCTTCAGATCGAGCGGAATTCTCTTTCCATCCTCCGACGTCTTCCCCGGTCCCGCCGCCGTGATCTCTCCTCTGACCGGCTTATCCTTAGCGGTGTCCGGAACAATGATACCCCCCTTTGTCTTTTCCTCTGCTTGGGCTGGTCTGATCACAATTCGATCAGACAAAGGTCGAATCTTCATATGCTACACCTCCCCTAATTATTTTAGTGTAAGTCTTTAAGAAACAGCTCATTATGAATATGCATGGGATGTCTGAGCGGTAAGTGGAACTTCTGGTTAGCACTCAACTTAAGAGAGTGCTAACAATATAAGCGAAACTGATGTATTTGTCAAGTGTCTTCCTTCCGTGGACGGTCGGCCTTGGTTTTCCCTTCAACCACGAGAACGAACTCTCCCCTGACCGTCCGAGCCGAGAGACGCGAGTAAACTTCGGAGATTCTCCCTCGAAGAACTTCTTCGAATTTTTTTGTCAGCTCGCGCCCAACAACTATCCGGCGGTCACCGAGGTGATGCAGGAGGTCACGCAACGTCCGCAGAATGCGATGGGGGGATTCGTACAGAATGATAAGTTTCGTCTCGTTCTTGAGCTGTTCGAAAAGCTTCGTCCTGCCTTTCTTGTGGGGGAGGAAGCCCTCGAAAACGAATGCATCGTCCGGAAAGCCGCTCAGGATAAACGCAGAAAGAAAAGCAGTCGGGCCAGGAAGCACAACGAGCGGAATCTCACGATCGAGCACAGCTCGAACGAGTCGGTACGCAGGGTCCGAAATACCGGGAGTCCCGGAATCCGTGACGACCGCGATCGAATCACCCTGCTCTAATCGGTCGATCAAGTAGGGAATGCGCTTGACCTCGTTATGACTGAAATAACTGACCGTGTGGGTCCTGATGTTGTAACGGTCGAGCAGGATCTTCGTCGTCCGGGTGTCCTCTGCAGCTATCAAATTGACATGCGAGAGAACCTTTACCGCACGGAAGGAAATGTCCTCGAGGTTGCCGATGGGCGTGCTGACGAGGTAGATTGTGCCCCGCCGGACCGCGTTCGAAATCCCCACTTGCCTCCAGCGTCGGCTGGTACAAGGGCAGGCAGACATGGCGGTGTTTGCGACATCCATTCGCCGGAATCTTTTATGTTCCCCAGTCTCGCGCGTAGCGGAAGTCGACGTTCACGGTGCGGTAGGAAACCTTGGCAATCACGGGGGGGCGGCGTTTGAACTGATTCCGCTGAATCAGTCCCTTCACTTTTTCCATGAGCGCACGATCAAATCCGAGCAGCCGGAGCTCTTTGTCAGACTTCCGCTCATCGACCAAGTGAAACAGAAGCCGATCGACCTTTCGATACGATACGCCCAGCTCTCCTTCATCAGTCTGTCCCTCCCACAAATCTGCTGTCGGTATCTTCCTGATGATGTTCTCCGGCACCCCAAGTTCCTTCGCAAGTTCCCACAGCTGCGACTTGTACAGATCTCCAACCGGATTGACTCCGCAGGCGTCGTCACCGAAATGTGTGGTATAACCGAGCAGTATCTCTGTTTTGTTGCCCGTCCCGACCACCAATCCTTTCTCCCGTGCGGACCGGTCGTACAGTACGATCATGCGCGCGCGGGCCATGATGTTGCCTTTGCGTATCCTGTCGAGATGAGATGCGCTCGCACCAAACGCGTCGACCATCGGAGTGATGTCCACGATCTCGCTTCGGATGCCGAGCTGCTTCACCACCAACTGGGCATCGTCGAGACTTTGCGGACTGCTGGCCTTGTACGGCATCAAGACCGCCAGCACATTGCGTTTTCCGAGGGCCTCTACCGCCAGAAAGCAGGAGACTGCAGAATCCACTCCGCCCGAGAGGCCAACGACTCCGCGTTCCGAGCCCACATTACGGATCTCGTCGCTAAGGAAATCGACCAGCAGTTTTCGAATTTGCTTCGTGTTGATCGCGAGCAAACCCGTATTCTTCGTCAAAACTTCCATCCTCAATCCTCGCTTATTTCGGACAGCACGTCCCGGATGATCTCGAGGCCCTTCTCCAGCTCTTCTTTCTTGACGGTCAGCGGCGGGCGGAACCGAATGGCCTGTTCCCCAGACCCGAGCACAATCAACCCCTTTTCGAAGCACTTGGTCTTGACGAGGTCGCGCTGTTGACGAGAGTTCAAGTCGAAGGCACAGAGCAGCCCCCTCCCGCGCGCATTGCCCACTAGGGCGCCAAATTCCTCCTGAACTTCTTCGAGATTTTTCCTGAGATATTCACCCATCGTCCGAGCGTTCTCCACCAACTGCTCCTCCTCGATCACCTCCAGGTAGCGCTGTGAACGCGCCATGTCCACCAAACTTCCACCCCAGGTCGAATTCAAACGACCCGGGACCTTGAAGACATTGTCGGGCACCTCATCGACACGACGACTGCAAAGGAATCCGCACACCTGCGTCTTCTTACCGAACGCCAGCATGTCGGGTTTCACAAAGTATTCGTGTGCCCACATTTTGCCGGTCAACCCGATTCCGGTCTGAACCTCGTCGAAGATGAGCATGATTTCATGCTCGTCAGCGATCGCCCGCAGCTCCTCAAAGAACTCCTTCCGAAAATGGTTGTCGCCCCCCTCTCCCTGAACAGGCTCGATGATGATCGCAGCGATATCATCCACGTTCGTCCGGATCGCATCGTGAATGCAATCGAGCGCGGTTCGCTCAGCTTTCTCCACGGCTTTCAGGTTTTCATGGGTGAGAGGAAATTGTATTGCAGGGCTCGGGATACGCGGCCATCGAAACTTCGGAAACAAATCGGTCTTCGCCGGCTCGGTGTTCGTCAGGGAGAGCGTGTAACCAGTCCGACCGTGGAAACAATCCCGGAAGTGTACCACCTGCGTACCACGTTCCTCCTTGTACCCCTTTTCGAAATTCTTTCGAATCTTCCAATCGAAGGCAGTCTTCAGGGCATTCTCCACACCGAGTGCTCCGCCCTCGATGAAGAATGCGTGCGGAAGATAGGATGGCATCGCAATCTGGCAAAACGTCTCGACAAACTCCGCCATTTCTACAGTGTAGATGTCGGAGTTTGACGGTTTGATTACCGCCGCTCGGGTAAGTCGCTCCAGGAAATCGGGCTCCCGCATCTTCGGGTGATTTAGCCCAATCGGTGAGGAGGCAACAAACGTAAAGAAGTCAAGATACTTGCGATGAGATTTCGCGTCGTAAATGTATGCGCCTTCGCTTCGATCAATGTCCACTACCACATCCATCCCGTCCATGAGGACATGCTTTGACAGGCTTTCCCGCACCTTTTCGGGCCGAACCTTGACCACGTTCTTGGTCGTCGGTTTACCCGTCTGTGAATTTATCCGCTCCATGCTGAAGTTCACCACTCGCTACTGATTATTAGGTGTCGATCTGGGCTCGCTGTATGCGACCGCTGTAGTCCACGTAGACGGTCTTCCATTCCGTGAAGAAATCATACACGGTCCAGCCGCCCTCACGGTGCCCGTTCCCTGTCTGTTTGACTCCACCAAACGGCATGTGTGCTTCCGCGCCGATGGTCGGAGCGTTGATGTACGTGATTCCCGCTCTAATGTCTCGAATCGCCTCGTACGCTTTGTTGATGTCTCGAGTATAGATCGAAGAGCTCAGACCATAGATCGTATTATTGAGAACCGTGATCCCCTCCTCGAGCGATTTCACCTTGATGACCGTGAGAACCGGGCCGAAGATTTCCTCCCTCGCGATGCGCATATCTGGAAAAACTCCCGTAAAGATCGTGGGCTGATAAAACCATCCGTCCTTCAAGCCGTCAATGGCCGCGACCTGCCCTCCCAGGACCAGCTCTGCCCCTTCCTTCGTGCCAATTTCGACGTACTGATGGATGGTCTTCCGTTGCTGCTCGTTGACGACCGGCCCGACATCGGTGGTCTCCTTCAGACCGTCTCCGAGTCGGAGCTCTTTCGTGCGACTAACGAGCATATTCATGAAGGTATCGAATATTTTTTCGTGGAGAATAAGTCGACTGGTTGCCGTGCAGCGCTGCCCCGTAGTTCCGAACGCTCCCCAGAGAACACCGTCTAGCGAAAGCTCCAAATCTGCATCATCCATCACAAGCTGCGCGTTCTTGCCACCAAGTTCCAGCGAGACGCGCTTGAGTGTATTGGCGGCAGCAGCGGAGATCTTCTTCCCAACCGGGGTCGAGCCTGTGAAGCTGATGAGGTCGACATCGGGATGCTCGACGATCGCCATTCCGACGACGTTGCCACCACCGTGAACGATGTTCATAACGCCATTGGGTATTCCCGCCTCCAGGAGCACCTCGACAAGGGCCGTAGCAGACGCCGGTGTATCCGATGCAGGCTTAAAAACAACGGTGTTACCGCAGAGAAGCGCTGGAAATATTTTCCATGTGGGAATCGCCATCGGAAAATTCCACGGGGTCACAACCCCCGCGACTCCAACCGGAACGCGGATTGCCATGTTGAATTTGTCTGGCAGTTCCGACGCAGCGGTTCTGCCAAACAGGCGTCGGCCTTCTCCCGCTGCATAGTAGGCGGTGTCAATGCCTTCCTGGACGTCTCCGCGGGTTTCCATCAACACCTTTCCCATTTCGCGGGTCATCAGTCGAGCGAGTTCCTCCTTCCGCGCGGTCAGGATGTCACCCACCTTCCGTAGGATATCACCGCGGCGCGGTGCCGGAATGAGCCGCCACTTCTCAAAGGCAGCACGAGCCGCTCGTACGGCTGCGTCGACGTCTTCCTTCCCCGATTTGGGAAATGTCCCGATAACTTCACTCCAGTTTGCGGGGTTGCGGTTCTCGAATACCTCACCGGACTTTGCGTCAACCCACTTTCCGTTGATGAAGTTCTGATACTTTCTTGTCATAGTGATGTGTTCCCCCGTAGGCTTAGGACAGACCTACACGCTGAAAGATTGTGTCTACGTTCTTGAGGCTCCCGTTCAAATCAAACAGCTCATTCAATTCCTGCTCGGTAAGGTGCTGCTTGATTGTCTCGTCACACCTCAGGAGATCCCGAAAATTCTGTTTCGTGTTCCACGCATCGATCGCGTGTTTCTGTACGATTTGATATGCCTCCCCGCGCTTCATCCCCCCCTTCGTCAAGGCGAGGAGGACGGATTCAGAGAAAACCAGACCTCTCGATATGTTCAAGTTTCGATCCATGTTTTCTGGATACACCATGAGGCGTTCGATCACTCGAGTCATGCTCGCGATCATGTAGTCTGCAAGGAAGCAGGAATCCGGAATGATCACTCGCTCGATCGAGGAATGCGAATTGTCTCGTTCATGCCAGAGCGTCACACTTTCCATTCCCGCAAGCGCGTTCGACCGGAGAATTCGGGAAAGGCCGGCGACCCGTTCACACGTGATTGGATTCCGCTTGTGCGGCATCGCGGAGGAGCCCTTCTGACTCTTCGAGAAATATTCTTCTGCCTCGTGGACTTCTGTTTTCTGAAGATGGCGGATCTCAGTCGAATCTTTTCGAGAGAACAGCCGATGAGTGCGAGGGAGTTCAGGAATTCCGCGTGCCGGTCGCGCTGCAGTACCTGATTGGAAATCGGGTCCGGTTGTAAACCAAGCTTCTCACAGACGTAACGTCCCACGAATGGATCTACGTGAGCAAACGTCCCCACTGCGCCGGATACCGGTCCAACTGCAATTGCCTCAATTGCCCGTTTCAATCGACCGGCCTGACGCTTAATCTCCTCATACCACAGGGCGAGCTTCAGTCCAAAGGTGATCGGTTCTGCGTGGACTCCATGGGTCCGACCGACCATCGGGGTGCCCCTGAATTCAACCGCACGCTTCCCGAGAACATCGGTCAGCTGCTGCAGGTCTTCGCGGATCAATTCACCCGAGTGTTTCATCTGAAGTGCCAGAGCAGTGTCCAGCACGTCGGAGGACGTCATCCCGAGATAGACGTACCGTGAGGAGGGACCAACGGACTCGCCAACGTTCGTGAGGAACGCAATCACATCATGCTGCACTTCACGCTCGATCTCATCGATCCGACGGATGTCAAAAGTCGCCTTCTTGCGAATCTCCTGAACCGCTTCCCGCGGGACATTGCCGAGCTCCGCCTGCGCTTCACAGGCGAGAAGTTCGATCTCAAGCCAGATGCGAAACTTGTTCTCATCCGTCCAAATCTTGCCCATTGCTGGGCGCGTGTAGCGTGGGATCAAGTCTTCTCTTTCTCGATACTTGCGCGGTTCCAACAATCTCTCGCTCGAATGAGCGGGATTGAAATTATTTGGAGTGGCATATTATGCCGAACGGCGCTCCACCGTCAAGTCCGTAGTAAATGTTTTCTTCTCTCGGTAGACCTTGAGCTTGATTCGATCGCCCGCGCGGAGGTCGACCAGGAACGCGCGGAAACCGGTTTCGTTCAGGATCCGCTGACCGTTCGCCTCCAAAATGATGTCGCCGGGTTTGAGTCCCGCCTTCTCCGCGGGACTGTTCTTCGCGACCTCCGTCACGATCACGCCGACGGCCTGGTCGAGTCCAAAGTAGCTCGCGACCCGCACATCAACCGGTTGGTATGCGAAGCCCGTCCAGAAATTACGGTCGACCTTTCCCGCCGTTTTGAGCTCGTTCAGGATCACCTTCACCCGATTGATCGGAATCGCGAATCCCACTCCGACGCTGCCCTGGTTTGGTGAATAGATGATCGTGTTCACGCCGATCACCTTGCCGAGGCTGTTCAGGAGTGGGCCTCCGCTATTTCCCCTGTTGATCGCAGCGTCAGTCTGGATCATGTCACGGTACACTCGATTTTCTCCGGCGGTGAGGTTCAACCCCGTCGAACTCACCACTCCAACTGTCACCGTTGGCTTATCATTGATCTCAAACAGACCGAACGGATTTCCAAGAGCAATAACCCATTCCCCGATGATTACGTCGTCTGAGTCGCCGAACTTGAGATACGGCAGATTGTTCCCGTCGATCTTCAGGAGTGCTACATCTGAAACAGGATCGCTCCCGATGAGTTGAGCCTCGTATTTTTCGCCGCTCGTTAGGGTTAGAGTAATCTTCACTGCACTACCCGCGACGTGGTCATTCGTCACGACGTAGCCATCGGGAGAAATGAGGAAACCGGATCCTAATCCCTTCACCTCCTGTTTATACGATCTCCTTCCAAAGAAGCTGTCCCCGAAGAATTGGCGAAAGAAGGGATCATCCCAGAAAGAAGAAAACGGGTCACGGTATTCGCGGATCTCCGTCACGTTGACACCAACGACGGCCGAACTTGTGCGAGAGACGGCTCTCGTGATCGCGTTGTGCCGAGAAACAGTGATCTCTTTCTGTGTGGAGTCTCGATCCGGGTCTCTTTCAGCAGTCTGTACCCATTCAAAGGGCGCGGTGTCCTGTTCAACCAATGCCACCGGCTGAACTCCCGCCGATCCGACTCCGTATCCGATGGCTAACCCGATAATCAGCGAGATCGTGATTAGAACAACCGCGAGTGCAAATTTCGATCGCATCGTTGATTCTCC
The DNA here is from genome assembly GCA_036477295.1 of Bacteroidota bacterium. GTDB lineage: Bacteria > Bacteroidota > Ignavibacteria > UBA10030 > JAZGDE01 > JAZGDE01. Next base: position 46,647 of record JAZGDE010000048.1, on the reverse strand, counting down.
TCGAAATTCATTGATCTTTCGCTCGACAAGACGTTATCTCTTACCGTGTTATTCGCCGGGGGGAACTTCACTCCCGTTTTCCATTTAGGATTTACTCTCTGTGAACCTCTTTGACCCGGGTGGTTTAATCAAGAAAACGTAAGAAAGAAACCAACCACACCTGCCCGTCTTCGCGATCCCCTAACACGCAGGCGGGGAGCACAGAGCAGTCAAAGAACCATTCCAGTAGTGCGATGCCTGAAATTCGCCAACTGAAGTGATCGTCTTTGTCCCATTCTCCGTTTCAGTCTCTATCATAGACTTTAGGGTTCACGCATGTTGGTGCCCTTTCACCGCGCAACGCAGCAAGCGTATTCTCGACGACGATCATCCCCATCGCGGTGCGCGTCTCGGTCGTTGCACTCGCGATATGTGGCAGCACAACAGCGCTTTCGAGTTTCGCCAGTTCAGGCTCCATTTTCGGCTCACGTTCATACACATCCAACCCGGCCCCGGCGATCATACCCTCCTGGAGAGCCTTCACAAGAGCCCTTTCGTTGACAACCGGACCTCGGCTTGTGTTGATCAAGTACGCAGTGCGTTTCATCATCCTGAGCTGAGGCTCATCGATGAGATGGCGAGAACCGGAGTCCAGAAAGGGATGAAGCGTCAAGAAGTCAGATTCTCGCAGGAGTGTTTCGAAATCGACGAAGGTCGCCTTCACTTCCTGGTCGTACGGCTTTTGCTCGACATCGCTGTAGAGAACACGCATACTGAAGCCGCCCGCGCGCTTTGCAACTGCATAGCCGATCCGGCCCAATCCGACGATCCCCAGCGTCTTTCCATACACGTCCTGTCCCAGATGGAGCATGGGTGCCCATCCCTCATACTTCCCTGCGCGCATGAACGTATCCGCTCCAACTACCCGTCGGGCAACCGACATGATGAGCGCCCACGTCAGGTCGGCTGTAGTCTCGGTCAGCACGCCCGGCGTGTTCGAGACAGGAATTCTTCGCCGTGACGCCTCTGCAATCTCAATATTGTCAAACCCGACCGCATAGTTGGCCACTAGCTTCAGCCTCGGATTCACGTCAAACATCTCCGCGTCGATTCGGTCGATGAGTTGTGAGACCAATACATCGCACCAGCGTGTCCCTTCCATCAGTTCACTTCTCGAGACTGGCCGATCGTGCTGGTTCACCCCCAATCCGGAAATCTCTGCCGCAGCACGGAGCGTTTCCATCACTTTAGGGGGGAGTTCACGGCTAACGTACACTTTTCCGGGCATGTACTCACACTTTGATTACGAAGCTTCCACCCGCTGGTTTCTTCGGTCCTTGAGAATTACGATCATCGGTCCCACGTGCCTTGTGAGAACCATCCCACTCAGCAGCGCCACGAAGATCAGGAATTCTGCAACCGGAATGGATTCCGGCGAGGCCACCCCGACAGCAGAACTCGGCGTGACGACAAGCACTATCGGAGTGATAAGAGTCGCCCAGCCGTTTCCGAGTAGAATATCATGGGTTTTCCAATACGCCATAAGCCACAGCACTATCCAAAGGAGCATCAACGGCCATCCAAGCACGAGCATCACACCCGTCGAAGTAGCCAGTCCCCTTCCCCCACGAAATTTTAGCCAGAGGGGGTAATTGTGTCCTCCGACGGCCGCAAGGCCACACAACCCGAGATTCCAGAACTCAACTCCATAGAGACTTTCAACAATCAGAAGAACACAAACACCTTTCGCGACGTCTACGATAAACACCGTAAGCCCCAGGATCTTCGAGCCGGTCACGTGGTAGCAATTCAGCGCACCGACGTTTCCACTGCCTAGCTGTCGTATGTCCTGGTGGAGCTTCCAACGAACCGCAAAATACGCGGTGGGCAATGAACCGAGGCAATAGCCAACGAGCAGTATTACAAGGTATTCCAACAATGAGACAACACGAAGAAATGACTCAGCGCATCACCAAAGTTATGTAAAAATTACTGAAAAAAGGCCTCAGAGTCAAGGTGACTTTGAGGGACGCGCAGACTGTAACTTGGTTCATACTCAAGAATTAGGGATGTTCAATGCGAACGAATACCTTGCTTCTCGCTCCGAAAACGAGTATATTTTTGTTGAATTGCATCTTCGAAGGGATCTGCGAGAGTCCCTTCCGGATTGTTTCCTGAACGAATCGTGAATGACCAAGGACGAACTTAGAAACCTCCTCCGAGACTTCCGAAAGGGCGAACTCAGCGAAGATCAGGTTCTCGCGCACCTCAGGTCACTTCCGTTTGAACCCCTTGAATTTGCGATGGTGGACCACCATCGGGAGCTACGCAAAGGGTTTCCCGAGGTCATCTTCTGCGAACGCAAAACTGCAGACCAGGTCGCGGAAATTGCTCGTAAGATTGTGCAGAATGGAGCCCCTCTCCTCGCCACGCGTGCTTCCAAAGATCACTTCCTCGCGGTGAGGAAGATACTCCGGAAATGCCAGTACAATACGCTCGCCCGAACAATTACCGCGAGCGCGCATGTGCGGACCAAACGTCGAGTCGCGACAAGAGGCACGATTCTCGTCATCAGCGCTGGCACCTCCGACGTCCCCGTCGCTGAGGAAGCATATGAAACGGCAACGATCCTCGGCAACCCGGTGGAGAAACTCTATGATGTGGGCGTTGCGGGCATTCATCGGCTCTTGGCTCATACGGAACAGGTCCAGAACGCAAGTGTGGTCATCGTCATCGCAGGCATGGAAGGCGCCCTACCGAGTGTCGTCGGTGGCTTGGTGGACGCCCCCGTCATCGCCGTCCCAACGTCCGTTGGATACGGCACGAGCTTCGGAGGAATGACCGCGCTGCTTGCAATGTTAAATTCGTGCGCACCGGGGGTTACGGTCGTCAACATCGACAATGGTTTTGGCGCAGGGTTTGCAGCCGCCTTGATGAATCGAAAGTAGACTCGGATGGACTGATTAGAACCCTGGTTACAGGCGCCTCATCAGGGACGATCACAGTCCTCAGTCACTCGACGGAAAAGTCTATTACACGAATTCTCACAATACCAATCATCTAGGTGTGAACGTATGCCGCGCGAAATCTCCGCAGGAGCGGTGATCTTTCGCCGGAGCAAAGAGGACCCAGAGTATTTGCTCCTCCACTATGGACTGGGCCACTGGGACTTTGTGAAAGGGAATATCGAAAAGGGAGAGGATGAGAAGGAAACTGTCCAGCGTGAAGTGGTAGAGGAAACAGGCATCGGAAATGTAAGCTTTGTGGAAGGTTTTCGGGAAGTCATCAAGTACTTTTATCGGTGGAAGGGCCAGGGAATATTCAAGATCGTAATTTTTTATCTAGTGGAAACGAGACGAAGGCAGGTCGCACTTTCCCGGGAGCACATTGGTTACCGGTGGCTTCCGTATGAGAAAGCGACAACACAGCTGACCTTTCAGAACAGTAAACAGGTGCTCTTGAAAGCGAAGAGCGCTATCGAAGGAAAGAGCGAGTGACTGGAGACCAGCGATGTTGACGGACGTTTCCAGAATACAATTTCATCCGACGATTCTGACTTCGATCGGAAGGACACCGCTCGTGAGAATCAACAAACTCGCGAGGGGATACAAACCCCATATTTTCGCGAAGATCGAATCCTTCAACCCCGGCGGCTCCGTGAAGGATCGAATCGGACTCGAGATCGTCGAGGAGGCGGAACGCGAGGGGCGACTGAAACCGGGAGGCACCATCGTCGAAGCCACTTCGGGAAATACGGGAGTGGCACTTGCCATCGTGGCAGCAATCAAAGGATATAAGACGGTGTTCACCGTTCCGGATAAGATGAGCCAGGAAAAGATTTGGCTGCTCAGAGCCTACGGCGCGGAGGTGCTCGTCACGCCCACAGCCGTGCCGCACGACTCGCCCGAAAGTTACACGGAAGTCGCGAAACGCGTCGTCCGTGAGACTCCGAACTCGATCCTGGCGAATCAGTATTTTAACCCAAAGAACATCGAGGCGCACTACAAGAGCACTGGGCCCGAGATCTGGGAACAGACGGGTGGACAGGTCGATTACTTCGTGTGCGGCGTCGGAACTGGCGGAACAATCACCGGAGCGGGAAAATATCTCAAGGAAATGAACCCGAACATCAAGGTCGTGGGAATAGATCCGAAAGGCTCGATCCTGCGCGAGTACTTCTACACGAAGAAATACTCTTCGGTCCTCAAGACCTACAAGGTCGAAGGAATCGGACAGGATTGGATGCCCGGAACACTCGACTTCGACTATGTGGACGAGATGATCGAGGTGACCGACAAGGAATCGTTCCTCATGGCGAGACGGTTGACGAAAGATGAGGGCATTTTCGTCGGCGGGAGCTCCGGGACAGCTATGGCGGGAACATTCAAACTTGCGGAACGCTTAGGTGAAAGGGACGTGGTGGTGGTCATTCTTCCAGACACCGGTGAGCGATATCTCAGCAAGATCTACAGCGACGATTGGTTGAGGGAGAATCGTTTCCTTGAACCGGAGCGCGTCACGCTGCGCTATATCCTGCAGGGGAAGTCAAAGGAACTACCCCCGCTCGTGTACGTCGCACCGCTTGACAACGTCCGCCGTGCTCTCGACCTCATTCGTGACCACAACATCTCGCAGCTGCCCGTGATGGAAATGAACGACGTGTTGGGTAGCATCACGGAAGGAATGCTCATCAATGCTGTCCTCCAGAAGGCAAGCTTGCTCGATGAGCCGGTGGAGAAAAATATGGAGCCGCCACTGCCTAAACTGGACGCAGACACGAACATCGAGCATGCGGTTGACCTGCTTGGGAAGAAAAATCCTGCAGTGCTCGTAGAGGACGACAGCAAGATTGTCGGAATCGTTACCCGTTTCGACATGCTCGAATACCTGTCCCGTTAGCGGCGGGACCGCAGACTCAATAGAGATCGACCCCAATAACCTATCCCGATCTCTTTTTGTCGGCAAGTCGGGGAACTTACGAGAACAAATCCTTCGAAGCCGATCACGCACTCAGCAGAAAGGACGATGCAAGACCGATGGGATTTTCGACACTCGCTATTCATGCTGGTCAGCAGCCTGATCCTACTACGGGCGCAATCATGATGCCCGTGTATCTGACCTCGACGTATGTCCAGCCGGAACTCGGAAAGGATAAAGGGTACGTTTATTCACGCGTAGCAAACCCGACCAGGACGGCTCTCGAGAAGAACATTGCCGCTCTCGAGGGAGGGAAACATGGACTTGCGTTCGCTTCGGGTATGGCTGCTATTACCACAATCATGCACATCCTGAAGCAAGGCGACCACGTGGTCATGTCGCAGAATGTCTACGGTGGAACTTACCGAGTATCACATTTCGTGCTCACTGACTTCGGATTGATGTTCGACTACATCAACACGACCGATTTGAATCTCGTCCGCGGTGCCATCAAACCCAACACCCGGATGCTCTTTATCGAATCCCCCACCAATCCGACGATGGAAATCACCGACCTAGAAGGAATCGTCCGGATTGCCCGCGACCGAGGACTCCTTACCGTGGTCGATAACACGTTTGCGACGCCGTACTATCAAAAACCGCTGCAGTTCGGTATCGACATCGTCGTCCACAGTGCGACTAAGTATTTGAACGGTCACAGCGACATGCTCGGCGGAGTCATCGTCGTGAACAGCGACGAACTCAACGACCGCCTCGGCTTCATTCAGAAATCCGTGGGTGGTGTGATGAGTCCTTTCGATGCCTGGCTGTGCCTGCGCGGAACGAAAACTCTCGCCGTACGGATGACGAAACATAACGAGAATGCTCTGCAGGTGGCAAGATTTCTGTCGGAACACCCGAAAGTAAAACAGGTATACTACCCGGGACTTCCCTCCCATCCGCAGCATCTGGTCGCAAAGAAACAGATGCAAGGCTTTGCAGGAATGATCTCATTTGACCTCGGAGATCTCGGTGCTGCGACGAAGTTTCTGAAAAAGGTGAAGCTCTGTGCCCTCGCAGAGAGCCTGGGAGGTGTCGAGTCCCTCATCTCCCACCCTGCAACCATGACGCATGCATCTGTTCCGCCCGAGCAGCGAAAACGCATCGGCGTCACCGACGGCCTAGTACGACTCTCAGTAGGCATCGAAGATGCTGAGGATATCATTGAAGACCTGCGACAAGCACTAGGTTCATGAAGGAGCACTCGGAATGTTTACAACGACAGTCACAGGCTTCGCGCAAGATCGAGCCCTCCGAAAACGACAGGAAAAGGCTTTCACCCGTCCATCAAATGACATTTCGGGCAAGCCTCTAGCAGAGGAGACGAGGAACTACACGCTCGAGGCTGTGCGAACGCAGCGGGCTCTCGGCCTGGATGTACCGGATATGGCCAGGAGCGACTACCCTGATGAGATCGGTGCAATGGCTCTCACCCTCGTAGGATTCGAACTCGACCTGACGGCGGGCGGAATGAGCCGGCATTCCATAACCAACACCTACATCAGCAAACCGTCCGTCAGCGGCGCGGTGCGGTTTCATGGAGACATCGCCAGCAATGTTCCGGATAACGGAACGAAGCTCAAAACATCCCTTCCCGGAATCTATACGCTCGCATCACGATCGATGGATCCCCACTCCAAGGACTTCGACGCCCTTCTCGACGGCCTCGTACCTGCATACACTGACGCCCTCAGCAAACTCCAGACTCGGTACGTTCAGTTTAACGAGTACGAGCTGCTCAGGAACCCGACGATCGAAAACATCAACCGCGTAAAGAATGTGTACCAGAAGCTGAATTTTTCTGGAAAAAAAATACTCGCGTTCTATTTCGGAGACATTCAACCGATTGTTGAACACCTGGATGAGTTGCCCGTAGAAGTTATCCATCTCGACGTTTTCCACGGCAGCAACACAGATCAACTGCTTCATCGCGCACCAAGAACCAAAGAGATTATCTTAGGACTGCTGGACACTGTGCAATACAGGTCTGACGACGAGGCGAGTGTCGTCCGCACCGCAAAGAAGTTCGCGGAAAAGATCGATCCCAGAAAGCTCTGGCTGAGCACAAATGGTGATCTTGTCTATCGAGGTCGAAGTTTCGCCGAATCTAAGATCAACATGCTCATCCGCATAGCTAACAAGTTGCGGTCCTGAGATGAAGAGGCACTCACGATTCGTTTAGAAAGCGAGGTTCCTCACGATGGCGCTGCAACTTAATATTCTCCCGGTTTCCTCCGTTGGAAGTCTCCCGAGACCGGATTCCCTGAGACGCGCACGTCTGGACTTCAAGAAGGGCCGAGTGACGAAGAAAAAATGGGAAACTTCCATTGAACAGGCAACCGAACACTGGATTCGATTTCAAGAGCAACTTGGAATCGATGTCATTGTGAGCGGAGAGTTCTACTACTTCCCAACGGATGATATGACCTCCCCTGCTCTGCACATGGCAAATGTCGTTCTCGACGAAGAGTGGAGTTATTCATTCCGTGATCGATTCTATCAAGCTCCAGTCGTCACCAAGTACCCCGAATATGTCGGACCGATCAGCGTGCGGTGGCAGCAATTTGCCCAAAAACTTACGGACAAGCCCGTCAAGAACATCGTCATCGGAGGTTACAGCCTCATGGATTGGTCTGAGATTGCCGATCCTTCCCTTACACGCCAACGCGTCGCAGTTGCCTACTCAAAAGCAATCAATCGGGAGATCCTGAACCTAGCGGAGGCCACATCAAAAATCGGCAAGCCTGTTATTATTCAGGTCGATGAGCCCGCGGCTTCCGTTCGACCGGATGAAAAGGATCTCGTGGAGGAATGCGTCCACACAGCGTTGGAACAATTGGGGAACGATGTCTATACTATCCTTCACACCTGCTACAGCGACACGTTCGTTCCCGACCATCCGAAACTCCACGAGGTGACGGGCATGTTTTACCGCCTTCCGGTCAAGCAGCTTGACCTCGAATTATCCAAGAAGAGTTTTTGCAATCTTGATATCTTTCGCGAACTGAAACCTTCACAAGATATCGGCGTTGGCGCTGTGAATGTGCATACTGGTGAGATTGAGGACTCCGCCTATGTCGAAGATGGCATCCAAAAGGCGGCTGAAATCCTGGGTCCAGAGAGAGTCTGGATCAAGCCTGATTGCGGGATGAAAATGCTGACGGAGGACGAGGCTGTTGAGAAGTTTAAGATCATGAAAGCGGTGTCCGACAAACTCCGAAAGCAGCATGGGTCGAGAACGGTAGCGTTTCTCTGATCCCAGGCCAGCAAGGTCAGAGCGAAGGTGATTCTGGCGCCAGTTCGACCCGAAACTTGTCTGGGACAAAGCATCGAAGGGTCGTTCGCTTGCCGGCAGAGTCAACATGGCCCGAGCGTTCACACAACGGGAGTATGCCTCACTCGAAGCAAGAAAGAAGCACGTCACTATGATGTCTGGGATCTTGGCGTTCTTCGTGCCCATTGAGACGTTGTTTATCTTTTTTGTTTTTGCCTTCTTACTCAAACTTGGCACCGCTACCGGGCTCATCGTAGCGGTCGTCCTATCGTCCGTGACCGTGTTCCCTCTAGTCATCCTCCACCGACTGAAGTTCAAAATCGATCAAGATCTTCAGGGCCAGATAGCGGGAGAATGTGAGGGAATTGTGGACAAGGTCTGGTATGGAAACCAAATCCAGTTCGCCGGGGTTCTCATCAATGGAGAGCGGTTTCAGATTCCGCACGAGCTCGTACTGAACGTCCAGAAGAACAAGCACGTGCGGGTCACGTACGCTCAGAACTCCCGAATTGTTCTCAGCGTTTCTCCACCCTGAATCTAGGGGTCCGATCGAAACTCCAGCTCACACCGCACCCGACAGCCCGTCACGCCAGAAGACCAAGTGGGCGGTCGAGACACTCAAAGACTGAGCGGTTCTCAGCAATTCATTGTTCATCCAACCCATCCAACCCACCACTCAAGCGCAGACGCCCGACAGGTTTTAACCAACTCTCTACCACGCTTCCGTACGGATTAACCCCTCATCTCTGCCCCTATCGAGATCCGTATTTCGGTTGCGACGGAGTGATTTTTTTGTTACCTTTCCGACGTTGACAAATCCAATGCGATTCTCCCCCTCGAAGATCCAAGTGGAGCAGACAGCGAATGAAGGCAGTCATCATGGCTGGCGGTTTCGGAACTCGGCTTCGACCCCTAACATGCAACATCCCGAAGCCGATGGTACCCATGATGAACAAGCCGATGATGCAACATCTCTTCGAACTGCTTCGATCGCACCACATTCAGGACGTTGTGGCAACGCTCTACTTCCGTCCGGAAATCATCACGCGGTACTTCGACGACGGTTCAGGATTTCGCATGCGGATTCGGTATGTCCGCTCCGATGCTGACTACGGAACGGCGGGGGGCGTCCGAAACGCCGCAGCGCTGCTGTCTGAACGGTTCATCATCATCAGCGGAGACGTCCTGACTGACATCGACCTCACAAAAGCCATACGATTTCACGAGGAACGAAAAGCCCAGGCGACCATCGTCCTCAGCCATTCGAAAGATCCTCTCCAGTACGGGATTGTCATCACCCGCGATGACGGCTCCATCTCTCGCTTCCTCGAGAAACCACTGTGGGGCGAGGTGTTCAGCGATACGGTCAACACAGGGATCTACATCCTCGAGCCGGAGGTCCTCCAGCTGGTTCCCGATCGCGAAGAGTTTGACTTCAGCAAGGACCTGTTCCCACTGATGATTGAGCGAGGCATGGCTCTCTACGGGTACATCGCGGACGGGTATTGGCGCGACATCGGTAACCTCAATGAGTATCAGGAAGCCCATTTTGACTGCCTCGAGGGCCGGGTGAAGATCGACTGGAGGAGCCAGGATGCAGGGTCTGTCTCCGTCGGTAAAGACACGGTTCTAAAGACGGAGAAGAAAAACCTCCGGGGGACAATCCTGATCGGCAACAATTGCATTGTAGAAGAGGATGTGAAAATCTACAACTCTGTGATCGGTGATGGCAGCGTGATCGGACGCGGGTCTGTCGTCCGAAACTCCGTTGTCTGGAACGATGTGTCAGTCGGAATGCTGGCTGAGATCTCATCTTCCGTCGTGGGGACTCAGTGCTCGATTGGTGAACGGTCCACGATTGGCGAGAACGTGTTCATCGGGGATACGTGCATCATCGGCAGGGAAGCTCGATTGGCCCCGAACATCAAACTCTGGCCGGGAAAAGTAGTCGAGGATGGCGCAGTCCTCACCCGCAGCTTGGTGTGGGAAGATAAATGGCTGAGCGAGCTGTTCACCGACTCTCGTGTGACGGGTCTGTCGAACGTTGAGATGAATCCAGAATTTGGTGCTCGCCTTGGCGCCGCTTTCGGGTCGTTTGTGGGCGAGGGCAAGACCGTCGTGACCTGCCGCGATCCGGACAACGTCTCGCGGATGATGAATCGAGCGATCATGTGCGGATTGATGTCTGCAGGTGTGAACGTTGCAGACCTGCGGGCGACTCCGATTCCGATTTTGCGGCACGAGCTCAGCAGCGGAGAGCAGGCGGGCGGCATCCATGTTCGGAAATCACCGTTCGATCGGAGAATGACCGACATCATCTTCTTCGATTCGGATGGGAAAGATCTCCCCACCGGCAAGCGTAAATTGGTGGAACGCCTCTTCTTCGGAGAAGATTTCCTCCGTGCGGAACATTCGAAAGTCGGTTCGATTTCCTTTCCTGAGCGGACCGCTGAAAGCTACCGGCAGCGTTTCCTGTCACACATTGACATCGACGCGATCAATAAAGATAAGTTCAAGGTCGTCCTCGACTACTCGAATGGTATCTCGTCCACCATCTTCCCGACCATTCTCGGCCGGCTGAAGTGTCAGGTCGTAGCCCTCAACGCCCATCTTGATCCAGAAGGACTGACGCGAGATCAGTCAGATTTCGCCAATGCGCTGGCCCAGCTCTCTCATATCGTGACCTCGTTGATGTACGACGTCGGATTCTTGATCGATGCAGGTGGAGAAAAAATTTTCGTCGTCGATGAGAACGGGAAGTTCATCGACCCGGACCGTCTGCTGACGATCGTCACGAAACTCTACCTGGATACTTATCCCCAGGTGAAGAAAATTGCTGTCCCGATCGATGCGACCATGGAAGTGGAAATGGTCGCAAAGGGATTCGGTGTCGAGATCGAGCGGACGAAGAACAGTCACCTTGCGATGATGGAAGCGGCAGATTCCGGGATCGAGTTCGTTGGTGGAACCAGGGGAGGGTTCATCTTCAGGGCTTTTTTGTTTGCGACCGATGGGATGTTCTGCATCGCAAAGATTCTGGAACTGATGGCGCGCACCAAGCAGCGAATGGGAGAAGTGGAGCGGAAACTACCGAGGCTCCAAGCGATTCGGAAAACCATCCAGTGCTCGTGGGATGCAAAGGGTCGCGTCATGCGTTACCTTCTGATCGACTCCGACAGCAAGAACCGACTCCTCGTGGACGGGATCAAGATCTTTTACGATTCCCCGGACGTTTACACGTCGATTCTCCTTATTCCGGACAAAGAGCGTCCTTTGTTTCACATCATCGCGGAAGCTCGGCAAGCTCAACGAGCGGAAGAACTCGCTTCAGAATATGAGCAAAAAATCGTAGGATGGAGAGAGAGCCCCAAAGGTGCCACTTAGTGGTAAGCAATCACGGACTATGCACCGCCAACGAGACCTGTCCCAAGGTTGACAACTCCTTGAGGAGATGAAAGCGTCCGATGAAAATCAGTGAGATCCTCACGGAACAGCTCGTCAGCCCCCATCTCGAGGCGAACACGAAAGAGCAGATCCTCGACGCGATGATCGACCTCGTGAGCGGGTCGGAGAAAGTTCTCGACAGGACAAAAGTCCGAGAGGCCATCTTCGAGCGCGAGAAGATTATGTCGACTGGCGTCGGCAACGGATTTGCGATCCCGCACGGAAAGACCGAGGCCGTCACAGACACCGTCGCTGCATTTGCAATCACCGAGAAGCCCATCGATTACCAATCCCTCGACGAACAGCCAGTCCGGCTTGTGTTCTTGCTCGTGGGAAAAGATAGCACGGTCGGACCCCACATTAAGTTGCTCAGCCGGATCTCGCGGCTGATGAACAAAGAGGAGTTCCGGACGAAACTGCTCGAGACGAGGACTGCACGAGAGATTCTCGAAACCTTCCGACACGAAGAAGCAAGTTACTTTGACATATGATAGGGACCTTTCCCAAGCAGATTTTTCCTCAACAACACGATTGTCATCAGGAGTCGCGGAGCGGAATAGTGTCTCTCTGTTACTTTCCCCAGACGCTTGCGTAAAAAGACAGCTGATTCCAGGGCAAGTCAGAATTCGAATTAATAACGAAAGTCTTCGCCACACCCACAGTGACAAAAAAGGAGCGCACCTGGTATCGAGGATCTCCGCTCCTCACCTCAAAACAGGAACTCCAGAAGGACTGATCGAATGCCATGTAAGTGCCGACTCCGCACACTACGCCACGTTCCAAGTGTACTTACAGTTCGCGCCTGACCGAGTTATGTTTGCTTCTTCACCTAGAAAAGCCATATGACATACTATTTTCACAACGATAGAGAACTATATTTTGAACACCAACGAATGAACACTTCTCAATATGTGATTCCCTTTATTGAAGCAAAACTTTCAACCAACAAAGGAAGTCAAGTTTTGGAAATTGGTTGCGGAGAAGGTGGTGTCTTAAAAGCGTTCCTCGATAAAGACTTTATTGGAACAGGTGTAGAAATCAGTGAAAACATGTTTAATCTTGCGAAGGTTTTCTTAAAACAAGAAATAGAAAATCAAACAGTAACTCTCATCAAAAAAGATATATATGATGTCAATTTAGAGAAAATATTCACCTCAAAGTTTGACTTGATTGTTTTGAAAGACGTCATTGAACATATTCACGATCAAGGAAAACTAATGGCAATTCTGAAAAAATTTCTTAAACCCAATGGGTATATATATATCGCATTTCCACCTTGGCAAATGCCCTTCGGTGGTCATCAACAAACCTGCCGGAGTAAGATATTGTCCAGAACCCCTTTTTTCCATTTACTTCCTAATTTTGTATACAAGGGAGTTTTGAAGCTCTTTGGTGAGAATGATAATATAATTAAGGGACTGATGGAGGCAAAAGAAACTGGCATATCAATTGAAAAATTTGAGAGCATTATACATAAGGCAGCCTACGAGATTGTTACGAAAGAATTATACTTAATTAATCCTATATACGAATACAAATTTAAATTACGACCAAGAAAACAATTGAGTTTTGTTGCGAAAGTACCGTACTTGAGGAATTATCTAACGACTTGTGGGTACTATTTAATCACGCCCCGCAAAAAATGGTATTGACTCAAAAAACTACATATAAAATCGTGTGAAATGTCAATTGCTCGCACTTCATAACTGGATTTTTGTTCGCCCGTTATGCAAGATGGGAAGCCTAAAATATCGGAATGATTAACCACGAACAAAACGCTCTGATTGATGAATTGTAGGGATCAATGCGTACACAAAGTACTCACACGAAAAGAACTCCTCTGAAGTTCGATTAACTTAAGATAAAGGAAGCGATGTGATAAAGAAAACGAACTGGACTGAGCGTGAATTTGAGTTTAATTTTCCTACAGGAATTTTCCCCTGCATCATTGAACGCTTGCGTGGAACACCAGCAAGATTGGAAGACATAATAAATAAACTGCCAATTGATCTACTTACCATGAGAGTTAATAATAGCTGGTCAATTCAAGAGAATGTCGGTCATTTGTTCGATTTAGAGACATTGGGGGAGAGTAGATTAGCTGATTTTCTTTCTCACTCAGAGGTACTTACTCCAGCAGACATGCAGAATCGCAAAACAAACGAAGCGAATCATAACTCGAATTCGATGCAAAATCTCTTAAGGCAATTTCGTAGAAGTCGTCAAGGATTAGTAGACAAACTTGAGCGACTTGATGAAGGAGAGGTTGCACGATTTTCCCTCCATCCTCGTTTAGATAAGCCAATGCGAATCGTTGATTGGACTTATTTTATGGCAGAACATGATGATCATCATATTGCTCGAATTAGTGAACTAGCCAAGATACTGCAAAATAGAAGTGAACTTCATATAACAAAACGCTAATGGACGCTCACTCATTTGATGTCGCCTTTAGAGTTCGCCACACTCCGCTAGCTCGTTTGAGGAAACATTGAGCATGGAAAAGAATGTTAGGAACGAATCAGGCATCGAAATTCGGACCGGAAAAAAACCGGAACTGTAAGACACATTCAGAGCATCGTATCGAGGAATTTGCTGTGAAATACAGAGGAATACGCGGCGCCAAAGACATCCTTCCCAGTGAATCCTCTAAGTGGCGGTCGGTGGAAAACATCATCCACGAGGTGATGCATCTCTGGAATTACAGAGAGATTCGCACACCAGTGTTTGAAGAGACCGGACTGTTTGCCCGTAGCATCGGTGAACTCACGGACATCGTCGAAAAAGAGATGTACACCTTCAATGACCGGAGCGACACGAGCCTAACCCTGAAGCCAGAAATGACCGCGAGCGTCGTTCGCGCCTATATTCAAAACAATCTGGGTCAACAGCGGCCCTTGGTAAAGGTCTTCTACATTGCGCCGATGTTCCGTCAGGAGAGACCTCAGGCAGGCCGTTTTCGTCAGTTCCACCAATTCGGCGCAGAGACTATCGGCAGTCCGCACCCCGAGGTCGATGCGGAACTCATTGCGTTGAATCTTTCCATCTATGAGCGCCTGGGCATCCAGAACACTTTACTGAGGATTAATTCCGTGGGATGTCAACTTTGCCGACCAGGGTATCGGGAAATCTTGAAAAGGTTCCTGGAACCGATGCTGTCGAAACTTTCGGCCGAGAGCCAGCAGCGCTTCCAGAGCAATGCGCTCCGTGTTCTCGATTCGAAGAATGAATCAGATCAAAAACTCACCGTCGATGCTCCATTGATGAAGGACCTTCTCTGCACTGAGTGCGCTGATCATTTTCAAGTCCTGCAAGAACACCTCCGAAAAATTGGTGTAAAGTTTGAGGTCGACGGCCGTATCGTGCGCGGCCTCGACTACTACACCAAAACGGCGTACGAGATCATCAGTCCGAACCTCGGCTCTCAGGATGCCCTCGCGGGAGGAGGACGCTATGACCTGCTCGTCAAAGAGCTTGGTGGCAAGGAGACCCCCGCGGTCGGTTTTGCCGCGGGAATGGAAAGACTCCTCATGGTGTTAGATAAGCAGAAATACAATTTCGGGGAAGACTTCGCGCCCATACTGTTTCTCGCTGCCACGGACGAGGCCGGTCGCATGTGGGCGTTTGAGAAAGCCATCGAATTCCGAACGTCGGGAGTTGGCTGCGAAGTTGATTTTCTGCGGCGGAGTCTGAAGGCGCAGATGAAAGAGGCAGACCGTCAAAAGGCGAAGTTTGTGGCCATTGTCGGGGAGAAAGAGCTGAACGAACGACGGGCTACCCTTCGAGACATGGAAACCGGGACAGAGGAAACCGTGGAGTTCGATCGAATTCTCGACCATCTGAAATCCCGGTGACCCGACATGCGAAAGATCCTTAAACGTGCGCCGGCCGAATATCAACTTATCCTCAGTCGAAAGAAAAGCGAGGACGTCCCGGCGTTCGTGTTCACACTGCAAACCGTCAAAGAATTCCGGAGCTTTCAGTACCTCATCAGCGTCGAGACTGAAATCCGGGAGAAGGAAATTCGATTTGGCATCAAAGGACTGCAGACGCCGGGGGTCGCTCTCCCTCGTTCGGGACCTGCAACGTTCTCGATAGAATTCCCTCACCTCATAGGACGGTATGAGATCGTCGTCAGCAAGTCCGACGGAGAGGAGAACAGTTTCCTGATCAACGTGAGAGGAGAATCTGTAACCGTGGAAAAAGCGCCGGAAAAAAAATTCGTCGAACTCGTCGTACAACTCTAGCTAAGAAAATGTTACAACCTACTGCTATGCGAGGCGCGGGTTTTTATATCAAAGTAGTAAATGGTGGTGGCACAATGAATGCACCTCGATTCATCGATTTAACATTAAACCGTCGAAAGGATTTGATGTCGTATTCTAGCGATCTGCCACCACAATGAATTGTGGTATTATAGGATCGAGCGAGAGTTTCGTAAATCTCTTACGAACTAAGAAGTAACAAAAAATTCATTGCTCAGCCAATCATTGTTCCATGTACCCTGAACTTTTCAAAATTGGTCCCTTGACGATCTACAGTTACGGGATGATGCTCGCCCTCGGCTTCATCATCGCAAGCTATGTCTTCACGATGGAGCTCAAGCGAAAGCGGATCGACTACAACATCGGCAGTAATGTGACGCTCCTGGCCGTGATCTTTGGCATCATCGGCGCCAAGATTCACTATCTCATCGAGCAGTGGGACAGATTCGTGGTCGACCCCAGCATTGCACTCTCCCCGGGAGGACTGACTTTCTACGGTGGCCTGCTTCTTGCCTTCGCGTTCAATTACTGGTACATCAAGTATAAGAAGAAAGTCGACGTGCTCAAGGTGATGGACGCGGTTGCGCCGGCCTTGATACTCGGATACGGCATCGCGCGAATCGGGTGTCATCTCGCCGGCGACGGAGACTATGGATTGCCGACCGAACTCCCATGGGGAACGGACTACTCCAGAGGTACCTATCCACCGTCTATCGCATTTCTACAGCTGCCCGAGGTCGCGAATAGGTTTCCGGGCGGGATCGTGCCCGACACCACGCCTCTCCACCCGACTCCGATCTATGAATTTCTCGCAGTGGTCCTGATCTTTCTCTTCCTCTGGAAAATCCGCAAGCGCACCAAACCGGACGGAACGCTGTTCATGATCTACCTCGCGGCCGCCGCTCTCGAACGGTTCGTCATCGAGTTCATTCGCATCAACCCGAGAATGTTTCTTGGGCTTTCCGAAGCGCAACTGATCTCCGTGGTCCTCCTGGCGCTCGGTGTTTACGGCGTTCTGCACTTGAAAAAAGGAAAACGCGGCGAAGCGGAGGTTGCAAAGTGATCCTTGTCGAGTTATATTCAAAACAGGACTGCTACCTCTGCGATCAGGCGAGAAGTGTACTGGAGCAGGTCAGGAAGGAAATCCCCTTCGACCTCAGCGAGGTCAAGATTACTCCGGGAGATCCCTGGTACGATCAGTTCAAGGAATCGATTCCGGTTATCTATGTCGGGAAGAAGTTTACATTTCGCTATCGAGTGGATGAAGAAAAACTGCGGAATTTGTTAACGGGGAAGAACGAAGGAAAGAACTGAATCTCGATGAAGTTTGTTTCTAGATTATTGCAGGCCATTGGAATCGCCGAAGTGATGATCGGACTGGTAGTCGGTCTCACCCAGGACGATATGTGGAAAGAACTCTACCTGACGCTGATCGGAATCGGTTTTTTTTCGGTCGGATGGCTCCTCGGCCGATGGTCTGATAAGCCCCGAATGGCTGGGGGCAAGCCCCAAAGACCGACGGTCCCGTAGGGAATTCGGTCTATGCCGAAGGCATTCCTTCGGAACGACCTCCCTGCTACATAGTGCGGGGCGAAGCCGCCCGCGAAGCGATCCACTCACGAAGTGTCACGAAGTGACCACTTCGTGGATGCCTTTGGCACGGGATCGTAGGTCATACAAGGGCAGGGGATCCAGCAAGACTCTGAGGTTCCAGTAGCGACGATGAGACATGAGTTTGAATGGAAGGAGCGTGCGGTGGAAACACAAAGAGCGAACGTCCGGGAGGGACCATCGAGCGAACTGATAGCCGGTCGTAATCCGGTGATGGAAGCGCTTCGTGCGGGCGCGGCTATCGAAAAGGTCGTATTCCTCTACGGTGCGAAAGGAAGTGCCATCGAGCGGATCAAGGCTCTCGCGCGGCAGAGCGGAGTCCCCTGCGTTGAAGTCAACAAGCAGCGATTTCGCGAACTCGTCAGCGATGCGACGACGCAGGGAGTCGTCGCCATCGTCGAGACGAAGGCCTACCTCTCCGTGGACCAAATCCTCCAACACGCCAGGGAACGCAACGAACCCCCCTTTGTCCTCGTCCTGGATGAACTCGACGACCCCCACAACATCGGCGCGCTCATCCGAACGGCAGAATCGGCAGCCGTTCACGGAGTGGTGGTTCCCAAGCATCACGCTGCCCCGATCACGCACACCGTCTCGAAAACTTCCGCCGGTGCTATCGAGCACATGCGCGTGGCAAAGGTCACCAACATTACGCAGACACTGGACGAATTGAAGAGCGAAGGCTTGTGGGTCGTTGGGGCAGATCCCGAGGGGGACCGGCTGTTCTACGACCTGGACTACACGATGCCCGTCGCGGTCGTCATCGGAAACGAAGGAAGGGGCATTCGGCGACTCGTGAAGGAGAAGTGTGATTTTCTCGTCAGGATACCGATGCTTGGAAAGGTTCAGTCTCTGAATGCCTCCGTCGCGGGTGCACTCATTCTGTACGAGGCCGTGCGGAAACGGAGTCACCAGGATTAGTGCGCTTTGCGGTTCTTCACGCCTTTCTTTTCTTCCCGTGAAGTCTGCTTGAGCCGATGAGAAATCTCCTGGCGCTTCACACGCTGGGCTTTGATCAGGCTTTTCTGAATTGACTGGCGTGGCTGCACGAACTTCTTCTGTCGAAAGTTGACCTGCTTCATCCTTTAGCGTTCCTGCTCCTTCCGCTCTAACCCGTAGCGCTTCATCTTGTTGTAGAGGTGGCTTCTCTGGATGCCAAGACCCTCCGCGGTCTTGCTGATGTTCCAACCGTGGAGCTCCAACTGTTTTCGGATGAACGCACACTCGGCTTTCGCCTTAAACTGTTGAAACGTGCTCGTCGTGTTGAGAATATCTTCAAGCTCGCTCTTGATTGGGGTCGTCTGCATTTCGATGTGCTGGATATCGATGAGCGTACCGAGTGTCATGATGACCAATCGTTCGACAATGTTGCGCAGTTCCCGTATGTTCCCAGGCCAGTCCATCGACTTGAGCATTTGGAGAGCGCGATCGGTGATCGTCTTCTTCGCAATGCCGTCCCGATTACAAATTTCCTCCAGGAAAGAGTTTGCAAGAATCGGGATATCCTCGCGCCGCTCCCGAAGAGCGGGAACGTGGATGGGGATAACATTGATCCTATGGTAGAGATCCTCCCGAAAATTTCCCTTCTTGATCTCCTCCGGAAGGTTCTTGTTTGTCGCGGCGATCACCCGCACATCGACGAGAATCAGCTTCATTCCTCCCACCCGTTCGATTTTTCCTTCCTCAAGGGTGCGGAGCACCTTCGCCTGCGCTGAGAGACTCATGTCCCCGATCTCGTCGAGGAATATCGTGCCTCCATTTGCCTGTTCGAACTTGCCGATGCGTTGCGCCGTGGCTCCGGTGAACGCTCCCTTTTCGTGGCCAAAAAGCTCTGATTCGATCAGCTCCGACGGGATTGCAGCACAGTTCACCTCAACCAGGGGCATATCCCGTCGCCTGCTGGTGCGATGGAGAGCTTTGGCGGCAAGTTCTTTGCCCGTGCCGTTTTCACCGGTGATGAGAACGCGTGCGTCCGTCGGTGCGACCCGTTCAATGATGCCAAGAATCTCTTTGACCTTCGGGCTGCCGCCGAGAATCACCTGCCGACCCTCAACTCGCTCTCGCATCCGCTCAACGAGTAGAGTTGTCAACTGGTACTGAGTCCGCAGATTCCGCTGCTCGATCGCGTTCCGTACTGTCACCAGCACCTTATCTCGGTCCAACGGTTTCGGAAGAAAATCGTACGCTCCGCGCTTTGTGGCCTCCACAGCGGTCTCGATCGTACCGTGACCTGAAATGATCACCACCGGCAAATCCGATTGTTTATCCCTCAGGCGCTGAAGAACCTCTAATCCATCCATCCCTGGCATCTTGATGTCCAGCAGAATGACGTCAAAACTGTTCTTTTCCACCTTCGCAAGTGCCTTCACACCATCCTCCGCGAACTGCACGTCGTAGTGCTCGTACTCGAGAATCATCTTCAACGAGTCGCGAACACTCTTTTCATCGTCTACAACAAGGATCGATTTCATGACTCGATTTTTCCAATACTGGTTGTTCCATTACGACCGCGCGTGCGAGTCCATCCCTTCGGGAGAGAAAATCAGACGGCAGCACAGTGGGATCATCCCCCAGGGATCTCCCGAAGAGACGTCCCTGTTCGTTCGCTTGACGGTCCCTCCAATCACTCTGACCGCCGACGATAAAGGCATCCTCTCCCCATTCGACAAATGAGCCCGCCAGGGACGCCGACTCGGAAGACCGGAGAGCATAGGTCAAGAACGCTGAGCCGAAGAAATGCTGTAATTTGTCCCTGTCCCTTCCCTTTCCGCCGTCCCCACTGCCGTATAGACGAGAAGGGAGATTTGCCCATCGACCCTGAAACAAACTGTCCGATTCCGCAGTCAGCGGTAGGAAGAGCGCACCAAGCAGTGGAATCCTTACGCCGACGCGCCGATGGTCAATCGTCGCGAAGAACGTGATCAGGAGTGCGTCGTGGATGTCGTAGTCGACAAGCTGCACAGCCTTTTGATAGATCGCATCGACTGCGACCAGGTCACCGTAGTAACGTCGAATCTCCATGAATCGCCTGTCGCGTATGTACCGCTTCAGCTGCACCTCGTCCTTCACGAGCCGCGGCAAAACAAGATTCCCGACAAACCGGAGGAGGGAAAACGACAGTCGGTCCGACGATTCGTAATTGAGAGGGGGTGCAACAGACTGGACCTGTGCAAGGGCTAGCGCGGGCAGACAAGCCCATGCGATGATGACATTTCGACTTGTACGACCCATGCCCTCCCTCTTCGGAATGATGTTTCCCATCCGGGACGCCTCCGGTCGACGACTCGACTGGTCGAGCGCCGCGGGACAGCTCGCCCGGTCTTCATACCTGAAGCACTCCTGCGTTGAATTTTGGGATGTCAGGATTGTGGGATGCCATTTCAATTCCGAGCGAAACGATCTGCCGGGTCTCCGTGGGATCGACGATGCCGTCCACCCACAGTCGCGCGGCACCAAACAGAGGATCCAACTCTTTTTCGTAGCGGCCCTGTATTTCCTTGAGGAATTCTTTCTGTTGTGCTTCGGAGATATGTTCTCCCCCTTTTTCCATCTGCTGAATCTTGATGTTCAGCAGCGTGTTGCTCGCTTGTTCAGCTCCCATCACGCTGATACGGGCGGTCGGCCAAGCGAAGATCAGGCGCGGATCATACGCCTTTCCGCACATCGCGTAGTTGCCCGCTCCAAAGCTGTTCCCCACGATGAACGTAAATTTAGGGACGACACTATTCGCCACCGCATTCACCATCTTGGCACCGTCCTTGATAATACCGCCGTGCTCCGCGCGAGTTCCGACCATAAACCCCGTCACGTCCTGGAAGAATACGAGCGGGATCATCTTCTGGTTACAATTCATGATAAATCGGGTCGCCTTGTCTGCACTGTCGCTGTACAGAACACCCCCGATCTGCATCTCCCCTTTCTTGTTCTTGACGATCAGTCGTTGATTGGCAACGACCCCCACCGACCATCCGTCGATTCGCGCGTAGGCGGTGATCACCGTCTTGCCATAGCCCGACTTGTACTCATCGATTTCGGAATCGTCGACGATCCGCGCAAGCACTTGGTACATGTCGAACGATTTGGCGCGGTCCGAAAGGAGTATCCCGTAGATTTCCTTCGGGTCGAATTTCGGACGCTTCGGAGGCTGACGGTCAAATTCGAGCCTCGCTTTCTTCCCAAGCCTACCGATGATGTTCCGGATAGTCTTCAGACACTCATTATCGTCCTTCATCTTATAGTCGGTTACGCCGCTGACCTCGCACTGAACAGCTGCGCCGCCAAGAGACTCAGCGTCCGATTTTTCGCCGATTGCTGCTTCCACCAGATGAGGACCGGCAAGAAAAACACTCCCCGTCTTCTCGACGATCATCGCTTCATCACTCATGATCGGTAGGTAGGCTCCGCCGGCCACGCACGGACCCATGATCGCAGCAATCTGTGTGATCCCGAGCGCGGACATCACAGCATTGTTCCGAAAGATGCGCCCGAAGTGTTCCTTATCCGGAAAGATCTCGCTCTGAAGAGGGAGAAAAACTCCAGCAGAATCGACAAGGTACACGATCGGCAGTCGATTGTCGATCGCGATTTCCTGAGCTCGAAGATTCTTCTTGCAGGTGATCGGGAACCAAGCGCCTGCTTTTACGGTGGCGTCGTTGGCGACAATCACGACATCGCGACCCTGAATCTTCCCGATCCCAAACACAGTGCCACTTGACGGAGCGCCCCCGTACTCCTCGTACATACCGTAGCCTGCGAAAAGACCTATCTCCAGGAAGTAGCTGCCCGGGTCTATGAGCTTGCTGATGCGTTCTCGCCCCGTCAGCTTTCCTCGCTTATGATGCCTCTCGATCGCCTTCTCCCCTCCCCCCAACTTCACGTCATCTGCTTTCGCTTGAAGAACCCTCAGAATGTTCTTGAGATTATCTTCGTTCCGGTAATACGTCAGATCCTTCTTCAGTTTGCTTCTAATGTGTGTCATGCTTCGCGCCGGTGTTTAGTGTGCAAGAGCGCCTGACTTCGACTCGGCCCGTCTGCTCCGTCGCCGTTCGATTCGCTGGAGGAGGGCTTCTGCCGTGCTCTCCTCTGGGCGGAGGGCCTGCACCCGAAGGGCATAATCCTCGCAGTGATGAAATCTCGCTTATTGTAATATGAGATTGCCAAATTTAGAAAGATGGAAGATACGTGGACGGTCTCCTTGTGCGGAAGCTCACGCTTACGATGTTCGAGCGCCTTCCCGTAGTATCTGATGGCCTCATCGAATTTCCCCGTCCTGTTCAAGACATCGCCGAGAGCAAGGTAATATTGGTCGGTTTGGCCCTGTTTCTCCCCCAGTCGTAATACCCTCCCGCGAGCCCACCCATGAAGGTCGCGAGCACTATCATCTGGGCATACGTTGTGCTGCCGATGAAAAGGGAGAGATACTTGAACCAGACGACTTCGTAGATCAGACTGCACAACCCGGACAGAGCAAAGAGGAAAATCACGGGAGCGGCAATGTTCGACTTGCGCATAGGAGGTGGAGCGTACGTTAGGATGAATTCCTAGCCGAGAAGCCTTCGGGCAATCACCATTTTTTGAACCTCCGAGGTACCCTCACCGATCGTCATCAATTTTACATCGCGGTAGAACTTCTCTACGGGAAATTCCTTGATATAACCGTACCCACCGTGGATTTGCACCGCCTCGTTGGCCGCTTTGACTGCGATCTCACTCGCGAAATACTTGGCGATCGCCGCGGCGAGGGTGATGTCTTTCCCCTGGTGCTTCAGAAAAGCGGATTTGAAGGTGAGCAGTCGCGCAGCATCGACCTCGACCGCCATGTCTGCCAGTTTCCACTGGATCGCTTCGAATTCCACTAGCTGCTTGCCAAATTGCTTTCGCTCCTTAGCGTATCGCAGACTCGCTTCCAAGCAGCCCTGCGCGATTCCGACGGACATCGCGGCGATCCCGACACGCCCTCCGTCCAGGACGTGAAGCGCCTGCTTGAATCCCTGGTACTCGTCTCCAATCAGATTCTCCTTCGGAATTCGAACGTTCTCGAACACAAGCGTCGACGTATCGCTCGCGCGCATGCCGAGCTTGTTCTCCTTCTTGCCAACCGAAAAACCTTTCATCCCTTTTTCGAGGATAAAAGCCGAAATTCCTTGCTTGCCCTTGGACTTCTCCGTCAGCACCATCACGACACAGACATCAGCCACAGAGCCGTTCGTCGTGAACACCTTGCTGCCGTTGAGGATCCAACCATCGTCTTGACGGAGGGCAAAGCTGCGCATCCCGCCCGCATCACTGCCGGACGAAGGCTCCGTCAACGCCCACGCTCCCAGCTTTCTCCCGCTCGCAAGTTCGGAGACATACTTCCTTCGCTGGCCTTCATTCCCAAAGGTGTAGATATGGTTCGTGCAAAGCCCGTTGTGCGCCGCAACGCTCAGCGTGACCGACGGGTCGACCTTGGCAAGTTCTTCGAAGATCGTCACAAGGTCCAGATAACCCAAGCCAGCACCACCGTATTCCTCGGGGATCACGATACCCAGCAATCCGAGCTCTGACATTTTCTTGAAAATTTCCACGGGGAATTCCTGGGATTCATCGTACTTCATTACGTGCGGCTTCATTTCCTTCTCAGCGAAGTTTCGAGCCATCTCCTGGACCATTCTCTGGCTCTCCGTGAGCTCGAAATTCATCTCCGTTCTGGCAGCGAGGGTTTCAGACACGGTTTACCCCGTTAATTATCTCGGAATTCTTCAAGGAGCTCTTCCACGACGTCGTAGGGCGTCAGCTGACGGTCGATGACCCGGCGAACCTGTTCCTTCATTTGCTGCATACGCTGCTCATTCCAGAAATCGACGCGAAGTCGATCTCCGATTAACTCACGAATGCGGTTCACAATTCGCTGGACACGTTTCTCGCGCAAACGACCGGTCTCTTCCTGGTACTTGCGGTGACGATCGATTATCGCCGTGAGCTCGTCGATACCTTTTCCCTCGCTCGCGACGGCTTTGACGACATCAGGGTTCCAGCCGTCTTGCTGAGACTTGAAATGGAGAATCGTCTTGATGGCTGTGACCGCCTGGTCAGCTCCCGCTCGGTCGGATTTGTTGAGCACGAACACGTCCGCGATCTCCATCAGACCAGCCTTCATGGCCTGGATGGAGTCCCCGGATTCTGGTACGAGGACCACCACGGTAGTGTCGGCCGCAGCCGCGATGTCCAACTCCGATTGTCCGACTCCAACGGTTTCCAAGAGGATGATCTCTTTCCCAGCCGCGTCGAGGACATCAGCAGCTTCCGCAGCTTTTCGGCTCAATCCACCTGCGCTTCCGCGAGATGCCATGCTCCGGAAGAACACACCTTCGTCGAGCTCAACGTCGGTCATCCGGATCCGGTCTCCCAACAACGCACCGCCGGTATACGGACTCGTTGGATCGACAGCGATGATTCCCACGCGAAGGCCCCGCTGACGGTACCGATGGGCGAGTTTGTTCACGATGGTGCTTTTCCCTGCCCCCGGGGGACCCGTCATACCAATCCGGTACGCCTTGCCGGTATGAGGATAGATCGATCGAAGGATTCCTTTCCCCGACGGAGTTTCATTCTCCACCGCGGTGATTGCCCGCGTGGTCGTTAACTTGTCCCCACTCAGCAATTTTTTGAGGAATTCCCTGTCCACGGAGTATCCGGTCTTTGCCAGCCAACGGAATGATCTCGGTCTAGGTTATCTCTTCTGAGAGAAAAAAGCAACTGTCCTTCGTAATCCCTCGTCGATATTCACTTGCGGTGACCATCCGAGCATCGAACAGATTTTCCGGTAACTCAGGACGCTTCGCAGCTGCTCCCCTTTTTTCCGCGGACCGTGTTTTTCGGCACAAGGAGCATTCGTTATGGATTTCAACTTCTGAAAGATTATGTTGACATCCGTCTCGACCCCCGATCCGATGTTGAACACATCAGAATGAGGACACTCCAGTGAGAGGACGTTCGCTCGTACGGCGTCATCCACGTAGACGTAATCACGAGTTTGATTACCGTCGCCGTGGATGATCGGCTGCTCGAGCTTCAGCATTTTGTCTGCAAAGATAGAAACTACTCCAGCCTCTCCATACGGATTCTGTCTGGGGCCATAGACGTTGCCGTACCGAAGGCAGACATACGATAGACCATGGACCTGGCCGTAATAATACAGATATTGCTCCACGGCGAGTTTCGTGATGCCGTATGGCGAAAGCGGTCGCAAGGGATGCTGTTCATCTGCAGGAAAGCTCTCCTGCTCTCCGTAGATCGCTCCACCCGTTGACGCAAAGATAAACTTCCGTACGCGATGCTTGAGACTGAGTTCAAGGAGATTGAGAGACCCGACGATGTTCACAGAGGCATCGAACACCGGGTCGTCGACCGATTTCCGCACATCCATCTGGGCAGCATGGTGATTTACAATCTCGATTCTCTGTCCTCCAAATACCTGAGCCAAGGTTTCATCATCTCGGATATCGACTTGAAAAAATTTCGCCTCGCTCGGCACGTTCTCCTTGCTACCGGAGGAGAGGTCATCCAAGACCAGAACGCTGTGTCCTGCGCTGAGGTACGCGTCCGCAACATGCGACCCGATGAATCCCGCGCCTCCTGTCACGAGAATGTTCACGCGATCTCTCCTATGCTCGCAGGGACTTCAGCCGCTTGATTCCCTTGCGACCGATGTCGCTCCGGTAATATGCGCCGTCGAAGGTGATTTTTTCGATCGCACGGTACGCAAGCGCAATAGCTCCTTCTAAGTCATCCATGTAACCAAGAGCGGTAATACCCAGTACTCGGCCACCGCTCGTGACGAGGGCATTCTTTTCTAACCTCGTTCCGGCATGAAACACCAGGATCCCATCCCCCTCGAAAGCAGATTCGAGACCGTAAATCGGTTTTCCGGTCTCGTACGAATCAGGATATCCACGCGATGCCATCACAACACAGACAGCCGAAGCATCATGGAATTTCACAACGCCGGGGTTAAGTTTGTCGTCGCATACCGCGATCATCACCTCCACCAGATCGACATCGAGAAGCGGCAGAATAACCTGCGCCTCCGGGTCTCCAAAGCGACTGTTGAACTCTACGACCTTCGGTGATCATCATCCACAGTACAAACATCCCTTGTACTCCCGCTTCTCCTTTGCCATCCCGACAATGGTAGGTCTCACGATGGAACTTTCAATATGGTCCATCAGATCGTCCGTGATGACCGCTGCAGGAGCGTACGACCCCATTCCTCCCGTATTTTGCCCTGGTCTCCGTCCAAGATTCGTTTGTGATCCTGAGCGGGAGGCAACGTTACCAAACTTTTCCCGTCCGTAACGGCAAAGACCGAAGCCTCCTCCCCAACCATGAATTCTTCGATCACCACTCGTCCGCCCGCCGTTCCGAAGATTTTCTTCTCCATCATCTGATCGAGGACTTCAAGAGCCTCGTCCTTGGTTTCACAGATCACAGCTCCCTTGCCGCCCGCCAGTCCGTCAGCCTTGATGACAATCGGCATCGGCTGTTCAGCGAGATAGCGCCTTGCTTCGTACCGCTCGGACAAGTCGAACGACCGCCATTCAGTCGTCGGAATGTTATGCTTCTTCATGAACTGCTTCGCGAAGACCTTGCTGCCTTCCAATACTGCAGCAGCTTTCGTCGGGCCGAAGATTTTCAATCCGTGCCTCATGAATAGGTCGACGATGCCTTCCATGAGTGGCTGCCCTGGGCCTACAACAGTCAGGTCGATGGAGGCACTCTTCACAAACTCGAGCAGTCCCTGGAGGTCGGACATCCTGATCGGCACAAGCTCTGCGATCGATCCGATTCCGGCATTGCCGGGCGTGCAGTAGATTTTTCTTACCAGCGGACTTTGCCTCAGCTTCCAGACGAGGGCATGCTCGCGCCCAGCGGATCCGATGACTAGGATGTCCATTCGGGTTTACCCTGGTGACAATAACTCAAAGATCTTGGCCAAGTCCGCCGTTAATCTTACCCGGTCGTAATCGGCAACAAAATTATCATCAGGAGATTTCAGTCTCCGTTTCTCAAATTGATCATAAAAATCTTTAATTGCAGTCGATATCGCTACAACATCCTCAGTATCAACCACTACACCTGCTCCCGATTTGAGAATGGTCTCCTTCACCACACCATCATGAACACAACCGAGTAATGGCTTCCGTGCACCAATGTATTCAAACAGCTTCCCGGTTGACAGCGTATCCCTGCCTTTACCCTTTCCGATTGTCAGCCACAGGACATCGGAGGCCACGAGATACTTAACCGATTCTCGATGATCCAGATACTTAACTATCTTTACATCCTTTTCGAGGCCCAGCCGAGTCACAATCCTCAGGTTCTCGTTGCGAAAATGGCCGACAAAGCACGCCTCAATATTACCCCGCAATCGCGGATGTTCATCTAAGACTTTTCTCAATGCTCTCAGGAAATATTTGGGTGTGATGTCATCGATGAAAATTCCTGAGTAAGTAAAACGCATCCTGTCGGTTTTCGGCAGTTGTGTATTGGCTTCGAATTGGAAGTCAGCAGGATCAAACCCCTGGGATATCGTTGCAATGTCATCATAGCGAAGAAACGGATACCGTCGGAGGAGCAACTCTTTGATCCGACGGTTCACCACTACAACTTTATTACTCGAGCGCAGAACTTTTCTCTCCAATCGAATGTGAAGCCACCTGTGGACCGGTGTGAGATAAAAATGATACGGGTAATCAACCCATGCATCACGATAATCAAGAACCAAAGGGATATGAAACTTTTTCTTCAATTCGGCACCGATCAGAAAATCTGTATATGGTGGAGCTGTCGCGAAAATGATGTCAAATTTTTGCTTTCGGAGTAAGTGCTCCGCTGCCTTTCGGGCTCGTGACTTCCACCCGATCTTGTTGTCAGGAATGAAGAACACCTGATTGATGCGATTCAAGGTCTTCCGCAGAAATTCTGGAGGCAGATTCACGACGTGGTGCCTTCGAAACAGCCGTGTAGGATCCAAAGTCTTCGAACGGACAATCTCGACTCCGCTCTCTTCTGCTTCTTGCAGCAAGGAGAGATCTTTCGCCAAGTAACCAGTGGGTGATACGGTGAGTACCGTCGGTTGCCAATTGTACTGTGGAAGGTATTTGACGAACTTCGCCGTCCGCTGGACTCCACTGAGCCCCATCGGAGGAAAATAGTAAGCGATGATGAGCACCTTTTTCATCGGTCCTGATGACAGCGGCCGCGTTTCTATCCGTTTCTGCTTCCTACTGTAGATTCAGAGGACGACGAATTCTTTGGGAGCGGTGTTGAGAACAAGGCCGTGTGCGTTCGCGACAAGGACGTCGTCCTCAATTCTCACTCCTCCGAAGTTCGGAAGGTAGATCCCCGGCTCAATCGAGATGACATTTCCCGCTTGGAGTGTATCTTTGCTGCGGGAGGACACTTTCGGCAACTCATGGACCTGAAGACCGAGACCATGACCCAAGGAGTGGCCGAAATACCTCTCATACCCTCGCGACCGAATGTATCGACGCGCAACCTCATCGAGCTCGCGAGCGGATAGTCCGCTCCGCACCGCTTCGATCGCACGCTCCTGGGCATCGAGGACAATTCGATAGATCTCCCGGGCACGCCGGCCAGTCGAACCGACCGCAACCGTCCGGGTGAGGTCGCTATGATACCCATCCACCGAACAACCGAAATCCAGAGTCACCAGTTCCCCCGCTCGTATTCTCTTGGCGGACGCTCGTCCATGCGGGAGGGCGCTTCTCCATCCGCTGGTCACGATTACGTCAAACGCATCGCGCTCGGCCCCTTCCATGCGCTGGCGATAGGAAATCTCGGCAGCAATTTCTAATTCACGTACGCCCGGTCTTATCATCCCGAGAATATCACGAAACACTTTGTCAGTGATGCGGACAGCTTTTCTGATCGATTCGATCTCAGAGGCATCCTTGACCGCTGCAACCGATTCTACCAAACTGACCTTCGGAAGGAATCTGATTCCGGGGAAGAGTTTCTTGAGATTTTGGTATGCCGTGTAGGACAGGTGGTTTCCCTCAAAACCAACGCGTCGAAATCGCGCCAACAACGACTCTCGAGCGATGGTCTCGAAGAGACCATCGTCGCTGACCACAACCCGGTAACCACGTACCTCCTGTTTGGACTGTTGCCTGTACCGAGAATCAGTCAGAAGAAGTTGGCGGCGTTGCGAGATGATCAGGAGGGCGTTCGAGCCGGTGAAACCCGAAAGGTACCGAATGTTTGAAGGGAGAGATACAAGAAATGCGTCAAGTTCCAGATCATCGAGCTTTTTCCGTACGTTGGCAATTCGCTTTCGAATCATTGATTGTCACGATAATGTGGGATCGGAAACAGAAGCGATGCTAGCGAATCAGAGGTTATAGTTCAGCGATTCTTTAAGGTCGGCTTCAGTCATGCGCACAAATTTCGCCTGCGTTTTCATTTCCGGGATGTTCCGGCATCCGCAGTACCCCATCGCGGCACGGAGCCCTCCGATCATTTGAAAGACTATATCGCCGAGCAGACCTTTATACGGCACTCGACTTTCGATCCCTTCCGGTACCAGCTTTGGAAGGCCATCTTCGACGTCCTGAAAATAGCGGTCGCTGCTTCCTTCCTCCATGGCTCCGCGAGAACCCATCCCCCGGTACAGTTTATAGCTGCTTCCATCGAGCAAGACTTTCTCCCCCGGACTCTCCTCCACCCCCGCAAAGAGACCGCCGATCATTACCGTATCAGCACCCGCTGCGACCGCCTTCGCGATGTCGCCCGTTTGCTTGACACCGCCGTCAGCAATGATGGGAACCTTCTGTTTGGAGGCCACCGCTGCACATTCGGCGATTGCAGTCAGCTGCGGAATACCCACGCCGGCGATCACGCGCGTTGTGCAGATCGACCCCGGTCCGATGCCGACCTTCACGCCATCGACGTCGAGCTTGATGAGATCGCGCGTCGCTTCACCCCTCCCGACGTTCCCAGCCACAAGCTCCTCGTCTGGATAGCATCGGTTTAGCCTCTTGACAGTATCCATGACACCGCGCGGATGCCCGTGGGCAGTATCGAGATGACAACGTCAACGCCCGCCGCGACGCGCTCCACAAATGTGACAGCCTCCCCGCCGATTTTTCTTACGCGCATAAGCAGTTCCTTGTTGCCTCGTTACATCGATCAGACATAGGCTGGAATTCCCGTGATGTCCTCGCCAACGATCAACGTCTGAATATCGTGCGTCCCCTCATACGTATAGACGGACTCCAAGTTTGCCATATGACGCATGACGGGGTATTCGTCCAGGATTCCGTTGGCGCCCAGAATGTCGCGCGCTGCCCGTGCGATCGAGAGGGCGTGGTAGACGTTATTCCGCTTGGCCAGACAGACCTGGGTATGGCTCGATTTTCCCCGGTCCTTCAGTCGACCCAACTGCAGGCATAGGAGTTGGCCCTTCGTGATTTCAGTGAGCATGCTTACGAGCTTGTTTTGGACAAGTTGGAAGGACGCGATGGGCTTATCAAATTGAATGCGCGTTTTCGCATAGTTCAACGCCGCATCGTAGCATGCCATGGCAGATCCCACAGCACCCCATGCGATGCTGTATCGCGCTTGGTTAAGACACATCAGGGGTGATTTCAACCCCCGACTCAAAGGCAGGAGGTTCTCCTCTGGCACACAGCAGTCCTGGAATATCAGTTCCGAAGTCACCGACGCTCGCAAGGAATGCTTTCCGGTCATCTCCGGCGCCTCGAATCCCTTCGTCCCTTTCTCTAGCAGAAACCCATGGATCTCGCCGTCGAGCTTCGCCCACACAACAGCGACGTCCGCGATCGACCCATTCGTGATCCACATCTTCGTGCCGTTCAGCACAAAGCAGTGACCTTTCTTATCCGCACGTGTTTTCAGTCCTCCTGGATTGGAGCCATAATCGGGTTCCGTTAGCCCAAAGCAACCAATTTTCTCTCCTTTGGCGAATTTCGGAAGCCAGTAGTCCTTCTGCTCCTCCGAGCCCAACATGAAGATTGCATACATCACCAGTGCACTTTGTACAGATGCAAAACTTCGGATGCTGCTATCGCCACGTTCGAGCTCCTGCATGACAAGGCCGTAGGAGACGCTGTTCATTTCCGCACAACCGTATTTCGAGGGGAGGTTCGCCCCGAGG
This sequence comes from Bacteroidota bacterium, assembly GCA_036477295.1. Taxonomy (GTDB): domain Bacteria; phylum Bacteroidota; class Ignavibacteria; order UBA10030; family JAZGDE01; genus JAZGDE01. Next base: position 14,918 of record JAZGDE010000048.1, on the reverse strand, counting down.
ATTCCGAGTTCGGCCATCTTCGGTACCAGCTCCATCGGGAATTTCCCCTCTCGGTTGTAGCTTTCGATAATCGGAATCACTTTTGCGCTGACGAATTCGCGGACAGTATCGCGGACGAGAACTTCTTCCTCGGAGAGAAAACTTTCGACGTTGTAATAATCGACACCTGAAAATTTTGGCACAGCCAGCTCCAGAAAAACTTATCTCCATAGAAGAAACGCCCTGGCGGTCGACGACAGCAGGGCGCACAGACTTTGATTACAAAACACCAAAAAAACTATACAATTTCCAGCTGAAAGTCAAGGTAAGGGAAAGAAATTTGGACAGGAAAATAAAAGGCCGATACATTGATTCATTCCATCTCATGCATCGGCCACCAAGAAGGAGGGAATACTGATTGCTTGTTACACTCCATCATACCGAACTTCGCATGGAAAGCTTCACTGTCGAGAATGATCGAGTTTCACCAACAGACTGCAGGAGTGATCATTCGGGAACTTTGATTTCATATCTCTTGAGCTTCAGGTAGAGAGTTTTCGGGCTAATTCCAAGGATTTCAGCCGTTTTTCGCCGGCTGCCTTTGTTTTTCCGCAGGACATGTTCGATGTGAATTTTCTCCATCTCATCCAGCCTGAGCCCGCCAGCAGCGTCGTTTCCTTGTCCGAGTCGGTAGGCAGGTTGGTCAGCAACCCGTGCTGCCAAGCTGGAGTTCCGGAGAACATCTTTCAGTTCGATCACGTCGCCGGCCGAAAGGATAACCGCTCCTTCTACCACGTGCTCGAGCTCTCGCACATTCCCCGGCCACTCATAGTCCAAGAGAACGCGGAGCGCTTCCGGAGAGATGCTCTTTTTCACTTTACCCTTTATCTTGGTGGAGAGAAAGTGTTCGACGAGGATCGGAATATCCGACTTCCGTTCCCTTAACATAGGCAACTGAATCATCACTACATTCAACCGGTACAATAAGTCCTCGCGAAATCGACCCGCTTTTACCTCTTCGAGCAAGTCCTTGTTGGTCGCGGAGATAATTCGGATGTCCACCTCCAATGGATTTGTACCGCCGACTCGACGAAATCCTGACGTTTCGATGAAACGGAGAAACTTCGGCTGAATCGTCTGACTGATATCCCCTACCTCGTCCAGGAACAGTGTTCCGCGGTGGGCGACTTCCACCAGTCCTTGTTTCGTCCCGTACGCCCCCGTAAACGATCCCTTTTCATGCCCGAATAATTCGCTTTCGAGAAGTGTATCAGGGATCGAAGCGCAGTTGACCACAACAAACGGCTGTTCCCTCCGTGTGCTGCGCTCATGGATGAGATGGGCGATGAGTTCCTTCCCCGTTCCACTTGCTCCCTGGAGGAGCACCGCCGTCTCGGTCTCAGCTATCTTCAGTGCACTTTCGAGCGTATTCTTGAAAGTCGGACTTTCTCCGATGAGCTCATGGGTGCCACGCTTGCGCGCCAGCTCATCCTTCATGAGGGAGTTATCGATGAACAGCTGTCGGCGTTCGAGGGCTCGCTCAATCGAATTCTGTAATTGGTCGACGTCGTAGGGCTTGCTGATGAAGTCATACGCACCGAGCTTAATTGTCTCGATTGCAGTTTTGATGTCGCTGTAGTTGGTGAGGATGATGACTTGCGTGGAGGGGGAATGCTCTTGAAGGAATTTCAGGACTTCAATGCCGCTGACTCGCGGCATGCGTACATCGAGGAGGACAACATCGTAGATCGTTTTGTGGATGTAATTGATTGCTTCGACACCATCTCCCGCAATCTCAATGTCATACAGTTTTGAGTCTTCCAGTTCCTCGCGAAGCAGTTCCGTAAATGAAACTTCGTCATCGGCAATCAATATACGGTAACGCTGAACCATCGAGAATGTTTGCCCCGTCACTCACTGACCACGCGCTCGACCGTTGTCAACAAGTCAACAAGATCGTACGGCTTACTCACGAAATCCTCGGCTCCTAATTTTTTTGATTCGATGGCGTTCTTTAAGTCAGCAAATCCCGTCAGCATGACCACTTTGATGTCCGGGTATTTGGATTTGAGGAACTTCAGCACTTCGAATCCGTCGACCTTCGGCATCTTGATATCGAGGAGAACCAAGTCAAACGGCTTCATCTGGACAACATTCATCGCTTCGTCCCCGTCCGCTGCCGTCTCAACCTCGTAGCCTTCCCCGACGAGCTCGCTGCTCAATACCGTCCGCAGTGCATCTTCGTCGTCCACGACGAGGATCTTCTTTTTATCAGCCATGAATGGCTCCTTCCAAGTTGACGAATATGTGAAATTGGAGACCCGGACACCGGATGCACCGCACCCTGGATCGACCTATTATATGCACGAAACTTAACAAAATCAACTCTAATTTGCAACGAAAGCCCGCGGCTTCACGAGCGACAGGGCATGACCCCGCGAGCGAATTTTTGATTTGCTATTTTTCCGGACAAGTGGTATAATGGTGCACCTTTCTCCCCACTGAGACCCGTTTTCTTGTAATCCTGCACCCGGATGGAACCAGAACCGATCAACATTCTGATTATCGACGACGACCTCTCCTACGTCAAATCAGCGCAATATCACCTCAAGAAATTTCAGGCCAAGAAGTTCAACGTCACCTGGAAGGAAGATGGGCCGAAAGGCCTCCAGGAGTTGCAAAAGAACCCGAACATCAACGTGGTGCTGATGGATCACGTTCTTCCGACGATGACCGGTCTGGAAGTGATTCGTCAGATCCACGAAAAAAAGATCAACGTTCCTATCATTTTTCTTACTTCGAAGAAAGATTATAAAGTAGCGGTGGAAGCGATCAAATCCGGTGCGGAGGACTACCTCGCGAAAGATGAAATCGTCGAATCGATGCTACCGCGCACGATTATCGCAGTCCTGGAGCGTAGCCAACTCAAGAAGAAAATCGCCGACATCGAAAAGGGTAAACTGATCACGCAGAAACGCAGTGAAGCAATTCGGGAACTAGTAGTAACAGTCTGCCACGAATTCAACAATCCGCTCGCAGCGATCAAGATCAGCGCGGACATTCTGGCTCGGCAGGTGCTATCGAGAGAAGACAGGAAGCTCTTAGCGAGTATCGACAAGCACATCAAGGAGATCGAGAAAGAAATTACAAAACTTCGCGAGATTCAGTTCGAGCGGACCCACCGGGTTCTCCCGGATCGGGAAACACCCGAAACCGCAAAACAACCCTGACAAGTCCGCAGGGACCTCGACCAATTCGACGACCTTCCTCAATTCAACCCGCTTCTTGACCCGCCTGCTGCAATTCGAGATTCTTCGACTCCAACCTCGGTTTTTCTGTTTCGACCGGAACGCTTGGGGGTTGCCGATTTTTCGAGCTCGGCTTCAGAAGAATAACACTTGAACGCGAAGAAGTTGGTACGCCGCGTGACCTCTTCACGCGGTGCTCCGCTCGGTGCGATGAAGAGGTACTTCACAATAGGACCTGAGCCTGCAGTGAAATTCGTTAAAACCAAGCAAACCTCCATGACCACCCAATCGTTCGAAACCACTTAATCTAAGAAAGTGCAGCCCCTTATCGTGAAGTACTTTCGCGTCGTCCTTCTTAATCGGTCCTTCCCTTTGAGTCGAGCCTATTGAAGGACAAGGCATAGGCAATTCGACTAAGTCAAGATCTTGTTCTGTTCCCCCTGGTCGCAGCGAACCATGATGCGGGGTTTGTTCAACGCGCAGAGTGAAAACCGGTCGTAATAAAGCGGTATCGATTTCGATCGGAATGACGAATCAGTCACGGTTCAGTTCCCCCTGCAGTTCCCTCCATTCCAACATACCGCCAAGCAGGTTGAGGACCTTGAATCTCTAAGCTGTAACGCTTCACGAGTAGAGCCAATCCAGTACTTCATTGCGTCCTGTCTGGCACCAACGGTGCTGAGACGTAGTACCGCGGCAACTGCAAAAAGATTGAGGTGGATGAAGAAATGCATAGACACTTTTTCCATAACTTATGGCACATGGTTGAAATGAAATCCTCGCCTGCTCGACAGCCGTCTATTCCGCTTCGCGGAATAGACGAGCCTCGACAAAGTCGGGAGCCCACTCGCCTGGCTCCGTTCACCTCGTTCCACTCGGTGCATCGGCCTCATCGGCGCCGGTCGAAGTGTCATGCGAATCAATCGGACGCCACGGTTGAGGACCTTCGTCAGATGGCTTCACCATAATACAATCGCCGACGCTCCTTGCGTCAAGCCAGCTGGCTGACTTTCTCTGCATTCTATGGTGCGCACATATTCTTCCGTTTCGGTCAAACGACAATGGACCGTCGGCCTGCCTGCGCTTGCTTTTGAAGTTCGAAAACGGTATATTGGAACCGATTGAAATTAGCGACCAGCATGTCCCCGTTTGTCCGATCGTTCAGAGCAGTTCTGGTCTTGTCATGGTGAGAGTTTTCATAGGTTGTCACGAGAGCGTAAAGAAACCGCGTTTAGAACGCTCAACGCAACCAAGAAAGCTCAAAGTGTCCCGTCCAAAAACGGGACACTTTTTTTATAAGAATTCGACCCCCTGAATGACAGTTCGCGACATCGAAGAGATCCTCGAAGCCTGGGCCCCAAAAGAGGTTGCGTGGGAGCAGGACAACGTCGGTCTTCAAGTCGGGTCGTCTTCGAAACGGGTGAGACGTATCCTTCTGGCCCTCGATATTTCCGATTCCGTTTTGCGGGAGGCAGTTCAAAAGAAGGTCGATCTCGTCATCACCCATCATCCGTTGATCTTTCGATCGCTGCGGTCTGTTACGAATTCGGACCGGGCAGGCTCTTTGGTGTCCGCACTGGTTCGAAATGAAATTGCACTGTACTCGGCGCATACAAACCTCGACTTCACGCGGAATGGCGTGAGCTGTGCGCTTGCCAGCGCGTTGGGAGTTCGAGAGGTCAAGTTTCTCTCCGGAATTTCAGGGTCTCTGAAGAAGGTCGCTGTGTTTGTGCCCCCGGAACACGTGGATCCGGTTGCGCAGAAGATGGCAGGAGCAGGGGCTGGCATCATCGGTAATTATGAGTGTTGCTCATTCCGGACGGCTGGTACCGGCACGTTTCGTGGGATGGAAGGTGCGAAACCCTTCTATGGGAAGCTCGGCACGTACGAAACAGCTAAAGAGGTGCGGCTCGAAATGATCGTCCCTCGGTGGGCCCTTCAACAAACCCTGCGCGCGATGAAAGAAAGTCACCCGTATGAAGAGGTCGCCTACGACGTGTATCCGCTCGAGAACGAGAACTCGAGCTACGGCGCTGGCGCAGTTGGAGATTTGCCTCGGCCGATGCGACTGAGACAGTTCCTCGTGCATGTCCGAAGGAGCCTCTCGGCGAACGGTATCCGATACACGGGTAATCTGGAACGACGCGTCCACCGCGTGGCAGTGTGCGGAGGGAGCGGGTCGGAACTGCTCGGCGCTGCCCTCGAGCACGACGCGGACGTTTTCATTACGGGAGATGTTAAGTATCATACATTCCAGGAAGCGGAGGGAAACATCGCGCTCGTCGATGCAGGCCACTACGAAACCGAACAAGTTGTTCTTGCTGCTGTGGCCGACAAACTGACTAGAGCCATCCGAGACCGAAGACAGCGACTCAGCGTGCTCACAACGAAGAAAGGAACAAATCCAATACACTATTTCTAGGAGATAAGCAAGGAGGAGAATCTGGAGAACCAACTACGCAGATTGTACGCGCTGCAGCAGGTTGACCTGAAACTCGATGAACTGGAGAAACTCAAGGGCGACTTGCCCTCTGCCGTCAAGGACCTGCAAGAAAAAATAGCAGGACTTGAATCTCAAGTCAAAGAGCAGCAAGACACGATCAAATCGTCGAGGATTGAGCGCGACAAGTACGATGTTGACGTAGCGGCGATTCGAGAGAAGAGTGAGCGTTACAAAGCGCAACAGTTTCAGGTGCGCACAAACAAACAGTACGACGCGCTCACGAAGGAAATCGACACAGCAGAGGCGACCATCGCCAAGTTGGAAAGAGAAATGGACTCTCTGGCCGATAAGTCCCGCCTCAGCAAAGAAAAAATGGAAGCCCTCCAGGGAACGTTGGAAGAAACAAAAAAAGCGGTCCGAGAACGGCAGCATGAACTCGATGAAGTCTCCAAGGCCAGCGAAGAAGAAGAACTTCAGCTTAACCATGAGCGGGAGAAACTCGTGTCCCGGCTGGAGAGGAAAGACCTGATCATGTACGAACGAATCCGCAAGGCGAAAGACGGCACGGCGGTCGTGGCGGTAAAACGGAACGCCTGTGGGGGTTGTTTCAATTTTGTGCCCGCTCAGCGGATCCTCGAGTTGCGGAAGAACAACAGGATTTTTACATGCGAACACTGCGCCCGTATCCTCGTCTCTGATGAGATCGTCCAGACGAGCGCGAATCTCGTATGACGAAGGCTCAGCGACCAGCACAGATTCTCTATGCGCACATCGACGGTGCGTCTCGCGGGAACCCGGGAGAGAGCGGAATCGGGATCATCCTCCGTGACGCCAAGGGCAACACGGTGTTCTCCGGAGGCGGCTACCTCGGCAAGGGCACGAACAACGAGGCGGAGTACAACGCTCTGCTCGCGTGCCTCAAGAAAATCAAATCGGTTCTCATGGACCAGACGCGCCCGCAACCCCGCCGGGCCGTCGGGCAGGGCTTGGGCGGGCGGGAGCACGCGGAATCAAAGATTGAGAAAGTCATTGTGTACTCCGATAGTGAGTTACTCGTGAACCAGTTGAGAGGGTCCTATAAGGTCAAGGATGAGCGGTTGAAAAAATTGTTTCGAAGAGCCGCCCGGTTAATCCACTCGCTACCCATCAAGGTCGAGATTCACCTCGTTGCGCGAGAGCAGAATCAGGATGCCGACATGCTGGCAAACTACGGGATCAACACGAGAATCAAACTCGGAGTGTAAGTCGAATGGCAAGGACATGCTCTACGAGGCTATCGACTCGCAGAGTCGTAGAGCTTTGGGACAGTACCGCATCCACGTTACAGAACATCCGGGGTAAGTCAGGCAATCGCCTCCCGGTCTTTGATCGGGGGGAGGAAAGTCCGAACTCCGCAGGGCTCAGTACCCCGCGAAAGCGAGGGTCCCGTTGGCGATAACCGGCGGGAACGGACAGTGCCACAGAAAACACACAGCCGACGTCGACGGTGGGTACAAGCGCCGAAGCATTCGGGGCAGGCCCATCGTTGATGGGTCAAGGTGAAAAGGTGGTGTAAGAGACCACCGGTCACGCAGTAATGCGTGATGCACGGCAAACCCTACTGGGAGCAAGACCACATAGGAGGACATCCCGACTTTGTCGGGACGAAGTGGCCCGCTTCGGTAGATCCTCGGGTAGGTCGCTTGATCCCGATCGCAAGATCGGGACAAGAGAAATGATTGCCTCTTCCGCCTGTGGCGGAACAGACAGAATTCGGCTTATCGACTTACTCCGGATGTTTTGTTTTTCCCGGTGAGCCGCTCTCGATGCTTGCTCGTAAGAACATCGGGAGGCATACGGAGTCGATTGTGGAATACCGATGGAATATGGATCCACCTGCCGAGCCTGAAGCCGTACGACGCTTGGTAGAAGAAATTAACGTACCACAAACGATTGCGACGATCCTAGTCAATCGGGGGATTGACACGTTCGAGAAGGCGAAGGCCTACTTCCGACCTACCCTCGGCCTCCTCCACGATCCCTTCTTGATGGACGGAATGGACCGAGCAGTTTCGCGCGTGCTCCGAGCGCGTGAACTTCGAGAAAAGATCTTGGTCTTCGGTGACTATGACGTCGACGGGACCAATGGCTCTGCAATGCTCTACCTCTTCTTGAAGAGCTTGGACCTCGACCTTTTGCTTCATATACCGGATCGCATCAAAGAAGGCTACGGCCTCTCAAGAACAGGCATTGATCGTGGGAAGGAATTCGGCGCTACGCTGTTAATCGCAGTGGACTGCGGCATCACCGCCATCGATCAGGTGGAGTACGCAGCGAGCCTTGGGTTTGATGTGATCATTTGTGACCACCACGAGCCAACCGACAGGATGCCTTCCGCCCACGCTGTCCTCGACCCGTTGAAGCCTGGCTGTCCGTACCCCTTCAAGGGTCTCTGCGGCTGTGCTATTGCCTTCAAACTCATCCAGGGTATTTGCAAGAAAGTGAGTGACCTTCCATCACCGGAGCAATATCTCGACTTCGTGTCCCTTGCCACCAGCGCGGACATTGTACCACTCACCGATGAAAACCGAACGCTCGCGAAACTCGGTCTTGAATTGATCAATGACAATCCCCGTCCTGGCATCAAAGCTCTGATTGAAAGCGCCGGATTGAAGCCGGGCACGAGCACGACGGGGCAGATCGTCTTTTTCCTCGCTCCACGGATAAACGCCGTCGGTCGACTGGGGGATGCCATGCGCGCTGTCGATTTGCTGACGTGCGCGAACGATGCGGAGGCAGCGACTGTTGCACACGTACTCGAGGAGGAAAACCGGAACCGCCGCAAAATCGATGAGGACACCTTCCGGAAAGCTCAGGAGCTTGTGGAGAACTATTTGGATACGGAGAGCCCCGGCTTCACCGGGGCGATTGTCCTTCATCACGAACATTGGCATCCGGGGGTGATCGGCATCGTCGCTTCCCGGCTCGTCGAAAAGTACTATCGCCCCACGATCATGATGACGACGGTGGACGGCGTCGCCAAGGGATCGGCACGCAGCGTGGACGGTTTCAATATCTATCAAGCTCTGAAGCGCTGTGAAGACAAGATGATTCAATTCGGAGGCCACAAATACGCGGCGGGTCTGGCAGTGGCACTCAATCGCGTCGATGAATTTCGGGAAGCCTTCAATGTGGTCGTCCGAGAACTGCTTACTCAGGATCAGCGCAGTCCGAAAATCAAAATTGATGCGCAGCTGAGGCTTCGAGAACTGACACCCCGCTTCATCCGGATACTCAATCAATTTGCCCCCTTCGGTCCAAAGAACCCGCGTCCGGTCTTCCTGACGCATAACGTGGAAGTCGCGGGCAAAGCGCGTACCGTCGGAAAGGACCATCTCCGATTCAAGGTGCGGGAGGGCGCCCTCACCTTCGACGCGATCGGATTCAACCTCGGCCATCTCATCGACCGCATCGAGCCAGGACGAAAGAACCTCGACATCGTTTTTTCGATCGGCAAGAGTGAATGGCGCAGTCCCCCGGGCAACCCCTCCGTCCGCGGAAAAGAAAGGGAAACAGTGCCCCAGCTGAAGATCAAAGATTTGAAATAATGCTGCAAAGTAGTTACTTTTGGTGCAGTATCATCTTTCGCGGAGTGCGTCCCCGTTCCTGTGTCGTTTGAGTGTTCCAGAAGGCGTGGTGTTGAGGAGACCGAAGAACAAGAGGTTGTCATGTCAGGTCATTCCAAATGGGCTACGATCAAGCGCAGGAAGTCCGCTGCCGATACTGCTCGGGGCCGGCGCTTCACGAAACTGATCAAGGAAATAACCCTCGCCGCACGCGACGGCGGCGGCGACCCTGAAGGCAACCCGCGCCTCCGAGTCGCCATCAGCACTGCGAAAGCCAACAATATGCCCGCTGAGAACATCAAGCGGGCAATCCAACGCGGCACGGGAGAACTTCCGGGCACTTCATACGAGGAGGCCATCTACGAGGGTTACGGACCAGCTGGAATTGCCGTGCTGATCGAAGCCGTCACGGACAACAAGAATCGGACGGTGTCAGAGATCCGTCGCGTGTTTGAACGGCACGGGGGCAAGATGGGGGAATTGGGTTCGGTTGCGTGGACCTTTCACAAGCGAGGGGTTCTCACCGTTCCAAAAGTTGGATTTGATGAGGACAGAATTCTGACGATCGTACTCGAAGCGGGCGCAGAGGATCTGAAGTCAGAAGAAGAATTTTTCGAAATCACGACCTTGGCGGAGACCTTCGAGCACGTAAGAAAAGCGCTGGAGGAAAACAACATCAAGGTCGAAAGTGCGGAGCTGCAGATGGTTCCTCAAACAACCGTTCGCGTCGAGGGGAAAGAAGCTGAGCACGTGCTCAAGCTTATGGAAGCACTGGAGGAGCACGATGACGTGCAGCACGTGTATTCGAACTTCGACATCGACGAAAAGGTGATGGCATCGCTCAGCAGTTAGCATGCACACTCGGAACTTTTCTCTGCATCATCGTCACGATACTATGATCATCCTCGGCGTTGACCCGGGAACACTCATCACCGGCTACGGGGTCGTGGAGAAGGTTGGCAGCCGGACCCGCCTGCTGGAATACGGCGCCATCCGGAATGGAAGCGAGAATCGACTCCCGGCTCGCCTGAAGCTAATCTACTCGCGGCTGCGCCGGATCATCAAGAAGTACCGCCCCGATGAGTTCGCCATCGAGACCGCGTTCTACGGGAAGAACGCACAATCCGCCATGAAGCTTGGACATGCACGCGGAGTCTCTCTCCTAGCGGCCGTGAACGCCAATATACCCGCCGCAGAATACTCACCCCGCGAGGTCAAGAAGTCCGTTGTCGGAAATGGGGCAGCGTCGAAAGACCAGGTCCAGTTCATGGTGAAGAATCTCCTCCGGATGAAAGAGTCCCCAAAATTCTACGATTCGACCGACGCACTGGCCGTTGCCCTTTGCCACCTTCACCGAATCGCAGGTGTAAAGTCGTCTTCGAAGAGCTGGAAATTGTATCTCTCGGCCCATCCTGACCGGGTGGTGCAGCCTCTCGGCGGTCGCAAACAAACGCCCAAGGATTCGGCGCATGGCCTTCTCCACAAGCCGAGTCATCGACCTACGAGTCTACGACCTCGTAGAGGATTGTAGGGGGAGCAACCCACTATTGAACTGCGTCGGAGACCATGATTTCATACCTTGAAGGTCTGCTCGTCGAAAAGAATCCGACAGAAATCGTCTTGAGCGTGAACGGCGTCGGATACACACTCCACATACCTCTCTCTACGTACGAGCAGCTGGGCGACCCTGGGTCCAAAGCCAAAGTTCTTACCCACCTGCATCTCCGTGAGGACGCGATCGTGCTCTATGGGTTCGCGTCTGCGGATGAACGTAAGATGTTTCGGCTGCTCATCTCCGTGTCGGGGGTCGGACCGAAGATGGCTCAGGGGATTCTCTCTGGAATGACTGTGCTGGAGCTGAAAAGTTGTATTGCCAACGGAAAACTGGAGGCTTTGACTTCAATCTCCGGTGTAGGAAGAAGAACGGCAGAGCGGCTCAACGTGGAACTGCGCGATAAGCTCGAGGTTCTGAGCACCGCTGCTGCCTTGCCTGGAGAGATGCTATCATCGGCTCGTGCGGAGGCCCTGTCTGCTCTTTCGTCGCTTGGCTACACGCGAGCAGTCGCGGAGAAGGCCATCCGGCTTGTGCTGAAAGAAGCGGACGAAATCGAACTTACCCTGGAAGAGCTTATCAAGCGCGCACTGCGGCACACGGGGAAATTATAGACCTCCCGAAGGTTCACAATGGTGAACACTTCAACCTCCGGGAGGTTCGTGAGTGTTGCAATTCTCAGCATGCGTGAGTAAATTCAGCAAAAGTTTTCCCGCTATGGCACAAAAATCTCACTACGCCTCTCCCGAACGTCTGGAAAATGAAATAGAACTCGACCAGACCCTCCGTCCACTTCGCTTCGAGGAATTCGTCGGTCAGGAAAAGACCGTTGAAAACCTTAAGGTGTTCCTTGCAGCGGCCAAGAAGCGAGACGAATCACTTGACCATGTTCTCTTGACCGGGCCATCTGGGTTAGGCAAAACGACGCTTGCTTACATTCTCGCTAACGAAATGGGTTACGGCATCAAAGTGACTTCGGGTCCTGCACTCGAGAAGCCGGGAGACCTAGCCGGAATTCTCACGTCGCTCGAAACACATGAGATCCTGTTCATCGATGAGATCCATCGAGTGCCGGTGAAAATCGAGGAGTACTTGTACTCGGCGATGGAAGAATTCCACGTCGACATCATCATCGACAGCGGACCCGGTGCAAAGACCATTGCGCTCGGACTGAAACCTTTCACACTCGTTGGGGCTACGACTCGAGCTGGACTGCTCAGTTCACCCCTACGGTCCCGGTTTGGGATATCCAGCCGACTCGATTATTACAAGATTGATCAACTGGCGAACATCATACGGCGATCAGCGTCGATTCTCGAGATCACGTGCAAGGAGGATGCGGTCGAAGAGATCGCGAAACGATCGCGAGGGACGCCCCGCGTTGCCAATCGGCTTCTCAAGCGCTGCCGCGATTTCGCCCAGGCGGACAAAAATTTAGCTCGGCACGCGGGTGTCATTAACCGAGAGGTCTCGGAGTATGCCTTGACGGCACTCGAAGTGGATGAACATGGCCTCGATGATATGGACAAACGCATTCTGCTTGCCATCATCGAGAAATATGCCGGCGGGCCCGTCGGCATCGCAACACTCGCCGTTGCCGTTGGCGAAGAATCTGGTACGATCGAGGAAGTCTACGAGCCGTACCTAATCCAAGAGGGCTTCCTGAACCGCACACCTCGAGGCCGCCTAGCAACAGAACTCGCCTATCGGCACTTCGGTCTGAAGAGGAAATCAGTCGCCGGCCAGGAACGACTTCTTTGAGTTCGCGACTGTAAGAGAGTTCGCGATCTGTCGTCGGCTGCCCATCCCGTCGAAGGGGAGGAAAAGAACAATCTATGGCTCTCAATCCGTACAGATCGAAGTGTACATTCTTGGGCCGACTTCCGATCGGCGCTGACCTTTACGAGAGCATCAGGAAATTCTGTCAGGATGAAGACATCAAGGTGGGCAAGGTGACGGCAATCGGAGCCGTAAAAAATGCTACGGTGGCATATTACGATCAGCGCAGGAAAAAATATCACACCATCAAGCGCAAGAAGGAAATGGAAATCCTGAGTTGCGTCGGCAATGTCAGCCTGAAAGATGGTAAGCCGTTCGTGCACGTACACATTGTTCTTGGCGACGACAAGGGCAAAGCCTTCGGGGGACATCTGATGCCGGGCACAACTGTGTTTGCCTGTGAGCTCTTCATCGAGGAACTGGAAGGCAAAGCACTCGACCGGAAGCTCGATGAGAAGACTGGCCTTGCCGTTTGGGCCAAGGATAGCGTATTAGTCTGATTTTGACACTCGAGGTTGCTGTGGTGCTCAGCATCTTGCTCGGCACCATCACACGCCGACCAAGGATGGTCGGCGTGCACAAAAGGAGATAGTAGGGGCGTGGCGTAGCGCGTCCCTGCAAGGAAATCCGGAGACACTAATGGCCATCGATAAAGACCTCCTCGCTATCCAGGAGATGCGCGACCTGGTCGCGCGCACCAAGGCTGCCCAGCTGGAATTCTGGCATTTCTCCCAGGAGAAAGTCGACCGCATCGTCAAGGCGATGGCGGATGCTGGCTACGCAGCTTCTGAACGGCTCGGCCGTATGGCTCATGAAGAGACGGGCTTTGGAAAACCAGAAGATAAGAAAACCAAGAACGAATTCAGCACAAAATGGACGCACGGGTCCATCAAGGATCTGAAGACCGTCGGTGTAGTCGGATTCGACGCAAAGAAAAAGATCGTTGAAATCGCGGATCCGATGGGCGTCGTGTGCGCACTGATCCCATCGACAAATCCGACGTCCACGGTCATGTTTAAGATTCTGATTTCTGTCAAAGGCCGAAACGCCGTCGTAGCGAGCCCGCACCCACGCGCGGCTAACTGCACCGCGGAGGCAACCCGCGTGCTGGCCGATGCGGCCGAGAAAGCAGGTGCTCCCCAGGGGCTGATCACCTGCATGACCAATGTGACTATGCAGGCGACACAGGAACTGATGAAGCACAAGGAAGTCGACATTATCCTAGCCACGGGTAGCACAGCGATGGTAAGAACCGCTTACAGTGCCGGCAAGCCAGCCTATGGCGTGGGATCAGGAAATGTACCCGCTTTCATCGAACGGACAGCGAACGTAAAGAAAGCGGTGGCCGACGTCATTTCCGGCAAGCTCTTCGATTACGGCACGCTCTGCTCAACGGAATCAGCCCTCATCTGTGATGCACCGATCCGAGGAAAAGTCGTCGAGGAATGTAAGAAACTTAATGCCTATTTCTGCAACGTCGAGGAGAAGGAAAGGCTCGGTCGATTGATGTTTGGACCGCGGGGAGAAATCAATCCGGAGATCGTCGGCAAGCCCGCAACCTACATCGCCAATAAGGCGGGAATCAATGCCCCTGCGGAGACGACAGTATTAATTGCAGAGCTGGCTGCTGTCGGCCGTGAATATCCACTCTCCCGAGAGAAGCTCTCTCCCGTGCTCTCGTTTTACACGGAGGACGGATGGCGCGACGGGTGTCACCGGTGCATCGAGCTTCTCAATTTTGGAGGGCTCGGCCATACGCTCGTCATCCATTCGAAGGACGAGGACATCATCATGAAATTCGCACTCGAAAAGCCATCCTACCGTATCCTCGTGAACACTCAAGCAGCGCTCGGCGCTGTCGGTTACACAACAGGACTTGACCCTTCGATGACTCTGGGCCCCGGGACCATGGGCGGCTCGATCATATCGGACAACATCACGGCCCGGCACTTGATTCACATCAAGCGCCTCGCCTACGAAACCAGCCCCATTAACCCTCCGGAAAAGTTCGGCGAAGCTGCTCCGACAAAAATCTCTCCCCTTCCCTCCCCGAAGCCAGTGCGTACCTGGATCGATGAGATCGATGAGAGAATCCGAATGAAAGCCGGGAATCCACCCGTCGGGAAGCCCATGCCGACCAATGTCCCGATCCAGAGAGAGGAGAAGCCTCTCGAAGAGCCTACCCGCTCACCGGTCAAGAAGGACGTTATCTATGGCACTGGTTTGACCGAAGAGCAGCTCGAGCAGATCATCCGCGACTTTGAAAAGCGATAGAAAAGGAAGCACCAAGAACCAAATCCCAAATCTCAAAT
>JAZGDE010000047.1:0-21662 GCA_036477295.1 Bacteroidota bacterium | reverse complement strand
TCGTACGTGATGTGATAAAACCACACGATGGCAATCCCCGCAAGAATCGCATGAATGATGATGAGGACAACAATTCCCAGGTTGACACCCTGACCAAATTTATAAACATCGCGATGCTGGTCGTACTCCTGCCCTTGCAGGGCGACCTCTGCTCCGTGAATCATGCTGCTCGTGAAGAGCGCGATGATCCCGAAAAGAACTCCAAGCACGACAAGACGATGAACACTGTTCATAGTGTATCGGTTGGTTGGATGATTGCGGATGAAACGTTGGTTTTCTATGAATGCAATTACTCTGATCTCTGGACGATTTCCGGAGACTGTCCTCAGAAGTCTCTGAGGATACTCGAGGCTGTTTGGACAAATCGGAAGGCCTTTTTAGTGACAGATGGGAGTTGGGATGCATTCATGGGAGGCGAGCACAGAACCGAGTTCCGACTACGTCGATTTACAACTCTGCGAGTTCAAGGCTCCTACAGGCATTGGGGCTCATCAAAAGAGATACAGTGCAGCGTGGATTGACTCCGAGCCGCAGTACGCTAGCGTTTGCCTTTCTTCAACTGCTCAGCGAACATTGCCGCGACTTTCTCGAGATCATACTTCGATTTCGGCAAATAAATTGCTTTGTACTTTTCCGCCATTGAGGAAAGCCCATCGTACGGGTTGGCGGTGCAAAACACCACCGGAGTCTTGACGTTCGGACCTTTTTTCCGGGCAAGTTGTATCAATGCGATCCCGGGCAGATGGCCTGGTATGTTTGTATCGCGGAAATCGTTATCGATGATCGCAAGGCTGAAAGCTTCGGACATGAGCTTCTGGCGAGCTTCGACGCTATTCTTCGCGAGTACGATTTCCACACTGTCACCTATGATCGATGCGGCTTCCTCAAGAGCGAACGTGTGTGACTGGCACTGTCCATCATCATCATCAGCGACAAGCACCCTGTGAATATGTTTTGATTCCTCCTTGATCTTCTGTGTTAGCTGTTCCTGAGAACGCAATTTCTCCTCCTTCCCCTTTTGCTCGCGCTCCACTTCCAAACTCTCTCGTTCCTCATCAGCCAGGCGAACCACTTCCTCTTGAGCTTTCCGATGCGCTTGTTCTTCCAGTTGCTTACGAATTTCCTCTGCTTTCTTGTTCAGGTCCTCCTCTAATGTTCTCCTCGCCTCCTCCGCCTGTTGCCGCAGCTGCTTCTCCAACTTCTCCCGTTCCTCATCAGCCAGGCGGAGTGTTTCCTCTTGAGCTTTTCGATGCCCTTCTTCTTCCAGTTGCTTACGAATTTCCTGCTTTTTGCTCTCCAGTTCCCCTTCTAATTTTCCCCTTGCTTCCTCCGCGCGCTGCCGGATCTCGTTTTCCAACCTCTCGCGTTCCTCATCAGACCTGCGGACTGCTTCCTGTTCAGCTCTTCGATGTGCTGCCTCTTCGAGCTGCTTCCGAAGTTCCTGCGTCTTCTTTTTCAGTTCCTCTTCCGTGACCATAGACACTGCGCAGAAAATGTATCATGATCCAGAACACCAAATAGCCGCCTTGCTAAATTCAAATTGAGCCAAATTCTCCCCCACATGCAACCGAGCTCTTTTGACACTTATGCTTCAACTACAAAACGCCATTGAGCCTACTTTGCCAAAATGTACGCAATCTTACAAGAACGCGCAACCTTTCCTGATCGCTCGCCGCAGTCGTGCAAGATAGTCCTCCCTCGGCATTTCTCGCGCACCCAAACGCGCGAAGTGCTCTGTCATGAATTGTATATCGAGCAGCTCAAAGCCGCGCTCAGAGAGCCGCTCAACCAGGAAGGCAAGCGCATAGGTCGATGCGTGGGCCTTCCGATGGAACATCGACTCCCCGAAGAACGCACCGCCGATACTGACGCCATACAATCCTCCGACAAGACATTCGTCCTTCCACGCCTCGACGCTGTGCGCGTATCCGAGTCGGTGCAGGTCCGTATACGCTTTGATGAATTCCTCAGAGATCCAGCTGTCCCCGCGGTCAGCACAAGCCCGAATAACCGCCTCGAAAGAGGTGTTCACTCGAATTACGTACAGATGCTTTCTCAGCGCTTGACGGAGCGACCGCGATATACTAAACTCTAGAAGCTCGAGGATCGCACGTGGGTCGGGAGAGTACCAATTGATCGGTCCGGTGCGCGATTCCGCCATCGGAAAATATCCGTGGGAGTATGCAAGCAAGAGGAACTCCGACGCAAGAGGATTCTCGGGTGGAGGTCTTCGAATCAAGGCGTATCGGGTGCTCAGTTAAAGGTCTGAAACGAGCAACAAATCATCGCTGATTGTCTGTCTTGACCACAAGGTGTCACGTCCGATCCAACACGAAGTGTCCCTTTGGCGAAGCCACCACTTCGTGGCGTGAAGGACCCCCTTTGGGGAAGTTCCCGCTCGCCTCTCTCGCCGCTCGGCCCGTCTCGCTGTCGGCGAGCCGAGGTCTCGATGCCGCACAGCGGCATCGGACCAAGCGGGACGGGCTGATTGAAGATTGGCGGATGAGCATCGGCGGCAGTAGAGATTCGGCAATCGGTCGCATCCTAACCTTTGATGACCCCGAGCGGGATTAACTTCGCTACTTTCTTGGAAATCCCGGCGTTGTGCACCACATCGACCACCTGGCTCACGTCTTTGTACGCGTTCGGATTCTCCTCGGTGAGGCCACTCTTCGAAGCGCCTTTAACCAGGATACCGCGGTTCTTCAGGTCCTTCACGAGCTGTTCAGCCGAGATTTCTTTCTTGGCGGCATGTCGGCTTTTGGCGCGGCCGGCTCCGTGGCAGGTGGAGCCAAAGGTCTCCTCCATTGCTTTCTCTGTTCCAACGAGTACGTAGGAGCAGGTACCCATGCTGCCGGGGATGAGCACAGGCTGGCCCACCTCGAAGTAGTCTTTCGGTATCTCGGGGCGCATTCTCGGGAACGCGCGCGTGGCACCCTTGCGGTGGACAAGGACTTTTCTTGTTGTCCCGCTCACCTTGTGCTCTTCTACCTTCGCGATGTTGTGGGCAACATCATAGACGAGCTGCAATTCCCCCCGACCAAGAACACGCTCGAACGCCTTACGCGTCCAGTGCGTGATCAGCTGTCGGTTCGTGAATGCATAATTGGCCGCCGCCGCCATAGCCTTGAGATAATCCTGCCCCTCGCGCGACCGGATGGGCACACAGGCCAACTGACGGTCGACGATCGAAATCCCATACCTCCGCATGCCCTCTTGCATGACTTCCAGGTAGTCAGTACATACCTGATGGCCGAGCCCGCGGGAACCGGTATGGAT
This sequence comes from Bacteroidota bacterium, assembly GCA_036477295.1. Classification (GTDB taxonomy): domain Bacteria; phylum Bacteroidota; class Ignavibacteria; order UBA10030; family JAZGDE01; genus JAZGDE01. Next base: position 18,383 of record JAZGDE010000047.1, on the reverse strand, counting down.
CAGAACGACGATCTTGTCCATGAACAAACCGAACGCCTTTGCCACCTCCTCGTCAAAAATTTCCGCCACTCGCTGCACTTCGAGAAAATGATTTCCCGAGCCAAGGGTTCCCAGCTGCTTCTTTCCCCGTTCTTTCGCACGGCGGCTCACAAGGGAAGCATCCGCATTCTTGAGACAACCATTTTCTTCAATGTGCTCGAGGTCGCTTGGAGTTCCGTACCCACTCTCCACACTCCAGCGCACCCCATCGTTTAACACCCTGTCCAGTTCCGCAGAGTTGAGTTCTACGAGGCCGCTTCGCCCGGTTCCGCACGGAATGTCCCGGAAGAGCTGATTCAGCAGAGCATCGAGTTTCGGTCGGACTTCCTCCACCAACAAGGGTGAGGCCAACAGTCGAACTCCACAGTTGATGTCGAATCCGACGCCGCCGGCGGAGACAACCCCCGTTTCCAAATCGGCAGCTGCCACACCCCCGATGGCGAATCCATATCCTTGATGTGCATCGGGCATTGCCAGCGATCGTCCGACCAGTCCGGGCAAGGTCGCAACGTTCGCTACCTGGTCAAATGTGAGATCCTTCTCGATCTGTCGCATTAAGTCTTCGTTGGCATAGATCAAACCCTCGGTCAACATTCCCGTCCTGTAGGATTTCGGGATGAGGTAGCGATAGTCGTCAATCTTCTGGTACTTGGCCATTTTCTCACCTCCATCAAATATCGAGGTACACACGAACAGACCCGCCACTCGGATCTTCTTTGATTTCTAGCTGGTGGTACGTTATCGCCTTCACGTCTAGCTTCGTGTGATGTTTTCCTTCTGCATACCATTCACCTCGGACCTTGGCCTCCATCCGCGCGGGAGAAAATTGCTGAATGTGCACTTCTTTACACAGGAAACCTTCGCCGTCGTATAAATAGAGCAGCTCGGAAAGCCATCTGACCAGAAGGCTCTCAACATCCCTCGCCTCCACGGTCAGAATCCGATCGATCATGACACCGACGTTATCAAGGTCCACGATGACGGAAGTCAAGCCAACCGCAGCTTCCTCAAACGCCTCCCGCAGCGTGTTACCCCGCGCTTCGATCCCGAGGTCGGCGGGATGTTCAAGAATGGAGTATGCCATCCTTCGTACCATGCATCACGACAATCTTCTCCCCGTCAATCGTTCCAGCGCTTCGAGGTATTTCTGACTCGTCGTTTCAATCACGTCATCCGGCAATTTTCTCCCGCGCGGAAAATCCTTGACATCGCTCGATATCAAGTGGTTCGGCACGATGTCACTCATGACGTCAAACCAGTAGTCCGCTATCTGCGTCAGCACCATCCCCTTACATGGGATGCCCTGGGGCACGACGACGTCGAACGCAGACAGTCGGTCCGTTCCAACAATGAGCAAGGACTCCCCCACGTCGTACATATCCCGGACTTTCCCACGCTTCAGCAGATGGAGTCCAGGACAGCTTGTTTGCGTGATGACATCGACTCGTGTCGCGTCGATCATGGCTTATTTTTTCACCATCCCGTTCGATTCAGTCACCCCACACAACCTCAAGACCTCCTTCAACATCTCGTCTCGATTCTGGCGCGTGAGGTGGACTACATCGATATCGTTCCGCTTCTTCAACGCTTCGATGTATTGATCTCCCTTCGCTGCGATTGTCGCAATGACGTTGGCTTCACTTTCCAGAATTTCCTTCAACCGACGACGAAACAGAGGGGAGAGAAACTCCATTTTCCCCACCTCGTCCACCACGTATGCAGTTACGTCCCTCCGCACTTTCAGTTCTTCGTCGACGACTCGCTCAAACGTTTCGAGGTCGACCTTGTACCGGCCAACACGGTATCGACTGACTACATCAGTAACGTGGGCCAACGTATAGAGCCGCCCATCGACAGTCTTCAGTGAGAATCCGACCCGATTTCCACGATCCCGTATCTCCTCCGTGTAAAATCCCCTTGTGGTAGTCCTCGCAAGATGACCAAGAACGTTCCTGATGAGTACGGTCTTGCCAACTCCGGGGACACCGGAGATGAAAATATTCTTGTTCCTCCCTGGCACGACACCTGTTCGTCAGTCTCCAAAGGATGTCCCGACCGCTCGAGCAGCGCAGATCATCTGATGATCAGGAGGTACAAGTCGCTGCCGCTCGGCGGCATCCTTCAAGGGCACGGACACAACATCGGTACCTCGCAAACTGACCATGTGACCGAATTTCCCTTCCGAAGCCAGCTGAGTCGCCATCGACCCGAATTTGGTCGCAAGGATTCGATCGAAGGGTGAAGGCGTACCTCCTCGCTGTAAGTGTCCAAGCACCGCTACGCGAGTCTCCAGACCTGTCTCGGCGGAAACCTTTTTTGCGACAAGGTCACCGATGCCCCCGAGCCGCACTGGATCAGTTCGTTTCACATCCTTTTCCTTTACCACGAGCTCACCCTTCGCCGGTCGGGCACCCTCTGCGACGCAAATAATCGTAAACTTCGCGGTCTTGCTCCGCTTCACACAGTATTTGTAAATGACATCCCATTGGAAGGGGATTTCCGGAATGAGAATGATATCCGCACCGCCCGCAAGACCTGCCCCGAGTGCGATCCAGCCTGCGTGCCGCCCCATGACTTCAACGACCATCACACGTTTGTGTGCCGACGCTGTCGTCTGGAGACGGTCGATGGCCTCCGTCGCCACCACGAGAGCGGAGTCATACCCGAAGGCTTGATCTGTCGCCTCGAGGTCATTGTCGATCGTTTTCGGAACACCAACTACATTCATGCCCATGTCGGTGAATTTGTGCGCGATGTTCATCGTCCCATCACCGCCAATAACGACCAGAGCGCCCAATCCCCATTCTCGGTAATGCCGCAGCGCCTTGTCGGATGCATCGACGATCTTCACTCCATCAGCGGAGTTGGCCGCATAGTGAAACGGGTCGCCTTTGTTTGAGGTCCCGAGAATCGTTCCGCCAAGGTTGATGATCCCCGAAACATCGAGCCTCGAGAGTTCTCGCATCCGTCCTTCCACCAATCCTTCAAACCCATCCAGTATCCCTACGACAGTACACTCAAAGAAAGACATCGCTGGCTTGGCGACGCTGCGGACCACCGCATTGAGTCCGGGGCAATCCCCGCCACCAGTCAGAACGCCGATGCGATTCAGTCTTGCAGTTGCTGTTGCCATGGGTCGATTCTTCCGAACACGGAAGTCTCACGCTTCGACTTTGTCTCGATGTGGAGCTGTTCATTGCTGGTGTCTGCGATCCACCTTGGCTTGGAGCTGTTCACCAAACCATGCGCCCGTCAGTCCCAGGAAAAAACCCAGCAGCATCCAGATGATCCATCCAAAATACAGGGACGCACTCGTCCCGGATACCACAACCGTGAGGAAAAAGACACTCACGAACAATACCGCGCCGATTGCCGGCTCACGAATTGTGTAGCCTCTCGATATATACCCTACGAGGAATCCCGACACTACGAAACCCAGGAGATAGACGAACAACGTGTACTCGCTTCCGGTAATCGCGTAGATTGTCAGCGTGGGAAAGTAGCTGAAGAACAGATAGAAAAAGAAGGCCATGAACACCCATTTCCACTGGATTGCCTTCACGGAGACAAGCGGCGGTTTTTCGCGGCTGCCTGGTTCCATATCAAATCTCCTTGACGGTCGGAACGGTGAAGACCCCATGATGATCAACGAGGCGTCTCCCTACCACGCAATCTCCGAGTCCGAAGTTCACATAGTTTCCCAGGGATACTTTCACCAAGTGATCCTACAGCTTCACATCGGAAGATGGTTTCGCCATCGAAAAGGCAACACTCGTAATTTCAATATAAATGATTGCGGCAACAGTGGCAAGTGATTTTTCCGGAAGGTTAACTGTATTCAGCGGGTTGTGGTAAGTGGAGCCCGGTACTGCTTATCGAACATCCAGATTCGAATTCCTTGCTTTTCAATCAGTCCCGCGCGTTCGTCCGGGCAAGCGTGACGAAGTCGAGCGGTTTTCATCGTCGATCGAGAGCACGGGTAGGTGAATGGTGAAAGTTGTTCCCTTGCCCCACCCGCTTTTCACTGAGATCGAACCTCGGTGCTCGTCGATGACCCTCTTGGTGATTGCCAGACCTAGACCAGTTCCTTTGGACTTTCCATGCGTGACGAACGGTTCGAAAATCTTTTCCTTGATCTGCTCGGTGATACCAATCCCAGTGTCTGCAATTTCAATTTTCACATGTCCATCCTCCCCCTCTGTCCGCAGCGTCAAGGCCCCGCCGTCTGGCATTGCCTCCTGAGCGTTGTTGATGATGTTGATCAAAGCCCGTCGCAACCGGTCAACATCCAGGATGAGGGCACCGTGGTACCGTTGGTCCACGATGATCTTGACGTTGTTTTTGCTCAGGTTCATCTTGACGCCCTCAACAACGTCGGCGATAAAGTCTTCAACGCGGGACTCGGAGAGCTGCAGATGCATTTCGCCTCGGGAAAAGTCGAGCAGCTCCTGAGTCATATCGAGCATACGCTCGACGGATTTCATGATCCCATCATAGGCCTCATGCCGACGTTTACCGCCACGGCTGGCTTTTTGTTTCAGCATCTGGATGTACGAGTAGATAATGCTCATCGGGTTTTTGAAATCATGGATGATGGAGCTTGCCATTTGTCCCACGGTGGCCATGCGTTCCGATTGGATGAGCTCTTCCTGAGCTTTCCCCAGTGCTTCGAGCGAATCCTCCAGCTGCCCCTTTCGCACTTCAAGCGTTGCGTTGAGTTCCTCGAGTTGCTCGACGTTTTTCTTCAGAGCTGCACGCATGGAGTCGAAAGCACCGCCGAGCCGGCCTAGTTCGTCGCCGCGAGGATTCCCCCTCACCGAGTACGAAAGATTCCCGCTAGCAATTTCCTCGGTCCCTTTCATCAAATCCTTCACCGGCCGACCGACAAACCGTCGAAAGATGAATGCACCGATGGATACTGCAAGAATGGTAAAACCGACGAATATCCAGAACGTGCGCTCAGCATTGCTCTCAATCGCTTGCGAAATGCGGGATAGGGAGATATGAATATTTACCGCGGCAAGTACATACCCTACTTCGACCTGGTGGCATCGCTGGCACCGTACATCCGCCTTAAACGGGATGATGGCGCGGAAGGAATCACCGTTGCGCTCCCACTTCGGGGTGCCAGAAAGGATCGTTTCCCGTTCCATCGCATCAGAGATGCTGTATTCATCCATTTTCTTCCTGATTCGCTGTGCTCGCTCGGGCGTCATGAGCAGCGGGCGCAATCGGAGGTCGTTCAGGACAAGCCGGAGACTGTCGATTTCTTGCAGGTTGCCCATCTGCGCTAGAAAGGATTCATCAACCTGCAGGCGGTTAACCATCATGTTCACAAGCGATTCCCGAATGATGTCAGCGTACGTCTCTGCGGATGCGAGCGCCTGTTCCATCATCTGGTCTTCTTGAAACTCGTTATTCAGTCGGACACTGAGATAGACGGATACGATAAAGAGGGGGACAATGCCAAGGAGGATCTTGGAGGAAAGTTTGAGATCTCGAAAGGATTTCATTTGCTGGGCGGCCGCTTCACAACTGGAATATCATGCGATATGAAACACCAACCCCCTTACCAAAGTTGCAGTCGTCACTGACGCTTTCCGGCATACGTCTCGTACAGCTCTTGAAGCCTCTTGAAGGAAAGCGAGTCCAGCATCTCGTCGTCCTTGTCTCGCTTGAGGAGCATGTCGAAATCGTACACGTCACGGCCCTTCATTCGGTGCGCATAATCTTTCAACTCTTCGACCATTTTGTGCTGTTCCACGTAACTCATTGTAACGACCTCTCTGCTGTTTTCGATCGAGGGTCTATCGTCGCATTGCAACTTCATCAGGTTTCTTGAACACCCAGTTCCCTCCGACCATCGTCATAAGCACCTCCGTAGTCAGGATTTCCCTCGGCGCGATGGTGACGATATCCTTCGAGAGCACCACGAGGTCAGCGAGCTTACCGGGTTCAATGGAGCCTTTCAGATTTTCTTCAAACGCGCCGAACGCTGCCCAGATCGTGAAACTTCGGATTGCCTCTTCGATGGTCATTCGCTGGTCAGGGTACCATCCGCCTTCCGGCCACCCGCGGTGGTCCTGGCGAGTAACTGCAGCGTAAATTCCCCAGAGTGGATTCGGACTTTCTACCGGAAAATCTGAACCACCCGGAATGATCACTCCTGAATCCAAGAGCGATCTCCAGGCGTACGCTCCCTTTATACGATCGGGTCCCACGCGGTCGATCGCCCAATACATATCCGATGTGCAGTGTGTCGGCTGCATGCTCGGTATGACGTTCAACTCACGGAATCGCGGTATGTCGTTTAGATCGAGGACCTGCACATGCTCGACGCGCAATCGGTGGTCATTCGTTTGTCTCTCCTTCAAAGCCTTTTCGTACACATTCAGGACGATATGGTTGGCACGATCCCCGATAGCGTGTGTGAGAACCTGAAACCCGTGATCGAGTGCCTCGAGGCATCTACGGAGCAGTTCATCCTCCGAAGTCCTCGTTAAGCCCCGGTTCCCGGCTTCGTCGGAATACGGTTCGATCAGGGCAGCACCGCGCGAGCCGAGCGCTCCGTCGGCATAAAGTTTCAGCGCGCGAACTGTCAGCATGTTATCGGCAAAAGCGACTTCTATCCCTTGCCGGAGGTAAAAATTCCAAGTTGTAGTGTCCGAACCTTCGACGGTAACATAGAGTCGAACCGGAAAATTCCCTTCCGTGACGAGCTCTTTCAGCACCTCAATATCTCTAAGACCCCATCCCATAATATCTCTAAGACCCGATCCCATATCCTGCACGGAGGTCAAGCCGAATCGCGCGCACAGTCGAGCAGCCAATACACCTGCCTCCTTGAGCTCATCAGCTGAATAGGTGGGAACGATCGGTGTAATCAAATAGATAGCGTTGTCGATAAAGATTCCGGTCGGATTTCCCTGTGCGTCGCGGAGAATTCTCCCTCCTTCAGGTTCAAGTGTCTGCTTTGTGATCCCAGCCAGTTCCATGACTTTCCGATTCACCCAGATGGCGTGGCCATCGATGCGATAAAGAAGGACTGGGTTGTCCGGTGCAACCGCGTCCAGGATCTTATGCGACGGAAAATTCTTCACTGTCCAGTCGTTCTGATCCCATCCGATCCCGCGAATCCATCGACCGGGCTTCAACTGCCGAACACGATCCCGCACCATCGATGCAATTTGGTCCGCAGACACCGTCCGTACAAAATCCAGTATCTGTAGACTCAACCCCAAACTGAGAAAGTGCGCGTGCGCGTCGATGAACCCGGGAAACACCGGCTTGCCTCGCAGGTCCAACATTTCTTTCGCCTGAAACTTTTTGACAAGATCCTCAGTTTTTCCCACGCCTACGATCCTCTTGCCTCGCACCGCAACGGCCTCGGAGACACTGAACTCTCCGTCGACGGTGTAAATTGATCCGTTGTAGAGTAGAAGATCAGCCATACGAGGAGTTGCTAGCAACAAGAGGAGGAAGAACCCTATCGAAAGAACGATGAAAAGTAACAGGACGAATTTAGGCTGCATAGGTTACACAGATTTTCATTCGATAAATTCAAAACGATGAATCATCGGGCGTCAATATACAGAAATCACGCTGGAAAGTCCAACGCAATTTGTCCACTCACGTTTTGATTTTCCACACAAAAATTGATACGTTGCATTGGTCCGTTCCTATCACTGAAGGAGAACCGCATTGGAAACGAAAGAATTTGAACAGTTCGTTGAGATCGTCCGCCGGCTTCGACGAGAATGTCCCTGGGATCGCGAGCAAACGCACGAGTCGATCCGTCACAGTCTGCTCGAGGAAGCGTATGAAGTCGTGGAATCAATCGATCAGAAACACTTGGAAGACCTCAAGAAAGAGCTCGGTGACCTATTGCTCCACGTCGTGTTTCACGCGAGCATCGCGGAGCAGGCGAAAGAATTCACCCTCCGTGAAATCATCGAGAGCATTTCTGCAAAACTGGTGCGACGACATCCTCACGTTTTCGGAGAAACGCAGGTGAAGGATGCTCACGAAGTCAAGCGAAACTGGGAAGCAATGAAGCTTACAGAGGGACGTTCGTCGCTCATGGATGGTGTACCCAAGGAGCTTCCAGCTTTGCTACGAGCGTTTCGATTACAGGACAAGGCTTCCAAACTCGGATTTGACTGGAAGGACAAAGATGAAGTGTGGAAAAAAGTCGAAGAAGAGACGAACGAGTTTCACCGTGCAGTCGATAAAGATTCTCGAGAAAACAAAGAGAAAATTGAGCAAGAGTTTGGCGACCTGCTCTTTGCGCTCGTAAATTATGCGCGATTCATCGGGGTGAACCCAGAGAATGCCCTCCGATCGAGCGTTGAGAAATTCATCGAGCGATTTAGATACATTGAACGAAGTCTCAAAGAGCAGGGAAAGGACATCCGACGATCAAATCTCGAGGAAATGGATAGACTCTGGGAGCAAGCAAAACGAAGTGAGTGCTGATAATGTTAGACTGGTCCTAAGAACGAGGAAGGGTTCTCCTCAGAAACTCCTGCTGCAAGACGTCTTATGAACGCCTGTCAGATCTCTTATTATTCGGCTTCTCACCCGACGAGTTCTGGCCATTGTTATTCGTGTGATACTTATCGTAGGCGTCGATGATATCCTTGACAAGTTTATGCCTCACCACATCGTTCCGATTGAAATAGACGAACGACACGCCGTCCACTCCGTTCAAGATTCCCTGGATCTGGACTAATCCCGAAATCGCCGTCGCGGGCAAATCGATCTGCGTGATGTCTCCCGTGATGATCGCTTTCGAATTCGCCCCGAGCCGCGTCAGAAACATTTTCATCTGCATGCTGGAGGCATTTTGAGCCTCGTCGAGTATCACAAATGCATTGTTGAGCGTCCGTCCACGCATGTACGCGAGGGGGATCACCTCGATCATCCGCTTCTCCATGAAGGCCTTGATCTTCTCCGGCGGCAACATATCCTCGAGTGCGTCGTAGAGAGGACGCAGGTAGGGATCGATCTTTTCGCGCAGGTCGCCCGGTAAGAATCCTAAGCTTTCACCCGCCTCGACCGCCGGTCGAGCGAGGATCACCTTTACGACCTCATGATTCTTCAGCGCCGCCACGCTCACTGCGACAGCAAGGTACGTTTTCCCAGTGCCTGCGGGTCCGATGGCAAACACGATGTCATTCTTGCGCAGCTCTCGTACGTATTCCTTCTGTCCGGGCGTCCGCGCTCGGATGACGTCGTTTTTTGTGAAGAGCACGACGGAATCGTAATCCTCTTTTCTGACGGACCGCGGAAACCGCTCTGATGCGCCTTCTCCAGATACAGCGACGAGATCAAGCACCGTATCGATATCGTTGCTCGTCAGGTTGCCATTCTTGTTGAGTATGTAGATCAGTTCCTTGAACACGCGTTCGACCTGCTCGACCTCCGGCTGCTCTCCGCGAACCGTGATGTTATCTCCTCGGACGACAATGTTCGCGTCAAACCGACCTTCGACCATTTGCAGGTTCGAGTCGTTGACCCCGAGCAAGGTGAGCGTGTCAACGCCCGCCAGCTTAATCTTTTTTTCCACCAGTGTATCTTCCTTCCTCAGATGCTCCTGCACATATGGAATTTGATGACCGCGACCCCGCTTCACCCAATGAAACGAAAAAAGCCCTATCCTGTGGAGAAGCCTTCAGGAACAGGGCTTTCTATCAACGTATGAACCACTTCCACCATCGAAAAAACGAGGTACTCACCTCCGATTGCTTGTTCCTACTCAGTTATTTCCGGAGTCATGGCAGCCTTTTTCTGGTAGTATGCGTTCGCTGCCTTATTCTCACCTGCCGTCAACGGCGCAGCGCTCGGGATCTTCAATTTCTGTCCGGGATAGATGAGGTCCGGATCCTTGATCTGATCGCGATTCCCCTGCCAGATTTTTGGCCACCGCCACGCGTTGCCGTAGATGTCCCTTTTCTTCGCAATGTTCCACAGGCAGTCCCGGTCCCACTTCCATGTGCCGACGGTGTACACCTTCCCTTTGCCGGATATCGATCTCTTCAACGCGGCGATCCTGTCCTCGAGGCGGTTAATTCTATCGTAGAAATCCGGCAGCAGGGCGATCTTGTTCTTCCTTAGTTCACCCAACCTTGACGAAATTTTATCGAGTTCGCTCTTGTTCTTCAAAAGTTCCGCGTCCGACATCCGGGATAATTCTTCGACACGGCTCTCCAGTTTCTTGAGCTCTCGATCGAACTCTTTAATTTCCGCGTCCGTAACCTTCACGAGAGCATAGGTCTCGTCTTTGCAGCGCTTGATCGCAGCTTCGAGCTCTGAGACTCTTGCCTTGAGGCCAGAGATTTCACTGTTCAGTCGGTCGAGTTTCGATCTCAGTTGATTCCGTTTCGCTGTGAACTCAGTAATTTGGCTCTGCCACTCCACCTTCGACATTTTTACCTGGGCCCCGGCGTAATCGATACCCACTGTCAGGAGATACATGGCAAGCACAATTGAAATGGTTCGGAACATGATGCTCTCAACTCCTCTTTTTGAATACCAACGGTTGCTTGATTGGTTGCTCGCCCGCTTACTTTACCTTCTCGAGACGCTTCCTCGCATCCTCTTGATCCGTCTCGCACTTCTCGAGCTCTTTGTTCTTCGCATCGAGTTGATTCTGCAGCGATGAAACTTCCCGCTGCTTTTGTGAAATTTGTTTTTCAAGAGACCCGACCTCGTTCTGGAGGTCGTTGAGCTGTGCCATTTCATCATCGCTCGGTCCGGCGGCGCAGCCTGCGACCGCCAGGAAGACAGCCATCAGCAGAGGAGCACCAACAGCGCGCGTGAGATGTCGAACGTGTTCCATAAACTCGGTTCTCCTTTGTGTTGCGGAAATGCGCGGATAGGTATTTTGATTAGCTACAGCAACCACTATGATAATGATCTTCCGCCACTTTGTCAAGCAAAATCTCCAGAAACGAAGAGTTGGAATACCCTTTCCAGTCTTTCAAATGAACCCTCTTTCTGCCAAGCTGACAAATCCGTTCCCTGCCACCACGATATGGTCGAGCACTTCAATCGACATCACTTTCCCTGCTTCGACGAGTCGCTTTGTGATGCTAATGTCCTCTGGACTCGGCTCGGGATTACCGCTGGGGTGGTTGTGCACGAGGATTACACTCGCTGCGAGTTCGTCGATGGCGGCCTTGAACACCTCACGAGGATGAACAACGCTCGCGTTGAGATGACCTTCCGAAATCTTGACTTCCTTCAGCAAACCGTTGGCTGAATTGAGCAGGACGACATAAAAAACTTCCCTCTTCAGGTCTCTCAGCTTCGGAACGAACAGAGTGGCCACTTCTTCCGGACCACGGAGCGTGAGCCGCCTTTCGTCTCGCTCTGCCTGGAGCCTTCGGGCAAGTTCAAAGGCGGCAACCAATTCCACCGACCGCGCTTGTCCGATTCCTCGGAGCTTTCTCAGGTCAGAAGGAGACGTCCTCGCCAGCCCTCGCAGCGAACGATGATCGATGAGGAGCTTCTTTGCCAGGTCGAGGGCAGTCGTCTTACCGGTGCCGGATCCGATCACAATAGCAAGCAGTTCTGCATCGGACAGGGTTTCAGGTCCGTGTTTCAGCAGTTTCTCCCGCGGACGCTCTTCCTCCGGCCAATCTTTGATGCGGTGGCGAGAGTGAAGGAGTTCTTGAACTTTGGGACTAGTCATGATTCAACGAATTCAGAACCTCCCGAAGGTTTAATCGGATGTAGGCAGGAAAACCTTGAGGCGGTTTCTCATTTGTCGAGCCGGAATGGTACGAAGACGTATCGGGTGAGTCAAGTGCCCTCGTCGAAAAAGTCTCGTCCAGATTGGTAACACGCTTGTTAACCTCCCGACGGTTCACTGCGATGCCGGCTGGAAAACCTTCGGGAAGCTTGAGGGATGGCTACGGCGGCACCGGAGGAAGGGCGGTCTCGTCGACTGTGATGCTGTCGATGCTGCGTATCTTGCCTACTTTGTATTGCAGGATGTGGAGCTCGCTGTTCACGCGCTCGCTGAATGAGATCGGAGCGTGCAGCCCCCTGAATTTCCGGACCCCAGCAAGACTTTTCGCGATTTGGTCGCGCGCAATTGCCCCATTGTTCACGACGGAGAACAGGAGTCTCATCGTGTCGTACGAGAACAACGTGTTGTTCGTTGCACGCACGTTCATGATCTCGAGCACCCGTTGGAGGAGGTCTCGATAGGTGGAATCCTCGGGTTCGACGTAGGAATCAGACGTGAAGATTACCCCGTCCACGTACCGCCTGTTCGCTTCAAGCTCGGCGAGGTCATTCCAATCGCCGGTACCCAGGATCTGCGTCTGTATGTTATAGTAGACCAGCTGTGAACTCACGATCCCGATCTCGTCCGGGTTGGCGATCGGGATATAGATCGCTTCGATAGAGGTAACCGGTATGTGTAAACTATCGAGTTTCAATTCTGGATACATGACTGGGAGTCCGAGCGAATCAGCAATGCGTCTACCGTTTTCGCCGAACAGAGTCCTCACGCCGATCTCCGCCTCCTGCTCCATCAATGAGTCGATCAGCTCCGTAGGAACGCCTGCACTCACGAGCTTTTCCAACAACCCTTCCTCGAGCTTCCCGGTGAACGTCAGGACGCCCCCGACACTTTCCATCAGGCCTTCTTCACGAATGCTGCGGAATTGCGGATAGAGGTCCGTAGTGCCTCGCCCATACCATTCTGTGGCCAGGATGGTCGCATCGAGACGCGCGGCTTCCTCGATGAAACTTTCGGCCATGTATTTTCCGACGGCATCGATCGGGGCCAGTACCGCAATGTTGCGATAGCCTTTCTTCGCTATCGCATATTGGGCCATGGCTTTTCCGCGCCGCGTGTAGTCAGGATTCGCCTGGAAGATGTACGGGCCTACGGAGGCGATGCCGTTGGCGTTCGCGGTTGGCGTGATGAGCGGGACGCCTTTCGCATTTGCAACGCCGGCGGTCGCGAAAACCTCAGCGCTAAAGATTGGTCCGACGATTGCGACGATCTCGGGGTCATTCACCAGTTCCTGAATAACGCGCGAAGCCACCACCGGGTCGCGTTCGGTATCCCGTATCTCGAGGGCAACCTTCGTGTACGACCGAGGATGACTGTCGTGCTCAACCGCAGCAAGCCGAACGCCTGCCAGAAATTCTTGCCCGAGGTGCTGCAATGCCGCATCCCTGGCTCTTGAAAAGAGGGGCAAGAGTACCCCGACCTTCACCCGTCCACCGCCTTCGATCAGCCGAAGCAATGCCCGCGCGCGACCCGCGTATCTGCTCCCGGGAGACTTCCGCACGAGCACCAGCAGCGTCTCGCGCGCATCGCGGAAATCGTTCGCGGCGTAGGATTTCTCCGCGAGTAGGTAATTCACAAAATCTTCGGATGGACGCCCGGAGAATTCCCGGAGGATTTGCCTGACCTCGGTCATCGGCAGCATCTTCTCCACGATGGTCTGGACAAGCGACTCAGCATTTGCGGTCATTGAAGGGTCCGAATCCCCATCGATCACCCACAAGAATTCCCGGAGTGCATTATCGAAATCACCTTCGCGAAGAGCGTTCAGACCCATCGTATAGCGCGCATCGCCGATGTACAGGCTTGCCGGGAACTTTTCGAGAAACACTCCAAGAACTTCATTCGAAGCCTGCGACTCACCCAGTCTCGACAGCGCTTTTCCGTCCATCACGTATGCCGCTGTTGTTCGCTGGTGCAGTGAAAAGTCGGAGTAGATCGATTGAAATTGCCGGTGTGCTTCGCGGAACTTTTCGGACCTGAAATCCTGAACTGCAGCCATGAACCGCCTCTCCGCCGCGTCGTCGTATTCGATCCGTTGCTGGCTGATGGCCGCTGGACGGACACCGATTGACAAGGAGATCAACAACGTGATGGAAACGAGAGACACTCTGAAAGATGGGGAGGTTAACTGAAACTTCATATCAGGAGTCTAGCAGGAATATTTCTTGGAAAGGATTTTCACCTTCACCTTTCCATCTGTCGCTTCGGGATTTCCGGGCTCGAACTCCAGCGCCTTTTCAAAAAACCGGGTCGCCGTGTCCGTCTCCCCTCGTTGGAGATGAAGCTGCCCAAAATCGACGAGTGTGTCGGGCAAGTGGGGATTCAGGTCGTAGGCCTTCCGGAGATATTGTTCCGCCTCGTCGAGTCGCCGCAATCGAAGGAGGGCCCGACCGCACATCTGCCAAGCACTCACCTCATTTCGATCCATCTCGATGGCAGTCACAAACGAATCGTACGCATTCTGCCAATCGAAGAGATGCGCGTGTGGGACTCCGAGGAGGTAATGGTTGATGCAGCTGTACGGGTCTGACTGAAGACCACGCTTCAGATAGGTAATCGCTTCCGCGTACGCTCTTCGCTTGATGAGCAATTCTCCGAGCGACTCGTTGATCTTCGGAAAGCGGGGATTGTACTTCATCGTGAGGCGGAGATGGTGCTCGGCAAGTTTAATGTTGTTCTTGTAAAAATAAGCGAACCCCATGTTAAAGTGGACTTCCGGAATCTTCTTCTCATCAAGCATCTTATAGTATGTGATCGCCTTATCGAAGTTTCCCCGGCGGAGCTGCAGGTTCCCGAGCATGAAGATGATTTTCGACTTCTTTCCAGACTGTTCAAACGCTCGTTGGAGGATTTCCTCCGCACACCCGGCGTTTCCCGATTCCAAATAGAGAGACGAAAGCTCGAGCGAGGCCTCTAGATATTGCGGTTCTGTTGCGAGAATCCGGTGATAGACCTGAACAGCGTGAAGGACTTTCCCCTGTTCGACAAGGTATCGAGCTTGATCCAACATGTTCGTGAGTTGAATCTCGTTCATCCTACAAGTCTCTCCGGAGAGATCGCAAGCCAATGACATTAAACACCACGAACATCGAAAGTGACATGACAACGATGAGCAACAACGGAACGGACAACCATGCAGTGGAAAAGTTTACCTCGAAAATCAGGTACTCAAAATATCGATTGAGTGGAATGAACAGAATTGCTACGACCAAGGCAAGAAAAACCAAGCCCAACAGAAACGTCAAGGATGCCCCCTGAGACGAAGCGATGCGAACGGGGTTTTTCTCCTTATAATTCGCGAAGTATCCCCCGCCCCCAAGACTCAGACTCACGAGACCGAGCGAGACCCAGAAAACCGCGAACACGGAAACTTCCACTAATAGCAGGTTGTCCCGCAGCGAGACATTCGATAGTACCGCTAGAACTTCAGCCAGCGCCACGATGAGGAACGCTGAAACGATCAGCTTCAGACCGTACACCAGCCGCAGATTCACCGGTGCACTGCGGATTGACCAGAAGTTCTCTCCCTCCAGACTGATCATCGGATACACGAACCGAAGCGTGATCGATGCCACGAGAAATCCGTTAAACACGAGAACGACAAGGTACGAGACTGTTTGCAAGAACGGGATCGTCAGTTTCAAGTCAAGCGACGCCACACTGACCACAAAAATAACCATAAGGACCAAGAGAATCAACAGGTGAATCCATTGGCTGGGCTCTCGAAAAAACGACCAGAAATCTTTCTTTAACAACATCTCTGTCTGCGACGGAAAGATTGACGGTTTGGCAAAGTGAAAAAAGCGAGACGATGTCCTGTTCCGCTCCACTGAACCTTGGCGCAGTGCGAGGGAAATGAGCCACGTACGATAGTACATCTTTTGCGCAATCAGAACAGAAAACACCATGAGCCCGAAGCAAGTGAGAATCAACAGTGCGAAGTAAGGCACCACGCGGGAAAAGTCGCCGAATTGCAGCCAGAAGAGGATTTCCGCGACCCAATGGTTTGGCAGATAGGCGACCACCGGCGGGTCGAGGTTCCCAAAATAACGGTTCACGTCCGGATAGTACTTCATGACTTCCGCGACAAGGTCCAGCGGAGCCGTCATCTTGAAATACGCGTACGCGGACCCCAGATAGAGAGCAACGAGCCCCAGGGCGAGGCGTTTGAAGCTGATTTTCGCCCCCAGCCGAAGCAACAGCATCAGTACGATTGCCCCGAGAAGCGCTGCGATCAGCATGAAGGGCAACATCACAAAAAACATCAGAAAGAGATAATAAGTCCACGGCATATGAAAGGAGGAACCGTAGCCCAGCAGCACCGCAACGCCCACGAGTAATAACGTCGTGGAACTGTACAGAAAGTTGTCGAGAAACTTGACGATGAAAATTTTCGCGTATGAGATTGGTTGGGTGAGAAGGAATTGAACTTCTTTCGATTTGTACAAGGTCGCGTAGCAGACGATCATGTTGCCCAGGTTGATGGAAATGAAGAACACAAACAACAACATCGAAATAAAGCGGTGGAAGAGGAAGAGGCCGATCTTCGCCTCGACGAGCATGTAGGCAGTCACGGACCGAGCAAAGAAGAACGCTCCAACAGCAAATCCCACAAAGATCAGGAAGGATGCAACATTCTTGACGAGCGATTGGAGGCGATAGTCAAGGGTGACCTTGAAAAAGCTCTGCGCCTTCGTATTCAGGATCAGCGCAAGTTCGTGCATGAAATCCTATTTTGTCAGTTCGAGAAACACTGATTCAAACTTACCGTCGAACTTTTGCTTGTAGGATTGGAGACCCGCACTCGTATCTTCGAAAATCAGTCGACCGTCCTTGATGATCCCGATCCGGTCGCACAGTTCCTCCGCTACCGGCAGGCTGTGGGTCGACATAAACACGGTGTTCCCGTCCGCCGTAAATTTCTTCAGCGTATCCATCACAATCCGTGCGCTGCGAGGATCGAGGCCGATCATCGGTTCGTCGACAATTATGACCTTCGGATCGTGAAATAGCGCGGCGGCGATCGTGATCCGTTGGCACATCCCCTGAGAGTATTCTTCAGTGCGCTTGTCGATCCAGCTCCCGATTTCGAAGTGGTCGATGAGGTTTTCAATCCTCCTTCCAATCGTGGTTTTGTTCATTTTGAACATGCCGCCGATGAAGTAGAGAAACTCTCGGCCGGTAAGTTTTTCGTAGAGAAAGGGCTGATCTGGTATGTAGCCGAAACTATACTTCGCCTGTAGGGGGTCCTTCTGGACGCTGTAACCATTAATATAAACCTCGCCTGCCGTCGGCGCGAAAAGGCCGGTCATCATCTTGATCGTCGTCGTCTTCCCCGCCCCGTTCGGACCGAGAAATCCGTAGTATTCCCCGGCTTCAACCCGTAGGGAAAGATTATCCACCGCGGTGAAAGAACCGAATTTCTTTGTGAGACGCCTCAGTTCAATCATTCTCTATCCAGGAGAAAACTATTCGTTCCACTATGAATACTGCTCGCTTTAGAGTCAACAATCAAGAGTTTCACGCTATCTTCATTCGCATCCTCACCTAGGCCTGACTCCCATGGGTCCCCCCTCTGCCGAACGGAGTAGGGCAAGTCACAAGAAGGTTTAGAGGCCTCGAGAATTCTCTCGAGCACCGCTTCGATATTCTTCTGAACCTCTGCCACAATACCTCTTCTGTCGCAATTAGCACGATAGTTCGTTTCCTCCCGACCATCACTCCAAACCCACTTTCTTCAACAGTGCGATGAACCTTCCGTCCGAACGAATGTTATCCCAACCTTTGTGCACCTTGAGGAAGATTAAATCGCTAGAGTGCTCCTCATAGGCCTTCTCCAGCCATTCGAACGCTTGATCCTTCTGGTCAAGGGCGGTATAGATTCCTGCGACGCACTGCGGACAGACATACCTTTGTTTCGAAAGCGCCAACAACTCGTCGAGGATCTTCTGCGCTTCATCCTTTCTATCCGAAAATGCAGAAATGATTCCTCGCATCGTCATTTCTCCCCAGCTGTGTCCCGAAAGGGAGATCGCTTTTTCAAACACGGCTTTTGCCTCCTGATGCATCGACTTTCGCGTGTATGCCCACCCAAGGTAGAAGTGTGCCAAGGGAAAGTTCGGGTCCATTCCAAGCGTCTTCTTGTACTGCTCTATCGCTTCGTCGTTGTTGCCTGCAAAGTAATGTACCCATCCCACAAAAGAATTTATGGGAAGTGACAGTGGATCAAGCTCCTGGGCTCGTTTGATCTCTGCAATGGCTTCATCGAACCGCCCCATCGCTATGAGGTAGACGGCAAATGAATGGTGAGCGCCAGCAAGGCCTGGGTTAAGTTCAAGGGCTCGCTTAAATTCTCGTTCGGCACCCGACCAATCCCAATCGTAGAACATTCTGACAAGCGCCATTGAATTGTGAGCTTCAGCGAGTCGATCATCCAACTCCAGGGCTTTCGCGGCGGCTTCTTTGGCGAGGGGGTACGAATCCTTTGGAGAGAAATAACCATTTGCTCTAAGTAAGGTGTAACTGTCTGCTA
>JAZGDE010000046.1:0-79160 GCA_036477295.1 Bacteroidota bacterium | reverse complement strand
AAGCGGTTGACCTCCTCAGGCCGAATTCCCGGAACATAAACCAGGTCGAAAAAATTATCCTCGCAGAATCCACGAATTGCCTCGATCTCCTCCTCGTTGAACGGCGATCGTTTCGCCAGCAACGTTACGGTGCCCCAGCTTCGAATCACCGCGACCTGCTGTTCCAAACGATGAATTCCCAGTTCTCGCAAAGCTTCGTGGATCGTTGCAAGAATCTTCAGCGAACTTCGCGGCGGATAGTTCATCCAGGTAGTTATGCTGAGGATGCCGTCTTCCCGGAGATGATCGATCATCTCGCGGAACGAATCGACCGTGAAGAGATAGTTTTCAAAGAGGGCCTGCATTCCAGCTGCAGAAGCGGTGAAACCCTCGAGGATCGGAACGACAATGAGGTCGTAACGATGCTGCGAACCTGCAAGAAACGCACGCGCTTCCTCGACCCGGAGAAGAACATTCTTTCTCTCGTAGAGGAAATCTGTCCGATCAGGAGCGACAGCCCTGAGCAACTCGACAAGCTGATTGTTCATCTCCACGGCGGTAACAGAGTGAGCACCATGGCCTAAGGCAAGATAGACGTCGCTTCCCGTGCCGGCCCCGAGAACGAGCACCTGCGGTTCAGTTTTTAATCTGTAAGGTAGTGCAGAGGTCGTCCGCTCGAGAAACTGAGCCGCTGCAGTGTCCTCGAGGTCGATGATTGTTCCAACCCATTCTCCGTCCGCAAACACACCGAGCTGACTTGGTATGCGGCCGCTGTAAGAGAGACTCAACCCGGGAGCGTAACGGAGGGCGGGACTTTCAAGCGCCGTCACAATGCCGAGCGGGCCACGCCGTTCTCCGACAATTTTCGCCTGTGGGAGTAGCAGCGCTTTCGACAGGCTCTTGTATTGCGACATGGCGGGAGTTACAGGATGCCACCACCCTAATGAGAAAATGAGCCCAAGAAGAGCGATAGAGGCGGCAAGGGCTCGCCGCGGTCGATCCAGGAGAAACACGGCCAGCGCAAAAACACAAAACGCCGCGGTAATTAACGGCACACTTAACGGATGGGCGACGTACGCCAAAGGGATCGCTCCAACACCCCCCAATCCGGATCCAAGGAGGTTGGCAAAATAGAGCTTCCCGATCTGTTCCGGTCGCTTCATAAACGTGAGTCCAATGACAAACGCACCAAACAGAAAGGGGAGGAACAGAACAACATAAAAGTAGAGCAGATTCCAGACTTCAGAAAACTTCCAGACGATCCGATAGGGATCAAAACCGACAATGCCCAGAAGTGTCATCGAGAGTATCATGAAGAGCGAGCACAGGATGAGTGCAAAAACGACCGCAATCTCAAATCGGCGAAGGAAGTGCGACCGGAACAGGAAGAGAAGCGTACCGCTTGCCCCAAAGCCGAGCAACGCAACGCTGATGATCATGTACGCGAAGTGATACCACTGCAGGTAGGAGAGGACTCTCATGAGAGAAACCTCGAACGCAAGAAGTGCAAAGGAAAGAATACCGAGGGTCCAGGCTGGTCGGTCCATCACTGTCTGCGCTGAAGAGGGACGAATCGTACCGGCAGCAGGCTGCGAGAGGTTATTTTGCCGTTCTGCTTCTCGACAAGCATCAGTGTTTGAACAAGGAATGGATGTCCGACAGGAATTACCATTCTCCCGCCGTCTTTCAGCTGCTCGATGAGCGGCGGAGGAATGTGTTCGGCTGCTGCCGTGACGACAATCGCGTCGTACGGCGCATGCTCTTTCCAGCCGTCATAACCGTCCGCGATCTTCACCGAGATATTTTCGAAGCCTAAACTTTGCAGTCGCATTTTGGCTGCCTCGCCAAGCGGCTCGATGATTTCAATCGTGAACACGGAATCGACGATATCAGCAAGGATGGCCGCCTGGTATCCGGATCCTGTGCCGACCTCCAAGACTTTGCTCCGATCTGAAACTTCAACGAGCTCAGTCATGTACGCGACGATGTACGGCTGGGAGATTGTCTGCCCGTATCCGATCGGAACGGGATGATCTTCGTATGCCTCATCGATCGAAGAGCGCGGCACAAATTGGTGGCGGGGCACCTTCCGCATCGCGTTGAGCACGTGCTCATCTTTAATCCCACGCAACCGAATCTGTCGCTCGACCATCCGATTGCGTAGGTGATCAAACTCTGAAGCCTGTTGAGACGAGAAGGAATGGACAACCGCAGCAGCAGCGGGATCGTAGACATGACTGCTGTGATCTTGGACAACGATGACCGCGAGAATGAAGATGAACAGCCAGAGGGGAATAAATGGCTTCATGATTTTCTGAAAATCGAGTTGAGGCCGTAGTAACCGACCCCCCCCGACGACCTACGGTCTCGTACAGAATTCGGGATCCCCTAATCGGTGCTAGGCTAGGAGGCGGGTCAGGGGACCCGCTTCTACGCAGGATTGGCTGTATCTACAGGGGAATTAAATAATTATCCGATCTCAAAGACTCCCGCGGCCCGAATCTTGCTCTGTTTCAAAAGCCTCAGGACTCGATTTGCTTCCTTGAGCGGGAACGTCTCCACCTCTGTGCAAACCGGGATTTCCGCTGCAACCTTCAGGAAATCAATCGCGTCCTGCCGGGTGCTGTTCGCAACGCTGCGCATGGTCCTCTCGTCATAGAGGAGTTTGTACTCAAGTTCGGGAACCGGCGTCATATAAATACCAGCCAGGGCGAGAGTCCCACCTTTTCGGAGTGCCTGAAGCGCATGGTGCACAAGGTGGCCCGCCGGTGCAAACATCACAGCACTGTCGACCGGATGCGGCGCACGATCCTCGGCCCGACCCGTCCACGCTGCCCCAAGCTCCTGTGCGAGCTTCCGGTGTTCGTCGCTTCTCGTGAACACGTAGACTTCGCAGCCCCAATGCCGCGCAACCTGAATGGCCAGGTGTGCCGACGCCCCAAAGCCAAACAACCCCAGCCGATCTCCGGGTCGAATCTCGCACAGTCGGAGTGCTCGGAATCCGATGATGCCAGCACACAGCAGCGGTGCAGCTTCGACATCGGAAAACTTCTCGGGAATGGCATACACGAACGACTCTGGCGCGACAGCATACTGGGCGAATCCGCCATCGACATGGTATCCGGTGAAGCGGGCGTTCTCGCAAAGATTCTCCAAGCCGCGCGTGCAGTATCCGCACTTGCCGCATGTCCAGTGAAGCCAGGGCACCCCAACACGATCGCCAGTCTGAAATCTTGAAGCTTCCGGACCGGTTTTCGCCACCTCACCGACAATTTGGTGGCCAGGAATGACAGGAGATTTTTGTGGAGGGAGTTCACCCTCGACGATGTGGAGGTCCGTGTGACAGATTCCACAAGCCTTGATCTTGATCAAAATCTCGCCGTCGCGGGGGACCGGATCTTCAACCTCTCGGTAGCACAGTGGTTCATTCTCGATTGGCCCACGCCCGTCAAGCCACACCGCTTTCATGCCATGACACCTGCTCTCGAACTTGTCAAATGAGCAAATGAACCATGATCTGTTCACTAAAGTAGCGGATTGCACCGCGAATAGCAAGGAAGGTACCACTGGCTGACTTCTAGAAAATCCACTCTCTCGAGGAGCAAGACCGTGCTTCCGAGCGCTCGACCTATGCTGGCGAACGGGACTTCTCAGTATGCATGTGGAAGGTTTCTTGTCGTCACCCTAGCCACGAACCGCAACCAACATCCGGTAGGTCTGACATCCCACGCCTGCGGCCATCATTTCGGGCCTTTCGCCCTTAATTTACCAGGCCACAACATTCCTGGGATCCACGCGAACGGGCAAAAAAAATCTTGGAAAAGACTTGACAAGATCTTTCCAATTAAGTATATTATTCAGTGTATTCTGATTATTCAGAAAAGCACAAATATCCCGAATAACATCCCCCCTGGAGGTTACGAACATGGCCAAGAAAGGTACAAATCGACGTCGTCCTGTTAGGGCGGCAAGGGGACTTGGTTGCTGTAAAGTAGAATCAGTAATCACCGTCGATGATCGGGGACAGATGGTGCTTCCCAAAGAGATAAGAGAGATGGCAAAAATTCGCCCTGGCGATAAGTTAGCTGTGATCGGTTGCGAGAAGGATGGTAAGATATGCTGTATTTCTCTCATTAAGGTTGAAGATCTTACAGAAATGGTGAAGGCGATGCTCGGGCCAGTGATGAAAGGTATTCTTTGAAAGAATCAGGGGATTAAAATGAAAGAACAAGAGATCACCAAAGTCGTAAGAGAAGGCTACGCAAAAATAGCACAAAAGGGCAGCTCTTACTTTGCTCCTGCGAGCTCCTGCTGTGAGAGCTCGGACCTTGGAGAGGATATTACCAGGAGGATCGGATATACGGATGAGGAGCTGAAATCTGTTCCCGAGGGGGCAAACCTTGGACTCGGTTGTGGGAATCCTACCGCTCTGGCATCGTTGCGAGAAGGCGAAACGGTTCTCGACCTCGGGGCAGGAGGCGGTTTCGATTGTTTCCTCGCCGCCAACAAGGTCGGAAAGAAGGGAAAAGTCATAGGTGTGGATATGACACCGGAGATGCTTGACAGGGCAAGAGAAAATGCCCGGAAGGGAAGCTTCAAAAACGTAGACTTTCGGCTTGGGGAGATTGAAAACTTACCTGTTGCTGATGATTCCGTAGACGTGATCATCTCGAACTGCGTCATCAACCTTTCCCCTGACAAGACAAGAGTCTTCCAAGAGGCATTCAGGGTTCTTAAACCTCAAGGGAAGCTGATGGTATCTGACATTGTACTGATGAAAGAGCTTCCCAATTTCATACGGGACTCGCTCGACGCATATGTTGGGTGCATCTCAGGGGCAATGCTAAAGGACCACTATGTCGGAGCGATAAGAAAAGCGGGCTTCCATGAGATCAAAATACTCGATGAGAAACCATTTCCCGCTGAGTCAAGCGTCAACGATCCAACTCTCCACAGGATCCTCGAGAGCCTGAACATACCGATGGAGGAGGTGGAAAGGAACCTTCGATCCGTTGTTAGCATAACGGTCACCGCAGAAAAAGGAAAAGAGTAACCTGAAGAATTCCATAAGACTCACTGCAGACGGTTTTTTCTCCGATTCAACAGCTTCTCCAAACTGATAATTTACATTAAATAAGCTGAAAATGTTCTGCTGTTCTACACAGAAAGTCAATCTATTTTATCACTGTGTCGCGCTTCGTATATCGTTGAGACGACGATC
The DNA here is from genome assembly GCA_036477295.1 of Bacteroidota bacterium. Classification (GTDB taxonomy): domain Bacteria; phylum Bacteroidota; class Ignavibacteria; order UBA10030; family JAZGDE01; genus JAZGDE01. The sequence continues at coordinate 73,960 of JAZGDE010000046.1, read as the reverse complement.
TAATGAAATGCGTAATTTAAGAGTACTTCAAACGCTCACCCATCTGGAAAGAAAGATCCGTTGTGTTAAAATGAAAAAAGGATCACTCTGACGTCTCTCGAACAACCGGATGTCGACCACGATTCCATTTCGTCCTACCTCCCATCATGCTCAGGCTGTGAAACCTCTTCCCAACTGTGGAGTTGAAGAGCTCTCCGTATCTACTTTGGGGTTAGTCTAGTTTGGTCAGTGCCATCCGCATTCATGACAAAAATGCCCCAGACATCTTCTCTTCTAGAAACAAACGTGATCTCGTTCCCGTCAGGGGACCAAACCGGCGTGGAATCAGGACCTGGATCGTGGGTTAAGCGAGTCAAGTTCGAACCGTCCGCGTCTATGGCATAAATGTCAGCATTGCGTTTCCTCTTTAATCTGAAAACGATTTTAGTGCCATCTGGTGACCAGCGAGGGGTGTCCGCGTTATCAATTAAGTGAGTTACGTTGGACCCGTCAGTATCCATAAGATACAGGTGGAATTTGCGCCATTCACCCCTCGCAAAAGCAATGTGTTTCCCATCTGGTGACCAGGATGGAAATACATCATTCGTCGTTTGGTCAGTTAAATGTATGAGATTTGAGCCATCCGCATTCACGATGCGCAGATCGTGATTGTACCTGCCTGGCCCAGGCTTCCATTGGAAAATAATCTTCTTGCCATCAGGAGACCAAGCAGGGCCATAATCTACTTCAGAATTGTTGGTTAAATTGATCCGATTGGAGCCATCGGCGTCCATGACGTAGATTTCGAAGTCACCATCCGCCTCAGACATGAAAACGATCTTCGAACCATCAGGTGACCAAGAGCCTTGCTGAGCCTTATCCTCTAACCGAGTAGTCTCGGAACCGTCAGCGTTCATGATGTAGAGATCGAGGACACCATCACCGTCCAGACTTGACGCGAACATAATCCGAGAGCTATCAGGCGACCAGGCAGGATTCCAGTAGTTAATGGGAGATTGGCTCTGTTGAGCAAAAGCTGATTGTGTTGCGACGAAGAGAAGCGAACACCCCAGCAACGGCATTTTGACCACGTTGTTTCTTTTCATTATTTATTACCTCCCGTTTCGTTCTATGCTCTCCATTTGGGAACAAAATCTATACGATGTCATCATCAAACTCAAGAAGAATCGTATTCACACGCTTACTACGCGCTGACGATGAGCGAAAACGATAATGATTCTTGACTGTCAAAGCACGCAGTTGTATATTATTACGTTAGCCCACGTTCAGTTGCATCGATTGGCCGCTTCAGGCTGCGATTCCTTTTCTTTAGCGTTTGGCCACACTCACTGGATTGTCTCACTCACGGGAGGCTTATAATGTCTCTTCACCCGACCGGTCCAAAGACGACACGTTTCGCACTGTGCACGATCACTATCGCTATCCTGATATCGACGGAGAGTTTTCCGCAGAATGCTTTGGAGTCAATCAGCGAGGGAACCATGCAAACTGTCACGAGCGAACTCATCAGCCGCTACGGACCGTCTCAAGCAAGCCGAATCGAGAAAGGAGTCCGACAGGTTGCGCGACTGTGGCGCGCTGAAGACGGCAGCGAGGAAAACTTCGGAGAGTTCTGCCGTGACAATTTCATTGCAGACCCGCAGCTGCTCCGGAAAACGTTCAACCGATTACAAGAGAACTGGATGCTCGTCTATGGACACATGCTGGAATTAAAGCGCGACATCGACAGACCCCTTGACCTCGACCTCGGACCCATTCTCCCCGTCGATTATCTGTTCGGAGAGTTTTCACCATCAGCTCACCTGAGCGAGGATCTCTTCAAATCGAAGATCGCCTTCATCGTCCTCCTGAACTTCCCGTTCTACACCCTCGAAGAGCGCCTTACCCTCGCTCCGTCGTGGACTCGTCAGGAGTGGGCGGAAACAAGACTCGCGCAAATTTTCTCCACCCGCGTTCCGGCGGCGGTCGAACAAAAAGTGACGCAGGCATATACAAACGCGGACAATTACATTAACTCCTACAACATCTTCATGCATAATGTGCTCACGGAGAACGGCGAGCGGTTGTTCCCTGAAGGATTGAAACTCATCAGTCACTGGGGGTTGCGGGATGAGCTCAAGGCTCAGTACGCGAACAAGGACGGACTCCCACACCAGGAGATGATTCAACTCATCATGGAGAGAATCATCACTCAGCAAATCCCCTCAGTCGTCATTAATAACCCAGACGTCAACTGGAATCCAAGTTCGAACATCGTCACGTTGAGGTCAGGAAGGACGCGTACGAGCGAACGCGAGCCTGACCGCCGCTACACGATGTGGCAGAATACCTTCAAGGCCGAACGGGAGGTCGACGCTTACGATCCGGACGCGCCAACAAAAATCGACCGGCGATTCCAGCGCGATCGTGAGATTCCGGAACCAAAAGTCGAGCAGCTACTGAGGTCAGTTCTCGACTCTCCCGTCGTCAAACAAGTTGCCGCAATCATCAAAAAGCGCCTCGGCAGGGAACTCCGACCGTTTGACATCTGGTACAACGGATTCAAGCCTCGTGGAGCGTACACGGAACAGGAACTCGACCGCATCGTAGCGTCGCGCTACACGACCGTCTCGTCGTTTCAGACGGATATACCCAACATTCTCAAGAACCTTGGCTTTTCAAGGCAAAAGAGCCAATTTCTCACGTCGAAAATTGCCGTCGACCCAGCGCGCGGCGCTGGACACGCTTATCGACCAGGAAGACTCGTCGACAAAGCGCGCCTCCGAACGCGGATCCCGCAAAGCGGGATGAACTACAAAGGGTACAACATCGCCATCCATGAGCTCGGTCACAACGTGGAGCAGGTGATCTCCTTCAACATGATCGATTACACTCTCCTGCGCGGTGTCCCGAACACAGCGTTCACGGAGGGCTTCGCGTTCGTTTTCCAATCGCGCGACCTTGAAATTCTCGGGGTCGGAAAAGAACAGCAACATGCAGAGCACCTCAAAGCACTCGACGTACTATGGTCCACCTACGAAATCGGCGGCGTTGCCCTCGTCGACATGAAGGTATGGCGCTGGATGTATGAACACCCCGACGCAACTCCTGCAGAGATGCGTGAGGCAGTTATCGCGATTGCAAAGGATGTCTGGAACGAGTATTTCGCCCCCGTCCTCGGAGTCCGCGACGTTCTGCTCCTCGCCGTCTACTCCCACATGGTGGATGGAGGAATGTACACTCCGGATTATCCCCTTGGTCATATCATCGCGTTCCAGATCGAAGAGCATATGAAGAAACACAGCCTGGCGGAAGCAATGGAAAGGATGTGCATGATTGGATCGATCACACCAGATCTGTGGATGGAGCAGGCTGTGGGTTCTCCGATTTCGACCAAGCCATTACTTGAAGCCGCCGAGAGAGCGGTTGCTGTGCTGAAAGGCAAGTAACGCAGTGCCAGACCAAAGACTGATCCAGTGATCAGTTCTGCTGTAACTTGAAACTATTACCTGCTACGTCTATATTATTTATATAGGTTTTTTCGCCTTGCCCCCAGGATAGCTTTCGCTGAGTAGGAGGAACGACCATGCCGGACTATGACTTCAAATGCGCCGACTGCGGGCATGTCTTCGAGCTGCACCTCTCCGTTGCTGAACATGATAAGATGCAGGGGGTTCAGTGCCCCAAGTGCAGCTCCAAGAACATCAAACCCGTCATGTCCGTCGGCGGGGTCATTACCAGCAAGAAAAGTTAACCGTTACGCCCAACAGCGAGCCCGCCCTTTCCAAGATGCTGGAGATCAACACCGCTCAAGTGGGTAGCTCAGGGGACAGAACTACAAAGCCCATTCAGTACTGGACAAGCTTGAAGTGGCACCCAGCAGCGCAGCTGAGACCGGACAATGGAACCCTCGTTTCCGAACGCAGCGTCTCTGTGCAAGTTCATTCCACACCTCATCGGTTTCATCCGACTGACGATCACCTCACCCGCAGGTATTGGTTTTATGCGTGAGCTCAAACCGTTCACGATGCTCTGGCTCTTACCGTCCCTTCTTGTTCTCCATGCCAGTGTAATCCACACGAACGCACAACTCGCAGACGCGGTCAAGCTGCCCCGCAACCTGCGGAAGTTTGTCCAAGCCGACTATAGCGTCACCTACGCGCGTGAAGAGACTGTGCGTGTAGACGGGACGACTGCTATGATCGATTTCCTGCTCCATGGAAAAAATGGACGAACCGTTCGGGGACGCCTGCGCATCCCACGCGTGGGCAGTCCACCGTATCCGCTCGCCTATCTTACGGTCGGTTTGGAGACCGGCAAGAACGTCGTTGGCATGATCGAAGGTTACGACAGTCTCATCGTGGCGGCGATTGATTACCCATTCGATTCATCGCTCGATTTCTCTGGTCTGGGTGGGTTTCTCAAGCTGTTCAAGGCTCGCAAAAGCGCGGCGGAGAGCATCTATTCAACGCTGTTTTGCTTGCAGTGGTTGCTCGAAAAACCGATCATCGACAGGCAGAACGTGTCGATGATCGCGGTCAGCTTCGGTGTCTTCACGGCCGTCCCCGTCGCAGTCATCGAGCAGCGATTTTCCCGATTGGTCGTTATCGAAGCGGGTGGTAATCTCGGGCGGATCATCAAGACAAACGCGAAAAAATCTGGCACCTTCGTGCCCTCCTGGTTTGCCGGATGGCTGGGCGGACTCGTGCTCGGCCGGTACGATCCGATTCATTATATTGACGACTTCGCGCCGAGACCCGTGCTGATCGTCGGCAGCGCCGCCGATGAATTTTTTCCCAAGGAATCGATCGAATCTCTTTACAACGCAGCAAGGAAGCCAAAGGAAATCATCTGGCACGAACGAGCCCACGTCATGCCGTACCAGCGGGATCGCATCCGTGAACTCACACGCCTCGTCGCCCAAAAACTGTACGGAAACACACCGACTGGTTCACATGAATAATCTATCGCCTCAAGAGCTCGAGCGGTTGATCTTCACCGTGTTTGCTCCAACCGAGGCCGACCGTACACTCTTGATCCTTGTCGATGTTCCAAACGCTGCCGCTCCGGACAACGCCGCCTGGAGAGACCGACGGATGATAGCACACGAGTGGCACCGCACTCTCACGAGCGTTCAGAACCAACTTGGATTCCAAGACCTCAAAACTCTCTACTACGAGAACGTCGAAAGTAACAACGCAGATCTGCCAGAACTTTGCTATGAGTACGATGGATCTTGCGAGGAACTGCACGCCGAAAAACTCGCAACATCCGGCAGGTCGTGCCCCCTCAACACTGTGCTCGCGCAAACTGATATTGCCATCGCTCCAACCGAGTTCTCCGCTACAGCGCCGCTTAAACTCCTCGCGAGGCAGTATGGGTTTCGCGCCGCGACCTTGCCCGGTTTTTCCCGGGAGATGATCCCAGCTCTGGGTTTGGACTACGTGAAGGTCCACGAGCGCGTGATGTTCTTCAAACGGAAACTGGACGATGCCGTCGGCATCAAGGTGCTCTTGAGTGATGGAAGCAGGGAGTATGCATCGTCCTTTGACCTTCGTTTCCGCACGGCGCATGCCAGCAGTGGACTCATCCGTGAGCGCGGCACCGCGGGAAATCTTCCGTCCGGAGAAGCCTACATTGTCCCAAACGAAGGGGAAAAGGAACAAAGCCAAAGCGAGGGGCTACTGCCTGTTCAGTTCGGAGAGGAAGTCGTCGTCTTCAAGATCGAGCAGAATCGTGCAATCGCCGTTCTCAGCAAGGGGTCAGAATCAGAAAAACAGCTTCGGATGCTTCAAGAGGAGCCTGCCTACGGCAACATTGCTGAAGTCGGACTCGGCGTGCTTGGTGAGTTCGGGGTAACTGCAGTCGGGAACACATTGCTGGACGAGAAACTCGGGCTGCACATTGCCTTCGGTCGCAGCGATCATTTCAGCGGAATCACGGGTCCGAGCGCCTTCAGCGATCCGAAGCGGGTGGTCCACATCGATTGGGTCTATGTTCCCTCAGTTCAGCCGAAGATCAAAGTGAAGGAGGTGAAGCTTCTCTATAGTGGGAAGGAAGACGAGGTGATCATGAAGAACGGGAAGTTTCTGGTCTAACATTGAATTATCAGTGGCCAGATTGAAGCTGATGGCTCGCTCCATCGAAGCCCGATCTAGCCGCACCACGAGGAATTCAGGGTCAGTCCCTACGAAAAATTTCCTTCGATCGCCGCACGCACAAATCCCTGAGACTTTTTTAGTCGCTTTTCTGCCTCCGCCGCTGACACACCAGCCCGGGTCATCACCAGAGCTTTTTTCACATGACCGCCCGCCCCCTGCAGGACCCGCGCGGCCTCCTCATATGACACGCCTGTTATCGTCATCACGACACCTTTTGCACGCTCCTCGAGTTTGCGGCTGTTCATCTGCAGGTCGATCATCATGTTCTCGTACACCTTGCCGAGCTTGATCATCGCCGTCGTCGTGATCATATTGAGAACCAGCTTCTGCGCCGTCCCCGACTTCATCCGCGTCGATCCCATGATCACCTCAGGTCCGACCTCCGGGCATATAGCCACGTCCACAAAATCGTAATTGAACTCCGATCGAGGGTTCGTCGTGATGAAGATCGTCCTCGCCCCGAGTCTTTTCGCCCCTCTCACAGCTGCCACGACATATGGCGTCATCCGACTGGCCGCAACTCCACAGACCACATCCTTCGAGGTCACGTTTCGACCTTCAAGATCCCGCACACCGGAACCTTCATCATCCTCAGCTCCCTCCTGTGCCCGAAACACGGCCTTCTCCCCTCCAGCAATAATCCCCTGGACCATCTCTGGATCGGTCCCGAAGGTCGGAGGACACTCAGCCGCGTCCACGATTCCCACTCGACCGCTTGTTCCAGCGCCCACGTAGAGCAGCCTTCCACCATTCTGAAAACTCTCCACCACCAGCTCCACCGCCTTTGCGATGTAAGGAATTTCCGCTTCAACAGCCATCGCCACCTTCGTGTCCTCGCCGTTGATGATCGTGAGGATCTCCTGTACCGATCGGGCATCGATGTCCATAGATGCTGGATTCCGCTGTTCCGTCGCAAGCTTCTTCAATTCCTGGAAAAGCTCTGATCGCTCTTTCATACTGTGACTCAGCTCAGCGGCAGAATGACCAGCTGCTTGTCGTTCGCCTCAATTGTTTCACTTCCTTCAAACACGATTGGGACCACCGTGATCGATCGGACCGACTTCATCTTGCGTACGACCTGGAATTCCCGTTCGAGCTCACCGCCTTTCCATGCGATCAGCGAACCTACCGGCACGCGAAAGCGATGGCCTGTTCTCAGATGTCCTTCTCGACTGGCGAACTCACCGGACTTCCTCAAAAACGGCGCGCTCCATTTCACTAGATCCTTGAGTGGTCCCACTGCCCGGCATAGCACGTAATCGTACGATGAATGAAACTGGTTTTTCTTCCCCAGATCTTCTGCGCGGCCGCAAACGACTTGCACTTCACTCAACGAGAGCTTCAGGACGATATTGCCCAGAGCAACGGTTTTCTTCTTGATGGAGTCAAGGCAAGTTAACTGAAGACTCTCAAGTACGATCTTGATCGGAATGCCTGGCAGTCCACCACCCGCACCGAGGTCAAGCACGCTGGCGGTGGGCGAAAGGTCAAGTTTGAACAGCGCCGCAAGTGAGTGGAGGATGTGTCGCTCCCAGATGTTCGGTTCATCTCTGCGTGAAATCAGATTGATTCGCCTATTCCAGTCGAGAAGAAGTTCTACGTATTTCTGGATGAATGTAAGCTTGTCATCTGAGATCATCAATCCGTTCTTCTGGCAAACAGTTCGGAGCCAGACCAACTTATCCATTCGATGTAAAGATATAAGCCGTTGTTTTCATTGAACTTAATTCGTCGATTTTCACGTGAAACATCTCATCCTTTCAGATACACCATCAGGATGGAGACATCCGCAGGAGAAACGCCGCTGATGCGGGAAGCCTGGCCGATCGATCGTGGGCGGACGCGATTGAGCTTTTCTCTTCCTTCGGTGGAAAGCGACTTCATCCGATTGAAATCAAAATTCACTGGAATGTCGAGCGACTCGTACCTTTCGAAGCGCTCGATTTGCTCCAGCTGCCGCGTAATGTACCCATCGTACTTCAACTCGATTTCGAGCTGCCTCAAGACATCGCCGCGATCGAGGCACTTCGCCACAAAGGGCTCGGAATGCAGGGATTCCTGCCTGAGGAGTCCTTCAACCGTCACCCCAGGACGCTTGATCAAATTGGCCAATTTTTCGTTTTCCGTGAGCGGGGAGGATCCCACCGATTCCAGATAGACGTTCACCTCCTCGGGACGCATCGAGAATGACTCTGCAAATCGTTTACCTTCCTCCACAAGCTGTTCTTTCTCTTTGAGTGTTGAATAGACATCGTCGGGGATGAGTCCAAACGCGTTGCCGTACTTCATCAAGCGCCTGTCGGCGTTATCCTGCCGCAAGAAGAGCCTGTGTTCAGCTCTCGAGGTGAACATACGATAGGGTTCATCCGTGCTCTTGTTGACGAGGTCGTCGATCAGGACACCGATATAGGCCTGAGACCGCTTGAGGACAAAGGGCGGTTCGCCTTTCACTCTTAGAGCGGCATTGATACCTGCGATTATGCCTTGACCTGCTGCCTCTTCGTATCCTGAGGTACCATTGATCTGACCGGCGAAGAAGAGGCCTTCCACGAGCTTCGTCTCCAGCGTCAGTTCGACCTGATGGGGTGGGAAAAAGTCATACTCCACCGCGTATCCTGGCCTCAGCATTTTCACGTTTTCTAAGCCAGGAATCGTCTTCAGACCCTCAAACTGGATGTCTTCCGGAAGGCTCGTGGAGAACCCGTTGACATAGACCACGTTTGTAGTGTATCCCTCCGGTTCGAGGAATATCTGGTGGCGCTCCTTGTCCGCAAAACGCACGATCTTGTCCTCAATGGACGGGCAGTACCGCGGACCGCGGCCCTTAATGAGGCCGGTGAACATAGGGGACCGGTCGAATCCTTTTCGCAGGCTATCATGGGTCACGCCGTTCGTGTATGTCAGGTACATTGAGATCTGCCTTTGGCCGATCTCGGTCGACTGATAGGAAAATGGCTCAGGAGGATTATCCGGGTGCTGCTCTTCGACCTTGCTGAAGTCAATGCTATCCATGTCGACCCTTGGCGGGGTTCCAGTCTTCAGTCTCCCGCTTACAAAGCCAAACTTCTCGAGACATTCGGTCAGGCCACCGGAGGCCGGCTCTCCGTATCTTCCACCGGCACTGCTATTCAATCCCGTGTGCATCAGTGCGCGCAGGAAGGTCCCCGCGCAAATAATGAGCGCTTTACATCGAACAAAAGCGCCTTTCGAGGTTTTGACCCCGGTTAGCTTTCGCCGCCTCGGGATACCGTCGGATTCACTGCAGATTTCAACAATAGCATCTTCCAGTATCACAAGGCCTTCCTGCGATTCGACACGCCTTCTTGCCTCCTCGGCGTACCACTGACGGTCGTTCTGACACCGTGGTGACCATACTGCCGGACCCTTCGATTTATTCAGCATTCGGAAGTGGATGCCAGTCGCATCGGCGATTTTCCCCATTTCTCCGCCCAGTGCGTCGACCTCACGAACCAGGTGCCCTTTCGCGGTACCTCCGATGGCCGGATTGCACGACATTCTCCCGATGGCCTTCTTGTCCATGGTCATCAGGAGGGTACTGCAGCCCATTCGCGCCGTCGCCAGACAGGCTTCAATGCCGGCGTGCCCAGCACCCACAACGACAACGTCATAGTATGTATGGTCGTTTGATTCCATACCCGTCGAAAGCGAGTTTCACGTGAAACCTCGGTGTTATGTAAACTTACTTACTTCCCGATGCAGAATTTTGAAAAGATCGAGTTCAAAATGTCCTCTGTAGTCACTGTCCCTACAATTTCACCGAGAAAATCGAGAGCAGACCGTAGGTCTACTGCAACAAACTCCCCACTCTGTCTCTCTTCGATCGATCGAAGGGCTAGCCTGAGATGATCTCTGGCTTTCTCGAGCGCTTGCTTATGCCGGCTGTTCGTGACTGTGACGGTCCCTTCAGAGCTGTCGGTTCTGCCGCCAAGAGCTAGTTTGACGAACTCCCGGCGAACATCGTCGAGGCCCATTCCTGTGAGAGCTGAGATGTTCACCCGTCGATATCGGCTGAGGAACTGCAATACCCCGTCGGACTGGCCGTTCGAGACCAGATCCATTTTGTTTTGCACAACCAAGCAGCCTGTTTGTTTACTGTCGATCTTGCCCAGAATTCGCTCAATGAGTACACGGTCAGGTTCGCCGACAGGCTGTGAGGCATCGAATACCAACACGAGAATGTCGCAGCTCAAGATCTGATTTTCTGACCGCCTTACCCCTTCCTGTTCAACGATATCGACCGTTTCCCGAAGGCCGGCGGTATCGACAACCCGAAACAAAACTCCGTCAATATTGAGGTTCTCCTCAATCACATCACGAGTCGTGCCTGGTATCTCCGTCACGATAGCGCGGTTCTCGTTGAGCAGTGCGTTCAGAAGGCTTGATTTTCCAACGTTTGTGTTACCGGAGAGCACCACTTTGATGCCCTCGCGGCACACCTTGCCGAATGAATAGGACTGGATTAAGAGGTCAATCTTTACAATAACGGAGGATAACCTCCGCGCGAGCGTCGGCTTATCCAAGAACTCGATGTCCTCCTCGACGAAATCCAGCTCCAACTCTAACAGCCCGCACATTTCGATCAGTTCGTTCCGGACCACGTTAATGCTTTCTGATAACTTTCCCTCAAGCTGGTGCAGGGATGATCGATGTGCCAAGTCGGTGCGTGCCCGAATGAGATCCGCAACCGCCTCCGCTTGGGAAAGGTCAATGCGACCGTTCAAGAATGCACGCTTGGTGAACTCCCCCGGTTCAGCAAGCCGCCCGCCGTTTGCAATAACAGCATCCAAGACCGTCCGCGTAATCCATAGCCCACCGTGACAGCTTAGCTCCACAACGTCCTCTGCCGTGTAGGAATGCGGTCCACGAAACACCACTGCAACCACCTCGTCCAGCACCTCGCCCGACTGGTCGATCATATGCCCGAAATGCGCTGTATGCGTCCGCGCCTCGGAAAGTCGCACCTTACCCCGAAATCCGCGGTCGGCGACCTCGAACGCACCATTGCCGCTCAGACGAATCACCGAAATCCCGCCTTCACCGATCGGCGTCGCGATCGCGGCAATGACATCATCCTGTGATTTCATCGCACCGATTTTCCTGATTGAACAAACAAGCCAAAAAAAATCTATCAAAAAAACGCCCGAAAATCAAACTTCCACGCACACCTGACGTATACGTATTCGATCACGGCAAAACGACGTCCCCCACCTGAATTCTACACCCCGGGGAATAAACTTTTTTCAAATTAGCAATTGAATGCTATCGACGTTTCTGGGAAGGTCAATTTGAGGCTCTTGCTGAGTATCTAGATAAATCCAACAAAAAAGAGAAACCCTGATGGCCAAGGCGAATGCCAAGATACAGACCAGTCTCCAGCTCAAGCGGACCTTCGCAGCCCCGCGGGAGAGAGTATTCCGTACATGGACAGAGCCCACAGAATTGAAAAAATGGTTCGCTCCGACAGACGAGTATTCTATGCCCATCGCCCAGGTGGACTTGAGAATCGGGGGAAATTATCGTTTCGGCATGAAGCCACCTAACACGGATGTTCCCTACGTTGCGTTCGGCACGTTTCGTGAAATCCGAGTCCCGGAGAAGCTCGTATTCACATGGTCCTGGGAAAATCCGGACGCGAACATCGGAGAGACGCTCGTCACCGTTGAATTCCGCGACTTGGGAGGTTCCACCGAGATCATTCTTACACATGATCTCTTCCCTGACGAAAAATCACGCGACGACCACAACAAAGGTTGGACTGGATGCCTCGGCCGGCTCGCCAAGTTGGTGTCAACTTAAGCAATCTGGCGCACTAGAAACTCAAATTCAACTACATCACAGGAGGAAACTAAACTATGAAGCGACACACAATATTTCTCTGCTTCGTCGTGCTCATCTTGTTGCACGTACGTCCCGCTCTTGCTCAGAGCAAGGCCGAACCGGGATTCGACAAGTTGAAATCTCTCATTGGTGAATGGCAGGGCAAGAATCCCGAGGGAACACCGCTTCGACTAACCTACCAGTTATTCTCAGGCGGATCGGCTTTGGTGGAAACCATGGAGCCCGGAGGAGATCGTCCAAGCATGATCACCGTCTATCATCTTGACGGCGACAACTTGATGATGACACATTACTGTTCGGCCCAGAACCAACCCCGGATGCGTGCGAAGCCCATGGCCAGCAAGGTCAACAAGATTGACTTTTCCTTCGTGGATGCCACGAACCTCGCGAATCCATCTGACGGACACATGCGCGGGCTTGTCGTCACCTTCGCCGACGACAATCACATTACGCAAGAGTGGACCTTTCTCGAAGACGGCAAGGAATCTCCTTGGAAGTTCGAATTCGAGCGGAAGAAGTAACAAGAATATCCCCGCATCTACGGGGTAGACCGTGTGATGCGGACCGCTCCCGTGCACCAGTTGTAGTCCCATTGCCACCACACGGAGAAACCTCTGGCGCTACTGTAAGATTTCCTGCAAGTCGCCAGAAAGAAAATCGAATCTAACCCGTAATAGGAGGAAACTATAGGCAAACCTGTCGTTCATTGGAAGATCGGAGGGAATGATACTAAGATGCTGCAGGACTTCTACTCCAAACTGTTTGACTGGAAGATCGATTCCAACAACCTGATGAACTACGGACTAGCGAACACCGGCGGCGAGGGCGGAATCAATGGCGGAATAGGACCAACCGGTGAGGATAAGAAACCATACGTAACCTTCTACGTGCAGGTCGATGATTTGCAGGGGTACCTCAATAGGGCGGAAAAGCTCGGTGGCAAGGTCGTCATACCGCCGACAGAGATTCCGAACGTCGTGACGTTCGCGCTGTTCACTGATCCCGAGGGCGATCGAATCGGTCTCGTGAAAGGGTAGAGATAGCATGATTCAACCAGTGTTCTGCTCGCACGGCAATACCTGACATTCGACTGTCTTTGGCCTGTGTTTTACCTCACGAACTTTTCCTTCGTAACTTCAAGAACAGATTGATACCAACGTCCATGAAGAAAGGAGCCTAAATATGAAAACTCTATCATGTCGCGCTGTCGGCTCTTTTGATTGCGACTTTGTTGCAAAAGAAGAAACGGCCGAGGAAGTGAAAAAGGCCGCGTTTGCCCATGCGGAACAAGTTCACAAGGACGCCTTGCAAAAAATGTCTCCTGAAGATATAAGAAATATAACGGAGAAAATGGACAGCTTGCTCAAATGACCCATTGAGGTTCTGATCCCTATTGTATCTTCGAACGCACCGCAATAGGACAGCCAACACACATGCCTATAGAGGGAGTGTTGGCTGAAAGCCGTATCCACCTTTCCTGGACTCAAACCAGTATCTCGGTTGTGAGAGAATACGATCTGCAGCTGACCCGTTTCTATTCTCGCAACACCGTTCCGGGTAGTCCTCATGAGTACCGCCGGGAAAAAAATTCTTTCAAGTCTGAAAAAGGGGACAATCTATTGCTACCGCTTCATTTGGCCTGCGAGTAACGGGGTTTTTCTCCATCCGTGTCCTCAAACCCCAAGTGATCAGAGATACTCACTTACTGCAAGGCTCCGAAAAATCCATCCGTTAGCAGCTCCATATTGCCTCTTACCAGTAAGAAGCTAAATTTGGGAGAAACTTCCATGCGACTTTTTTTAACCGTTTCTAACGTTGTTCGGCAAGCTCGCCTCCCTTCGGGGAAGCTCATGGACTCGCGGCAAACGTCGATCGCTTGCGCAGCGATGAAAACCGCTTTCGTAGGAATAGCAGTAATCGTTGCCGCTTGCAGCATAATCTGCTCGCAACCAGCGTTCACCCAACAATTCGATCCCCGCAATAATCCTTGGCCTGAAATACGAAAGGCACGGATTGAAAAACTACTCCCACAAGCGATGGAGCGGGCGGGGATCGATGCATGGGTGATCATCTGTCGTGAGAACAACAATGATCCCCTCGCCCTGCACGTCGGTGGCGAAAATGCTGGTGGTACGGCCGCCTTCCTGTTTTTCCTGCAAAGCGGTCGTGTGAAATCGGTCGCCATTTCTCCCGTCGGTGAGGCTACCGCCCTGAAAGACATTGGCTTGCACGACACTGTAATTGTCTCGGATCGTAGGGGAAACGTGGGGCAATTGGTTGCAGAGCAACTTCGAGCAGTCAATGCACAAAAGATCGGGATCAACTCGTCGTCGCGAGCCGTGGCAGACGGCCTCTCGTATACCCAACGACTACAGCTGGAGAAGGCAATCGGACCTGACTTAACGAAGCGATTAGTCTCGGCTGAGGAGCTCGTCGTCGAATGGCTCTCAGTAAAGCTTCCTGAGGAGGTAGAAATCCTGCGCAAAGCTGCCGTGCTGACTGAGCAGCTCGAACTCGAGGCATATAAAACGGTGGTTCCGGGGAAAACGAAAGATTCCGACGTCGCTCGATATCTCAAGAACCGGATGCGCGAACTCCGAGTGGAAGATGCGTGGGCACCCGAACAGAACCCGAACGTCAACTCCGGTATCGACCGCGGTCACTCGCATGCGACCGATCGAGTCATCCGCGCGGGTGATTTTATTCAAACCGATTTTGGAATCAAAGTCTATGGAGTGTGGTGCACAGACATCCAACGGTTTGCATACGTCCTCGCTCCCGGTGAAACCAAGCCGCCGGCAGAAGCACTCCAGAAATGGGAGAAGGCACGGAATGGCAGCCGCATTGCACTCCAAGCGATGAAACCGGGTGTCCGCGGCTACGATGTCGACAAGGCCCAGCGAAACTGGATGCGGAACGTTGGCTCGTTGGCTGTCATGTGGAGTACTGGACATCCCGTTGGATACTGGGCCCACGACGTAGGCCCAAGCCTTGGCGGTGCTCGGACGCAACGCGAACCTTCGGGGAACGCGTTACGAATTCTGCGGCCCGGACAGACGTTTGCATTTGACGGATTTTTCAGCTGGCAAGTCGATCATGAGGAGGGGAGTGCATCGAAGACGATCTCAGTTGAGGAAATGGCGGTCATCACGGACGAGGGCGCGGAGTATCTGATCCCGCCGCAGGAGGAGCTCATCTTGATCCCATCAAGGGAGTGAATCGCATACGAAGCTCCCGAGGGAACAGCTACGGGAAGATAAGGAGCAGGACAGGATGCTGGTCAGTTTGCGAGCAACGTATTTTCTTATAGGTAAGAGGCCGGCGTGCTTCCTTAAACTTAGCACAAAGGTTTGCGAAGACGAAGTGGCTAATTTTGCTTAGATAAAGGGTTCGCAACCATTGCGTTCACCTCGGTAATACTGAGGATTGCGCTGCGCGATTTGGAACTCCTATTGACCTATTCAAGGCGGGATTGACGCTTGGAGGCTTAGTAATAAGAGCTGGATAATTCTGAGCGCCCGCTTTTTCACCTCCGCATCCGCTTGCTCATCTTCGACAGCTGTAACTGATTCCCCATTCGACTGAACAAGCCACCGGATTTTTTCTTCGGCACCACTTTCTGCAGCGGCTCCCCTTTGTGCTGTTTGGTCAACCACATCTGCTGTGCAATTGAAAGAAGATTGAACATAAAATAGTAAAGGTTCAGACCCGACGGGAAATTGTTAAACAACAAGGTCAAAAACACCGGCATCATCCAGACCATCATCTTCTGCTTTGGGTCTTTCATCGTCATTTTTTGCTGGATGAACATCGTGGCACCCATCAGGAACGCGAGCCCACTAATGTGTGAACCAAGGAGAGGAATGCTGACGCCAAGTTGAGCAATAACGTCCGGAACAGAAAGGTCCGTAATCCACAAGAAGAAGTCAGCCTGTCGAAGCTCAATGGTGGAGCGGAATACCGACCAGAGCGCGTACAAGATCGGCATCTGGAGCAAGAGCGGCAAACAACCACCAGCTGGATTCACCCCGTAATCCTTGTACAGCCTCATCGTCGCTTCGTTCATCTTCTGCGGATTGTCCTTGTACTTCTCCCGGATCTCGGTCATCATCGGCTGGAGCGACTGCATTTTCTGCATCGAGCGCATACTCGTCCGCGTCAGAGGATACAGAAGCACTTTGATGACGATCGAGAAAACGATGATGACCAGCCCGTAGTTCGGGATGAACGAATGCAGGAAGGTGAACAGCGGAATGATAAAGTAAACGGAAATCGGCCGGATCCAGACCCAGCCCAGGCTCATGATCCGGTCAAGCTCAACACCGTAACTCTTGACAATACCAAGCTGCAGTGGTCCTAGGAAGACCGTCAGCCGCGAGTGCCAGTCTTCCCTCCCCTTGAACGGCATTTTGAGCGCAACCGTATAATTCTCCTTGTCTCCACCGTCGGGCAAACGGGTTCGCGTACCGGCAAGGTAGGCCCCGGAACCTTTCCGTCCCTGCGGAATGAGTGCTACGGCGAAGTACTTGTTCCGGACAGCCACCCAGTCGGTTGCACCGGTGTAATCCTCCGACTTCACCTCCTCCCCGATATCTGCTGCGTCCAGCTCTTCCAACTCACGACCGATGTACACGAAGGCAGCCGCATACTCGGCCTCATCCACACTTCTGGACTCCGTGAGTCGAAGTCCTCCTGACCACACCACCTGGTACTCAAAATTCGAGATGATCTGCTCCATGCCGACGAACTTTGTCTCCACGTCGAACGAATACAAACCGTTCTTAAAAATGAAGGTTTTTTCCATCCAGCTTCCCTCGGCTACAGGCAGGATAAGCTTGACCGCCACCGAATCTTCCGCTTGTAGTCTCACTGAGAACCACGTTGGAACCTCCAGTGTATAGTACAAGTTCCTCGTGTTCACGATCTTGCCGTCAGAGGTCGTAAACAAATAGCTGAGGTCACCGCCCAGTACTTCGTCCACAAGCTGAACGTCGTCTCCGTCCCATGCCTTGTATTCTTTCAACTCGAATTTCCTGATGACTCCTCCCTTCGTCGTCACCTCAGCAACGTACAGGTCCGTCTCGATCCGAACAATCTTCTCCTCACCCATCACGAGGTGACCGAACCATCGACCGAGTGTATCGAGCTGGCTAGGAGTCTCCATCTCTCTCCTCGGCACTGGTGTCCCGGCTAGTCTCTTTGTGTCCGGCGGCGACACACCTACCGTATCGGGCCGCATAGTAGAAGGAGGTGGAGGCTCCGGAGCGTTCAGGAACATCCAGAGTATCAGTACGACTGCGATCAAAACAAACCCGATCGTTTCTGGCTTACCCATCAGACCTCCATTGTATCAACGCTCACGGCACGGGATCAAATCCACCTGGATGAAAAGGAAGGCAACGACCGACTCGTTTTGCCGTCAGCCACATCCCCAGCAGGAAACCGCGCTTTGAGAACGCTTCCAACGAGTAGGATGAGCACGTGGGGTAGAACCGACAGCTATTCGGAGGAAGTAGCGGCGAGAGAAAACGTTGATAGAATTTGATGAAAGAGATGGCAACAGTAGTCATACGAATCCCGCTCCGTCCAAGCCGCGCTCGAGTCGATCGACGATGCGCAGAAAATCCTTTTCGATGAGTTCGTATGGAACTTTCTTGGGGTCGCTGTCAGTGTTTCCCCTGAACACCAGCACGAGCTCAAGTCGCTGAGAATTCCGTATCGCGAGCTGATGCAGCCGCTCCTTGTGCATCCGATAGACTTCCCGCATTATCCGCTTGAGTCGATTTCGCACGCTGGATTTTCGGATCTTCCGGCTAACGGCGAACCCGATCTTCACCATGTCTCGCCCGAGATCTCCTCCAAAGCCCGAAGGAGAAACGAAGCAGCGCAGAAGCTCTCCGAAGAGCGATTTCCCCCCTGTTATCGCACGGTCAAATTGTCTATGCCCGCGAAGGATTTCATGCTTCTTGAGAGTCCTCCCGGTGCCGTGCGACTTGAGAACCTCCGCCGACATAGGAATCGTTCGCCGGTTGATTATCGTTCGTCGCTGACCGTTAACTTCCAACGACCCTTCGCTCTGCGCTGCGCCACCACTCTCCGGCCGCTCTTCGATTTCATGCGCGCACGAAAGCCGTGTGTATTTTTTCGCTTCCGGATGCTCGGTTGATACGTCGGCTTCATCTGTGATATGCATCTCCTACTGAATACTCCCTTGACGAAAAAAAAGAGGTTTGCTCTAGCAGCAATCCTCTCGCCGAACGACATTCAACATATAAAAAATGTGCCACAAATACAACTCAAACCGAAAAAAACAAAAATTTTTCCCTTGCCTACACACCCGAAACTTTGTATAATCTGTATGAATTACGGCATAAATCGTTTGTTGATAAAATGTTACTTACTTTTTGGGCCTTGTTCAAGGTGCAGTTTTGACGTGCCGGTTGGCCTTCACGCGCCGCCAATACCTTGTGGATAACCGCTCAGCCTCCTCCCATAACCCTAGATTGTTTAAGAGGTTAGAGATAACTTGCTCTCGTGAACAAGGGGTGTCCACGTTGTCAGTTCCCATTTGGCCATAGAGTGGTCAAGCGAGGGCAATGGCGCTGCCCATGTGAATAAGTTGTTTGCAGGTGTGGGGACTCTTTTTTCACGTTTTTCAGCCGAGACAAAAGCATGAAACTAGAAGAGAATGCCGCACTGGATGCAGTCGGGAAGGTCGAGCAACTCAATGAAAACCAAGTCAAGCAGGTGTGGTCGCGATGTCTAGCGATTATCAAAGACAATATCAACCAGCAAACTTTTAAGACTTGGTTTGAATCAACCGTTCCACTGAAACTGGAGGATAATAAGCTCACGATTCGAGTACCAAGTCAATTCTTCTACGAATGGCTGGAGGAGCACTATTACTCCCTCATCAACAGGACACTTGCTGAGGTCATCGGCGAAAACGCCCGACTCGTGTACTCCGTTCTGGTAGAGGATGGCCCGGACGAACTTACGAGACACGCGATCACGATTCCATCTGCCAAACAGGTACTCGGTCCACCGCCGACATATCATAAGGATTCCCTCCCGCCGGCAACTTCACCAACACCTGCAGCGCTCGCCGGGAGAGCGACCGGGAGTTTCCTGAACGCCCGCTACACATTTGAGAACTTCATCAAAGGAGACAGTAATCAGCTCGCGCGCGCTGCTGCGGTTGCAGTCGCCAATAACCCAGGTGGAACATCCTTTAACCCGCTCGTGATCTACGGCGGCGTCGGACTCGGCAAAACTCACCTGATCCAGGCCATCGGGAGCCATGCTCTAAACCATCAACGCGCGGACAAAGTTTTCTACGTGTCCAGCGAGAAATTTACGATCGAATTCGTCGATGCAATCCAGAGCGACCGCATCAGCGAGTTCTCCAGTTTTTACCGTAGTATCAACTTGCTGATCGTCGATGACATACAGTTCTTCGCCGGCAAGGAAAAAACACAGGAGATTTTCTTCCATACGTTCAACACTCTCCACCAATTCGGGAAGCAGATCGTCCTCTCGTGTGATCGCTCGCCAAAGGAGCTGAAAGGCCTCGACGAGCGTCTCGTTTCCCGATTCCAGTGGGGCTTGACCGCTGATATTCAGCCTCCTGAACTCGAGACCCGGATCGCCATCCTCCAGAAGAAAGCCGAGGATGACGGCGTTGAATTACCGCAAGACGTCATCGAATTTATCGCAACGCACGTGACTTCCAACATTCGTGAACTGGAAGGCTGCCTGATCGGCTTGCTGGCACACGCGTCGCTCAAGAACGAAGAGATCACCCTCGACCTTGCGCGTCACGTCGTGAAGACCGTTGTCGGAGACATCCGCGCCCATGTGACAATCGAAGATATTCAACGCACCGTCTCCGAATATTTCGGCACGCCCGAGGATCTCATTCGCGCAAAAACCAGGAAACAAGAAGTCGTAATCGCGCGACAGATCGCCATGTACATCGCAAAAGAACTGACAAACTCTTCCTTGAAAACGATTGGCCTCCATTTTGGGGGACGCGACCATAGCACGGTCATCCATGCATACCAGTCCGTTGAAGATCTGATGAAAACGGACGAACGCTATAGTCGTACCGTCCAGGACATCAAAAAACGGTTGCAGCTCTACCATTAACCCGCTTGCGCTCATCCATTTCCACGCGAAGCCCATCCTTCCAAGGTTGGGCTTTGTTTTCTCCCTCAGTATCTTGTTGACACGTTGTGAATAGGATCCAGAAACACTGTTCACAACTTGATTTCACAATCCTGTCGTATCGGAATCACAATCCGGATGTGGGAAAGTAAGACCATTATCCAGACTCTTTAGCTATATGAGGAACACAAATTTCCCACCATTACGGTCAAATCCGCGAATATTAAACAGTTATTAACATACTCACGGGTCTAATAGTAATACTAATCTTTTTCATTTTATAAGGCTTATAACAATAATGAAGTGGTTTGGTTCAAAACTCGCCGGTACAATATTGTTCTCAAAGAATGCAAGTGGTCTTGGCTTGCTGTGTGTTAGCAAACGGCTGGGAGGAGGCAAATGTGATCGGTGAATAAGATGTTTGGGGAGTTAAAAGC
Organism: Bacteroidota bacterium; assembly: GCA_036477295.1. Classification (GTDB taxonomy): domain Bacteria; phylum Bacteroidota; class Ignavibacteria; order UBA10030; family JAZGDE01; genus JAZGDE01. Next base: position 53,358 of record JAZGDE010000046.1, on the reverse strand, counting down.
TCTGCGAGAATAGAAACTGAATGCTTGTGAAGAACAACATTCAGTCCAGACTGGATAATAAATGTGGTCTGGGGTGATGGGAGGCTAAAGATGAAGTGCCAGGAGGGATAACATGTTGGAAAATATTGGAGTTAGCAAGTTTCGGCGCTTGAATTTGGGGGATGAAATTCGTAAATTTCAAGGTTAGATTTTTCAAACTGGCCAGACAGGAGGTAACGGATGAAATTCACCGTTTCGAGCACTGAACTTCAAAAAGCACTCTCCAAAACAAGTGGAGTAGTTCCATCGAAATCAACACTCCCTATCCTAGAAAATCTCCTGCTCGAGCTTGAAGGCGACGAGTTGAAGATTACTGCGACAGATCTCGAGCTTTCACTGTCGGTCACGACCAAGGTCAAGGGTATCGAAGACGGCAAGATTGCAGTGCCGGCGCGTCGGGTGGTCGAGACAGTACGTGCACTCCCGGAGACGCAGGTGACGCTGACTGCAGATCCTTCAAACAAAGTCACGATCGTGACGGAGACCGGTGAGTATCGACTGACTGGTGAATCGAGCGAGGAGTTCCCGAGCGTACCTCAGATTAAAGGGGACGAACAGATCACGTTGCCGGCAGAGATACTGCGCCGAATGATCAGTAAAACAGTGTTTGCGGTGAGTACGGATGAGCTCCGGCCGGCAATGATGGGAGTGTTATTTCAGATGAAGAAGGACGAGCTGTGTGCTGTCTCGACAGACGGGCATCGCTTGGTGAAGCTAAGCCAGCGGAAGAGTCCCCTGAAAAATGGGGAGAAAGACATCGTGATACCGGGAAAGGCGCTCAGCATCATTGCGAAATCGTCGGATGAATCGGCATTCACCGTTTTCCTCAATGATTCCCATGTAATGTTTCGGTTCGGGAACACGACGCTCATCTCGCGCTTAATCGAGGAGAAGTATCCTAACTACGAGAGCGTGATTCCAAAGGACAACGACAAGCGAATGGTGATCAACAGGAACGACATGCTGGCATCGGTCCGGCGGGTCTCACTGTATTCGAGTCTCACTACACACCAGGTTCGACTCTCGTTGAAGAAAAACGAGCTGAAGCTTTCCGCTGAGGATATCGACTTCGGCGGAGAGGCGCGGGAAGTGATGATGTGCCAGTATGACTACGAGCCGCTCGAGATCGGATTTAACGCGGCTTACCTCGTTGATGTTCTGTCGCACATCGATACTGACGAAGCGCTGTTCCTGTTCAGCGAGTCGACGCGCGCTGCGCTCGTTCAGCCTGGATCGCAGAGAGAGCAGGAAGAGTTCTTGATGCTTGTGATGCCTGTTCGGTTGAATCCTTAGAGCGAGCCTACGAGAACTTCCGCAATCACGAGCATTCTGTGTTTGCGTGGGCTCCACGCGCAAACCTCATCGTCGGACCGAACAGGGCCGGCAAGACAAGTGTGCTCGAGGCGATATCCTTTCTGGCGCTGACGAGGAGTTTCAGCGCGGACAGCGATGCGGTTGTTCTGTCCATCGGGAAGGATTATTTTGTAGTCGAAGGAAAGTTCCGGACGGACAGCGGAGTAAAGAGCGTCGTTCATGTGAGGTTCGATGGCATCAGAAGGGAGAAGCTTTTGCGAGTCAACGGAGGGCGAGTCGACTGACTGTCATCGATGATCGGGAAGTATCCGGCTGTGATTCTCTGGCCCGAACAGGGTGGCATTACGCGGGGAGCTCCTGCGGAACGACGAAGGTTTGTCGACCTGGTTATTTGCCAAGCGAGCGCGGGATATTGTGCAGATCTCGTCGAGTACCGCAAGGTCGTGAAGCAGCGGAACAGAGTGCTGTCGAATGGCTTGGCCGGACGCTCAGTGAGCCCCGAGGCCTTGGAATCCTGGAATGAGCAATTAGTCAGGTACAGAAGCCGCCTCGTTGCCCAGCGTCTGCAGTTTGTTGGCGAATTTCGAAATCACATCATGGAAACATACGGCTGGCTCATGGGGCTCGACGAGGAACCAGCGCTGTCCTATGTGCCATTCGAGGAGGTTGACCGGAGTTTGACGGCGGAAGAGATCGGGCAACTCCTTCAACTCGAGCTTGGTGAGCGGGTAGAGGAAGAGAGGAAATTCGGTTCGACGTTGGTGGGTCCCCATCGCGATGATTTCCATCTGCGGATCAATGGGCTTGACATCCGGCGCTATGCTTCGCAGGGTCAGCATAAGACGTTTTTGATTGCTCTGAAGCTTGCAGAATTTCTCTACCTGCAAGGGGTCCTGGGTGAAAAGCCTCTCGTGTTGCTCGATGATGTGTTCGGTGAGTTAGACCTGGAAAGATCCCGAAGGCTGCTGGGGGTTCTGGACAAGTTGGGGCAAACATTCATCACGAGTACCGATACCATGTGCGCTTCAAGGAATTGATTGACGGCGAGGAAGACTGGAAGGAAATTCGTCTCAGCGGGGGAATCATCCGTTATGAGGAGACCGAAGCCTGAGTCGGTTGCGGCCATCATCCAGAGGCTCATCGACGACCTTGGGCTAAAGAAGCGCTACGATCAAGAACGGATCGTCCAGCAGTGGTCAGAGATTGTCGGGGAGAGGATTGCGCGTCGGGCCGAGGCGATGAGGATCGAAAATGGCAAGCTCTACGTCAACGTTGACAGGCCAACGTGGAGGAATGAGTTGACACTGCGGAAGAGGGACATTCTCAAGCAGATCAACGCAGTGATGAAGCACGAAGTCGTGAAGGACATCATTTTTCGGTAACAGCTAAGGAGTACTCCTAGGGGATCTGTATGGGAAAAACCGGAACAAAGAGGAGAAAAGAAGAGGTAAAAGCGACGTCGAACGCTGTGCCGGAAATCATTCGAGAGAAAACGGGGCAGAGGCTGAAAGGCAACCTTCCGAAGAAGCGCCAGGACGACGGTGAGGACTACGGCGCAGAGAAGATCACGGTGCTGAAGGGTCTGCAGGCGGTCCGGCATCGGCCTGCGATGTATATCGGCGATGTGAGCGCGCGCGGTCTTCATCATCTGGTCTATGAGGTCATTGACAATAGCATCGACGAAGCACTCGGCGGATTCTGCAGAAACATTGTCGTGACCCTCGAGAAGGACGGCCCGGTGAGCGTCGAGGACGATGGGCGCGGAATCCCTGTTGACATCCATCCGGAAGAGGGTCGATCTGCACTGGAAGTCGTTATGACGGTTCTCCATGCAGGCGGCAAGTTCGACAAGCAGACATACAAGGTGTCCGGAGGCTTGCACGGTGTTGGTGTTTCGGTTGTGAATGCGCTTTCCGAGTGGCTTGAAGTGGAGGTGTACCGCGATAGCAAGGTCTGGTATCAGAAATACCGGCGTGGAGAGCCTGTGGAGCCCGTGAGAGTAAGGGGCAAGGTCCAGGGCCAGAAGGTGGGCACCAAGGTGACATTCCTAGCGGACGAGAAGATTTTCAAGAATAGGGAATTCAAGTTTGACACGATCGCGGAGCGGCTTCGAGAGCTTGCTTTCCTCAACAAGGATGTTTCACTCAAAATCGTCGAAGTCAAATCGGGCCGTGAAGAGACATATCACTACGAGGGCGGCCTTGTTGAGTTCGTGCGCTACATCGACTCCACCGTCGCGCCGGTCCAGAAAAGTCCTGTGTTCATCAAGGGTGAACGGGAGAACACGATCGTCGAGATCGCGTTCCAATACAACGATGGATACAACGAGAACGTTTTCAGCTACGTCAACAACATCAACACGCATGAGGGTGGAACGCATCTCGTGGGGTTCCGGACCGCATTCACCCGAACACTCAACAACTATGGCTACAAGAATGAGCTGATCAAGAGCGATAAGATCCAGCTGACAGGGGAAGATTTCCGCGAAGGCCTTACGGCTGTCCTCAGCGTCAAGGTGCCGGAACCGCAGTTCGAGGGACAGACGAAGACGAAGCTCGGGAACAGTGAGACGAAGAGCATCGTGGAGACGATTGTCGGTGATCAGCTTGCGACCTGGCTCGATGAGAACCCAGGTGATGCGCGGAAGTTCATTGAAAAGTGCTTGCGCGCTGCTGAAGCGCGGGAGACCGCGCGAAAAGCTCGCGACCTGACACGGCGGAAAAGCGCGCTGGAGTCATCCAATCTTCCGGGGAAACTGGCCGACTGCACAATCACAGACCCCGAGCACTGCGAGATCTACATTGTGGAAGGTGATTCCGCGGGCGGCAGTGCAAAGCAGGGCCGCGACCGCCAGTTCCAGGCAATTCTGCCAGTCAAGGGAAAGATCCTGAACGTGGAGAAGGCGCGCCTTCACAAGATTCTGGAAAACGACGAAATCACAGCGATTGTGACGGCACTCGGCACTGGCATTGGTAGTGAGGATTTCGACCCGGCGGAGCTTCGGTACGGAAAGGTGATCATCATGACCGACGCGGACGTCGATGGGTCGCACATTCGCACTCTCTTGCTGACGTTCTTTTTCCGACACATGCAGTCCTTGATTGAGCTCGGCAAGGTTTACATCGCTCAACCTCCGCTCTATCGGATTAAAAAAGGAAAGGAGGAGCACTACGCCTTCGACGATGAAGGGAAGGAAGAGATTATCAAGCGATTGCGGACTCTGAAAGACAGAAAGAAAGCGAAATTGAAGGGGCAAGCTCAGGAAACGGCAGATGCGGAAGAGGTGATTTCGACGGGTGATCGGGGCATAGTTGTGTCGCGATACAAGGGCCTTGGTGAGATGAATCCGGAGACGCTCTGGGCTACGACAATGAATCCAGAGACACGGACGATCCTGCTCGTGACGCTGGAGAACGCAGCAGAGGCCGCGAAGACATTCTCGACGCTCATGGGCAAAGAGGTGGAGCCGCGGAAGGAGTTCATCGAGAAGAACGCAAAGTACGTGCGGAATCTTGACGTTTGATTTCGCAAATTTGGTTGGCATGATACACTGATAATGACAAGGCGGGCGGAAAAGTACAGACCTGGCATCCTTGCGCTTGAAAAAGACGATAATAGGATACCAAGGGATGCCGATCTTTTCATCGAAGCTCCAGAAACGATTGATGAGACACCCCGGCGGAAAACTCTAGTAAGGTTATGGCAACTATCACCGAGAAGGTAATTCCCGTCGACATTGAAGAGGAGATGAAGAGCTCGTACATCGATTACGCGATGAGCGTGATCGTGGCGCGAGCTCTACCCGATGTTCGTGACGGGCTGAAGCCAGTCCATCGGCGCGTGCTGTATGGCATGTACGAGCTTGGCGTCGCGAGCAACCGGCCGTACAAGAAGAGCGCACGCATCGTCGGAGAAGTGCTCGGAAAGTACCACCCCCATGGGGACGTGGCCGTCTACGACACGATGGTCCGTATGGTGCAGGGTTTCTCACTCCGGTATCCGCTTATCGACGGTCAGGGAAATTTTGGCTCGGTCGACGGTGATGCGCCTGCGGCCATGCGATACACCGAAGTTCGGCTTGGTCGCATCGCTGAGGAGATGCTGCGGGATATTGAGAAGAACACAGTCAACCTCGTCCCGAATTTTGACGATACGCTAACTGAACCCTCCATCTTGCCTGCTCTGTTTCCGAACCTCCTTGTGAACGGCTCGAGCGGAATTGCAGTCGGCATGGCAACGAACATCCCTCCGCATAACCTCAACGAGGTTGTCGATGGACTCCTCGCGCTGATCGACAATGTGAGCCTCGATTCGAAGAAGCTCATGAAATATGTAAAAGCCCCAGATTTTCCGACCGGGGGCATCATCTACGGTTACGAAGGAGTGAAGGAGGCTTTCGAGACGGGGAGAGGTCGAATCCTTGTGCGAGCGCGGGCGATCATTGAAACTGGTCGGAACGACCGGATGAGGATCGTCGTGACTGAAATTCCCTACCAGGTCAACAAAGCAGCGCTCATCGAACACATAGCCAACTTGGTGCGTGAGAAGAAGATCGAGGATATATCGGACATCCGTGATGAATCTGACCGTGACGGGATGCGGATAGTCGTCGAGTTGAAGCGCGACTCCACTCCGGAAGTGGTGCTGAACAACCTCTACAAGCATACCCAGATGCAGACAACGTTCGGCGTAAACATGCTTGCACTCGTGAACGGTGTGCCGAAGGTGCTGACACTGAAGGAGGCGATGCAGCACTTCATCGAGTACCGTCACGAGGTTGTGGTGCGGCGGACGAAATTTGAACTCGAGGAGGCCGAGAAGCGCGCACACATCCTCGAAGGCTATAAGGTCGCGCTTGACAGCATCGATGCAATCATTCGATTGATCAAGAAGTCAAAAGACCCCGACACGGCAAAGACGGGGTTGGTGAGTCGCTTCAAGCTCTCCGAAGTGCAGGCGAAGGCGATCCTCGAAATGCGGCTGCAGAAGCTTACCGGTCTTGAGCGGCAGAAGGTCGAGGACGAATACAAGGAAACGATCAAACTGATGGAGAGGTTAAGAGGGATTCTGGCGAATAAGACATGGCGAATGGAAATCATCAAGGGAGAGCTTGTCGACCTGAAGAAAAAGTACGGCGACGAACGGCGCACCAAGATCGTGAAGCAGGCAGAGGAGTTCAGCATCGAGGACCTCATCGCCGAAGAGGACATGGTTATTACCATCAGCCACGGGGGGTTCATCAAGCGCTATCCGGTGAGTGGATACCGACGGCAGGGACGTGGCGGGAGGGGAGTCACAGCTGTGGCGGCGCGCGAGGATGACTTTATCGAGCACATATTCATCGCTTCCACGCGCGACCACCTGCTCTTCTTTACCGACGCTGGACGATGCTACTGGCTTAAGGTGCACGAGCTTCCGGAGGCGGGACGTATGTCGCGCGGGCGGTCCGTCGTTAATCTTATCCAAAAAACTGTCGAAGAGAACATTACCGCGTTCTTGAACGTGCAGGAGTTTGACGATGAACACTATGTCGTGATGGTGACGGAGAAAGGGATGATCAAGAAAACGGTACTGTCGGAGTACGGGAACCCGCGTCGGAACGGGATTGCCGCCATCAACATGCGCAAGGCAGACCGGCTGATTGATGTCAAGATGACGGACGGGTCGCAGCACATCGTCATCGGAACGCGAAACGGACTTGCCATCCGCTTCCACGAGAAGGAGGCACGCCAGATGGGGCGGACGGCGACCGGCGTGCGTGCCATTGTGCTCGAAAAGGGCGATAAGGTCGTCGGAGCGGTGGCGTTGAGGAAGAGCGGTACGACATTGCTGGTTGCAACGGAGCACGGCTTCGGCAAGCGGAGCGATGTGAAGGGCTATCGTGTGAGCCATCGCGGCGGCAAGGGAATTATCACCGTGAAGATTACGAATAAGACCGGCAAGATGGTAGCAATCAAGGAAGTGACGGAGAGCGACGACGTTGTGGTCGTGACCGAGCGTGGCATGATCATCCGCCAGCATGCCTCAGACATCCGGGAGGCAGGGCGAAACACTCAGGGCGTGCGTTTGATCCGATTGGAACCGGGAGATACGGTGGCGGATGTGGCACCAGTCCTTGCGGAGGAGAACGAAGAGGCAAAGCTTAAAGAGACCGAGGAGAAGTCGGGTTGACAACTCCCTACCGCTCTTCGACCCGTCAAGGTCGTAGACCGTAGATCCGCACCCGCGAAGCGATCCCTTTCCCGCCACGAAGTGGCCCCTTCGGGGAAGGGACGGACGAAGTCCCCACGAAGTGGCCTTCGGCCGTCGGGGCTTCGCCGCGGGAACTTCGTGTCGGAGCGGGAAAACTCGTTGAGGCGAAGTTATCGCGTGAACCGAAGGGTCAATGAGATCTGCTGAGCTCCCAAGAGGAGCTCACTGGCGGTGGATCAACAGGTGAGGGTGAACCACGGAAAACGCCACAAGAGCAGAAACCTAGGAAGCGTGGGTGAGGCGCAGCCCCTTCAGGAATGGGCTGTTTCGTTTCAGAGCATCCCGTTGCGTTTGCGGAGGAACCACTCCGTCGAAAAGAGGAGCACGATTACGCCCAAAAGAAGCTGAAGGTTCCAGAGTTCGATTTCATCGGAACGGACGATTTCCTTTGGCTCGAGGTCGGCATTGTGCAGTAGCTGATCGACGAGGCTGTCCACCTCCTCGGGGTCGTAGTATCGACCGCCGGTCTGGTAGGCAAGTTGCCGAAGCAGCGGTTTATTCATCTGCGTCGCGAGGAATTCGAGATTCTGCTCACCAACCGTAAACCTTCCACGATCTTCCCCGAGTTGCCGTCGGCCAAGGGATACAACACCGGAATAGCTATAATCGCCCTCACCCAGGTTCTCGATAGCACCTTCAAACCGTCCCTCTCCGATAGGTCGGAGCAGGAATTCCTCCTCCGCCGACAAAGCTGGCGCAGACTGAATCCGCACGCGGACTTCGGCATCACTGACCGGATCGTACCGTTCGTCGTACACCTGTGCTGTAAACTCCACTCGTTCTCCCGCGTTGTACATTTGCTTCGTTGTGCGGACTTTGACCTGCTTTTCCTCTTCGCGGGTGGTCAGCCAACGCACGACGTTGCCAATGAACGGTTCAAACACCTCCTCGGAGGAACTGCTCTCGGCAAGCAGTTTCCATCGCCAGATGCCGTACCCGGTGATGGCCACCGATTTGCGGCGGGCCACCTTTCTCAGAACAACGAGAGGTTCCTGAAGGGTGAGGTTTTGAATGCGCACGTATGCGATTACCTCGGATTCGGGTTTTGCACGGAGAGTCGACTGAGTTTTGTACACAGGTGGGAGTGCGTTCCAGAACTCGACAGGATTCCTCCCGCTTGGCAGCTTGAGGAGCGTGTGGAATTCGTGGACTTTGGGAACAGAAGGCAGGACGGCAACTTCTTCCGTGCGAACCTGCTGAACCGTGAAGGGCAGGTAGGGTTGCAGTGAGCGAAGGTGTTCGAGGTCCATTGTCCTTGTGAGGATGACGAACAGCGCTTGGTTGTCCTCATCAACCGCTCGTCGAACTTGATCTAGCACGCCGGAGGGAGATTCCTGCCGGGGAAAACCGAGCAGGATGATGCCATCATGATCCTGAAACACTGAGTTCGGTGGCTGGCCTTCGTAAAACTCATTGGCAGACTTTTGCACGAATGTCGTAACCTGAATGTTCGGGTCTGACTCGAGAGTCCTTCGAAGGAACGCAAGGTCTGGGCTGGGTGCTCCGGCGATCAGGAGTATCTTGATCTTGCTCTTGAGTACTTTAACGAGGACCGTGCGCATGTTGTTCTGTACCGTCAATTCACCCTCCAAATGGGAGACCCGGACAGTGTATTTTTTCATTCCCTCTTCGTGGGGAGTGAAAAACAGGGTGGTGGAATATTCCTGGGTTCCCTCTTTTAGGATCAGAAATTGCTGGTCAATGACCTTGCCGGCTTCATCCAGCGAAAGTTCAACCCGCTCGCCGCCAAATCCGGAGCTCTTAATCGTAACCGATACGGGTATCTTACTGTCCACATAAGCGATGTTATTCGTGAGGAGTTTTGAAATGAGGAGATCTTTTTGCTCGGAGGAATCACCAATCCCGATGGTGTAGAGAGGCTTACCGAGAGTTTCTGCAGCATAAAGCGGATTCTGACCGACGTTGTAATTCCCGTCCGTGATCAGGATGACCCCCTGAATGTTCCGTTCTTCCGATTCCTCCGCAAGAACAGTCAGGGCCTGTGCGAGGTTCGTGGCGTCGCCTGCGAACGTGAGCGAATCGTTGAGATGGGACTCGACGAATCGGGTGAGCTGTGCAAAGTGGACGTGCTCGACCGCGACTTTTTCCCCCAGCTGTTGTAGTCCTGGGCTCTTCAGCAGCGCCTGAACGGTCGATGCACGATGACCGCGTCGGTCCGTCAGCGCCATACTCTTGGAGTCATCGATGAGCATGACGATGGCCGGGGGCTTCTCCTCGCGATGGATGAGTTTGAGAATAGGTTCGAATAGGATGGCGAGGATCAGAAAAACGCCCAAAGCTCGGAGTGAGATAAGTATCCAGCGGAGACGGGGTGGAACGGGCGGGACCGTGTGCGCGTAGATGAAGAACGAAAACAGGAACGAGACGATTCCGAGCAGGAGTAGGAGGAGAATGTTAACGTTGAAGCTGAGATCTATAGAGGAAAACATCGGATTGAATCGTCGTTATGGCAAAGCTCTCTCTTCCCCAAAGGGGTCACTTCTCACGAAGTTCCCGCGGCGAAGCCGTCACTTTTGCCACAGGCATCACTTCGTGAGTGGACCGCGTCGCGGGTGACGGGACGAAACTTAGCTCATTCACCCATGATTTGTCTAGTAAGCGCTGGCACGAGACCAAGGAGCCGGGCATAGAGTGCCAACTGCCCGCGGTGGTACTCTTCGTGCGAAATGCCATGTCCCATCCATGCGAGCCGCGTGCCCTTGAGGCCATCGAAGCGGGTAATGTGTTGCAGCATGAAGAGCTCTCCAACCTCGCGGAACTTCCTGTCACCTTGTGCATGGCTGGATTTCAATAATGCCAGCAAGTCGCTTTTCGACGCGCTCTTGTGAACGTGACTCGCATATTCCTTGATAAACCGAGGGTACGACTCGCGCAGAAAATTTCCGTCCGGCCGCGTGAGCTCGCCGCTCATCATCAGACCCGATTCGATGATGTGCTGCACCAGCTCGACCACGCTCCGGTTTTGCGGCGTCGCCCGGAAGCTGAAATCCTTTGCGGGGATGTTCTTCACTTCGTCGATCACGCCCTGGCGTGCGTACGCCCAGGCTTCAAGAGATTCTTCGAGAAGTGTTTTGTAGGGTTTCATGGCTCGTTAGATGGCTGTGTACGATTTGAGATCTATCTGCGGCGCAGGTCCAGGAAACGTCGCACATGCTACTTAATCAAGATCATCTTCTTAACATCGGTAAACTCACCCGTACGGAGTGCATAGAAATAGACGCCACTTGCCAAGCTCAAATTGCTGAAACGAATTTGATACTCTCCAGCAGCCTGCAGCTGTCCGTCGATAAGGGTCGCGACCAACTGCCCGAGAACGTCATGAACCTTCAACGTCACCTCGCCCGGTTCCGTTAAATCGTACCGAATGATGGTTCCCTGATTAAAAGGATTCGGATAGTTCTGGTAGAGCTTAAACGTGACTGGAATCAACATCGCTTTTTTGTACGGAGGGAAGAGAATAGTCTCGCCTTCGACAAACGAAAACGTGAGCACCGGGGCGAGGGACGGAATTGTGAACGTGCCAAGCACACTGTCTGACGCTTCGATATAGAACCGGAGGACGTTGCCCCCTTGTTCGGGTTGTATGTTCGCCGAGTAAACTCCCCGTGTTGTGTTCCGATAGGGTCTGCTCAATGCCATCGGGAGTCCCGTGAATGTCGGCTCCTCTCCGCGTGCGAAGTAAAGCGTGGGTGACCCTTGAACTATTCCGCTTGCTGAGGCAAGAAAAATCTCAATGTTATTGATAAGGTTGTCTACCTTGAGCGTAGGATACTGCAGAGCGTCTACGGTATTAATCAGCCCCCATCCGTGGAAATTGTCCGGAGCGCCTGCTCGGTCAGCAGTAGAACGGAGCGCATCACCGATTTGGATCGGTGTAAGCTCTGGACGTGCGGACAATACTAATGCGGCTGCTCCTGTGACTAGTGGCGTTGAAAAGGACGTACCGTTCACAGAGGTGTATCCCGCCGTTGAAGCGGTTGCGGAGTACACACTCACCCCAAGCGCAACAACATCAGGTTTGATTCTCCCGTCGTTTGTTGGACCAGTTGAACTAAAGCTCGCTAAAGATCCCGACGTGGAAATAGCACCTATGGAAAGAATGCTATCAGCATCCGCTGGTGACAACATTGTTCCAATTACGCCATTTCCGTTTCCTTCGTTTCCCATGGCCGTTACAACCAAAACACCTTTTCGGGTGGCAACAGCTGCTGCCTGGGCAACTTTCGTCGTTCTGCCATCGAAATCCCCGTTTTCCCATCGATAGCCTGTTCTATCGTCAAAAATACTATAGCCCAAGGAGCTTGAGACGACATCGACACCCTGGCCTTCCATCCACTCAATGCCAGCGACCCAGTAATCTTCCTCCATTTTTGTCTCAGTTGGGACGTATTCTGTCTTACCGAGGAGAAAGTCTGCGCCAAAGGCTCCTCCAACGAGCTGTCCTTCCTTGAATCCCCCGACGAGTGACAGCGTGCGCGTACCGTGACTATCTTGATCAGAGCTGTCCTGAGTGGCCTCGTTGGCAGTTACAGAGTCACTATTGATGAAATCATACTCTGCGATAACTTCGATGTTCATCAGAGCCTCATGGTCTCTCCACCGGAATCCGGTGTCGAGCATCCCGATCAACACGCCTGCTCCCGTGATGCCCATGTCGTGCAGTTCTGGAATCCGAATCAGTTCGAGCTGCGTCAGTGATGGACCGTAATCGAATACGTGCGTTGTGGCCTCGTGTGTAAGCGATTGGGGGCCTGATTTCTCCAGCGCAGGTTCCCTGCGAAGAAACACCGCGACGGGGCTAACTTCCTGCACAAACGGGAGATGCAGGACGTCGTTGATCTGCTCCCTCGACAATTCCGCACTGACAGCGTTCAGCCATTTTGACCTTCTGAGTGTGCGAATCCCCAACTGCCGGAGCGCTGCAAGATACGGTTCATGGAGCGGAATATCGGCCGCATCGATGACACCATCCACTGGCTGCATTTTCGATCGACGCTCGATTGCTCGCTCTGTCAGACCAAGAAGCGAGAGATCTTCAGGGTTGAGGGAGTACTTTCGTGCAATGAAAGAAGAGCGATCCGGACCCTTGTCTTTCAAGAAGATCCAATACTTATGCGTCTGCGATTGGAGGATTGCAGAGGGAAGAAGAAAATAGACGAGCAAGAGCGGCCAGATGTTCAAGTTGAAGAGGCTTCGAAATCGCATGATGGTTTCAGGTCAAGAGGTTCAAGAGCAACTCTTTCACCACAGCAGGGGGGGATCATCCAGAGGGTATGAGAAGTCACACCATCCCGACGTAGTCGTGACGACGGGCTGAGACCGAGCGGAATTCTGCCCTCACTCAGTCGACAGCAGTTTCTCTACAATGTCAATTGCGGTCACTCCTTCCGCCTCGGCGTTGAAGTTCGTCACGACCCGGTGTCGCAAGACCGGACCAGCCATCTCCCGAGCGTTCTCGATCTCGGGTGTATGGTGTCCGTCGAGAATGGCATGCACTTTTGCCCCAAGGATTAAGTACTGGGACGCGCGCGGTCCCGCCCCCCAGCTCAGCCAATCTTTGATAAACTGCGGGGCGTTCGGCGATTTTGGTCGAGTTTTGTCGACCAACGTCACAGCGTACTCGATAACGTTGTCAGCCACCGGAACACGTCGTACAAGTTCTTGGAATTCGATGATCTCCTTCGCGCTGAGGATACGGCGAAGCTCGGGCTGGTAAGGACTCGTTGTGGATTTGACGATATCGATTTCTTCTTGAAACGAGGGGTAGTCGATCCACAGGTTGAACATGAACCGGTCGAGCTGCGCTTCTGGTAGCGGGTAGGTGCCTTCATGCTCGATCGGGTTTTGGGTCGCCAGTACGAAAAATGGTTCTTCCAGGGTGTAGGTTTCTCCTGCCGCCGTGACGTGGTATTCCTGCATTGCTTCCAGTAGAGCTGCTTGCGTCTTGGGCGGCGTGCGGTTGATCTCATCGGCGAGGATGATGTTGGCGAAGACAGGTCCCCTGACAAACTTGAAGTTTTTCTCTCCCGTCGAGACGTTCTCCTCGATGATTTCCGTTCCAGTGATGTCGCTCGGCATGAGATCAGGGGTAAACTGGATTCGACTGAACTTCAAGTCGAGCACTTGGGCCAAGGTTTTGATCATCAGAGTCTTGGCCAGGCCCGGCACACCGACGACAAGACAGTGTCCACGGGCGAGCAGCGATGTCAACAGCTGTTCGATGATCTTATCCTGACCGATGATCACCTTGGCTATCTCTTTGCGGAGATCATTGTAGGCCTGTTGAAGTGCGCGAACGGCTTCGACATCACCGGTGTGTTTTCGCTTTGTGACTGTTGGCACAACCTTCCTCATTGTTCTGTCGTTGAGAGGACTTTACAAGCGTACTTCCCAGTAGATACTCTGGTTAAGCTCCTCGAGCCATCGGCTGTATTCGGCGTTGCGCTTGTGTGAGGTGGCGAACTGTTCTACTGTTTTCCAGTCATCCTTCAAATTCATCGCATGGTCAGGCAGACGTTTTTCGAGAAGGAAAATGTGATAGCCGTACGTGTCTCCGTACGGCACCCGTACCGCGTCACTGATTTCCTTTTCCTCCAGCTCGCGGACGGTTGTGATGATGTTCGGGTCGAGCTGATCAAGGGGAATCAACCCGAGCGAGCCGCCGATGTTGTTTGTTTCCTCGTCCTCGGAGTGTCTTCTTGCCATCTCGGCAAAGGTTTCCTGCTGGTTGAGCACGCTGTCCTTGAGACTCTTTAAGAGTGCAATCGTCTCCTGATCGCTTGTCTCATCCCGTTCGACCTTGATAAGAATGTGGTGGGGATGAACTGATTCGCCGCGCCGTTCGAGAAGTTGGATGATATGGAGACCGCGATCCGTTTCCACGACGTTTGACAACTCACCTTCCTGTAATGCAAACACCGCCTCCTCGAATTCCTTCACGAACAGACCGCGTCGTACGAAACCAAGGTCGCCGCCCTGTGCGGCGGAGCCAGGATCCTGGGAGTACCGTCGGGCAAAATCTGCAAAGTCGCCGCCCGCCCGGATGCTGTCCAGGATTGTCCGCGCTTTCGCGTACGTTCTCGCTTTGGTCTTCTCATCTACCTTCGGAACGATGAAAATATGGCGAAGTTCCACCTGTTCCGGAACTCTCGGCAGGCTGTCCTGGTAAGTGGAGAAAAACTCTTCTACCTCACGCCTCGTGACCATGATGGATCCGAACTTCATCTGCTGGAGCCTGCTGACCATCAATTGGTTTTCAGTCTCATTGCGAAATTCAAGTTTGATGCGGCTGACCGGCATGCCGTAGCTTTCCACCAGTCGCTGTTCTGACCCGAGCCGTTGAATCCCCTGCTGAATGAGACGATCGAGTTCTTGAGTCACTTCCTCCTCACTCACCACGATGCTGTCTTCAATGGCCTTCGCGAGCATCAGCTTTTCGTTGACCATCGCTTCGAGCACTTGCTCTTTCAGTCGTGGTGTGTTGGGATCGATCCGATTGTTGAAGACGTAGAATTGAACGCTTGCGTTCAGTTCAGATTCGAGAATGATCTCGTTTCCGACCACAGCCACGATCCGATCGATGACTGTCTGTGCATGAACAGCCTCATTCGCGGGACTGGCAGTGAGAAGCAGGACCGCCAGGAGCCACCAGTCGCTATTGCTTGTTCGGGCCATGCAACGTATCTTGTTCAGAAGTTTCTCCAAGGTTGACCTCAACGGTATAGCGCTGCCGGAGTTCACTCAGGAGACTGTCCAATAGTTTCCGACGTTTCTCAACGATAAGACGCTCCCGGATCTCTGGAAGGGAGTAGCGGAACTCCGCGCGCGTGCCTCGTTTCTGAAAACCGAGGAGCTGGAAAACGAAATAGCCTTGGTCCGTCTTCACAGGGAAGGAAATCTGTCCGGCACTCGTTTTGATCAACACCTGCCAGACGGCGGGCGGGAACAGCTCCTGTTCGGTGATGTAAAGGGAGTCCCCTCGCTGGATGATTGCAGCTGATGCTACAGTATCCTTCTCGACATCGCTTACGGCATCGTACCATGATGTTCCACGGCGGACACGCTTGCGGAAAGCGCTTGCGGATTCTCGACCGTGGAAGAGGACGTAATTGGTCTTTGCAACATCAGTCTGCAGAAAAAATTCTTCAGTGTGATTCTCGAAGTACCCCAGAAGTTCTTCATTCGAAAAGTTCACGAGCTGCTCATTGTAGATTTCCCTATCCAGCAAGAGCGTCACGATGAGCTGCTTTTCGATCTCGTCGATTCTTGTCTTAATCTCAGGTGACTTATCCAGTCCCCGCCGCCGCGCTTCCTGGAACAGCAGCTCCCGACTGACCCACCGGCTCACGTACGCGTGAGCCTGAGGACTCGCTATCGAAGTGGTGTCGGTATGTTCGGGGAGCTCTTCCATCGTGAGGTAGCTCTCGTTTACACGTGCCACATGGGAGTCGCTAGTACGTCGTTCCGCGCAGCCGAGCAGGAGAATTGGAAGAATCCCCCAAGAAGAACATCGTTGGACGAATGCATTCACTGTTTGACTTCTCCACGCGCAAATGCAAGCGGCAGCCGATCCTTGTACACAGTGACTGGGTATTTCTGTCGTAGCCGGTCTAGCCACTGACGCTCCAAACGTTTCGCTTCCGCTTCCTGGTATGCGCTCGCGAGTTCTGATACCGCTTCCTCGTATGTCTTCAATCGTGGTGGCTGTTTCTTATCGAGCCGGATGATGGAGTATCCACCTTGATACGAAATGGGCTCGGAAATCTCCCCGATTCCTAGGTTCACTGTTTTCCTCGTTAGGTCGTTTTCGTCAGCCGGTCGCAGCTCCCATTTGCCCTTTGTTTTTCTCATGGCCAGCCGGAGGTATCTCGCAGTGAGAGAGTCAAACACAGCGGCTCCCTTTCTCAAGGCCGCATACAAACTGTCTGCAGTCTTCTTCCACGGAGTGAAGACTTCCGTGAACTCAACGCGCTGGGGGAATTGGAACCGATCTCGATGTCGTTTGAAGTATGCTTGAAGACTGTCCTCGGTGACTTTCAGTTTCCCCCAGATTTCTGCCTGTTCGACTTCAAAGAGGAGAGTTCCATCCTTAAACTCCTGCATGGTTTTTCGAAACGTCCCGTTTGTCCGCTTAAATCCCTCGCCCTTGATGTCCATGAGCGTCATTTCAACAACCCTGTCGAGTGCTTGCCGAAGATTCTTTCCGCGCAGTGGCCTCTCCAGGAATTCCTGGCGTGATGATAACGTGTTCACGAAATCGCCCAGTGACACCTCGGTCGGACGGAATTCAACCAGCACTCTCTTCTTGTCCCCCCTCGTGAAGGCGGCTGCCCAGGCCGAGTCCGACGGTGTTTTGTTCGTGTCGAGCATGGAGAGAAAATACGCGAATTCGTCCTCGTGAAATTTGTAACCGTACTTGCCCTTCAACTGGTCGAGGTGCTTCTCGTAATCACCCGCGAACCGTTGTTGCTGGAAAATACGACGCAGCTGTGGTTCAAGTTCTTTCTTGGTTGGAACGGTTTTTTTTTCGGTCACGGTCAGGAGATAGAATCCGAGAGGACCGCGGATGATGGTGGAAACCTCCCCGACGTCGAGGGAAAAGACAACGGAATCAAGAACCAGAGCCATCTTCCGTCGCGCCAGGAAGCCGATATCTCCGCCATGTGCGGCGCTGCGCCTATCCTCAGAATGGCGGGCCGCCATCTCTGCGAAATCTTTGCCGTGCGTTTGTATCGAGTCAAGAAGCGCGGCCATCTTCTTGTAGGCTGCAAGCGTGTCGGCCGGAGGATCGTTCGGGCGGATTCGAACGTAGATGTGGCTGACTCGGACCGAACCCGGGTTGGGTTGTCGGACGATGACCTGAATGATGTGATACCCAAATCTGGTCCGTACCGGGAGCTGAGTCATCTCGCCCGGGCGCAGACGGTAGCACGCGTCTTCGAAGGGTGGCACCATTGTTCCGCTACTGAAATAATAGAGGTCTCCTCCACCCCCCTTTCCCGTGGCGCTATCAGCGGAAAATGCTCGGGCAAGTTCCACAAAACTCTCGCTTGCCTGTAGCCGCCGGATGAGGTCCATCGTCCGCTCGTAGGCTTTCAACGTGTCCTCAGGGGAGGCGTTCTCTGCGACCGCAATCAGGATGTGGCGAGCACGGATCTCCTCTTTCCGGCGTTCGTACAGCAGGTCGATCGCCGGTTTGGTGATTTCCTGCTCGACGACGTAGGTCGTCGCAAGACTCTGACGATACTGCCGGAGTTCATCGACAATTTTCGGATTCTTATCGTATCCCAGCTCGTAGGCCTCCTCAACTTTCAATTGATAGTTGACAACAAGGTCGAGGAAGCGCTCGCGCTCTTCGATCGTTGACGACTTTGCTTTTTCAAGACTGCTGTTGCTTTTCAAGTAGAGTGATTCAAAATCTGCCAGTAGGATCGTTCGAGAACCAACTTGCGCGACCGCGACGTCCTTCAGTTCCGACTCACATGACCTAAACGTGAATGCCGCAACGGCAAAACTCGTCAGCGCAAGAAAAGCGATCTGATAGCCCCGCATAGACTGAATGTCTCCCTATAGTTAACCGGACTAGGGTGCTGTCTACGAAAGTGTCTAATTCTAACCAAAACCACCAAGAAAATCAAATATTCTCTGTGTGTTGTACGGTCGTGCTTGCTAACTTGAGCTTGCTGATTTGAACTGCGAACGCCAAATTGACGGCTGCATCGATGGAACGCGTCTGCGTATCCCACAGGAACTCTACCAGTGGTCTGTATTCTCCAGATGCCGAGCAGAGGAGTTGCTTTGTGCGTTGACTTCGGAAGAAACAAATATGATCGCTTTGACCCCACATCCATTCCACTCGATGTGTGCGATCACTCGTATTGGAGAACATCTTGCCGTGGTAGCGCAGAATCAATCGATTGCATAATCCGAGATTATTCGGTACCTTCATCCGTCGGCCTATCACGGTAATCCGATCATCCTTCCTGAACAGAACCATGAATCAATTTCGGATGTTTCGCATTCTCACTTCTCTTCTTACCCTATCTTTTGGAGCCTGGGCCTTCGCGGAAGCGCAGCAGCTGTTCTCGGAATGGACACCTGGCGAAGCACGAAGTCGAACCTACGACGTCCTTCACTATCGGATCGAAGTGCAATTCGATGAGCCAAAGAAGATGGTGATCGGAACGGTGAACACGACGCTCGTTCCGTTGCTTCCGCAGCTTGATTCACTTGACTTCGACGCCGAGGGACTCGATGTGCACTTAGTTAGGATCGGGAGCAGCAACTCATTGCGGTATGCAGTCCTCCCGAAAGTGCTGCGCATCTGGCTTGATAGGACTTACAGTTTCCGGGACACGATTACAATTTCAACGGTGTACAGCAGCGTTCCAAAGAAGGGATTGTACTTTGTCCAGCCCGACAGTGCGTATCCGACAAAGCCGTGGCAAATCTGGACGCAGGGAGAAGCGGAGGAGAACCACTTCTGGTTTCCATGCTACGACTTTCCCAACGATCGCGCAACTTCGGAGGTCATCGCGACGGTCCGGGGCGACTACACCGTCCTTTCGAACGGGGAGCTTGTTAGCGTAAAGCAGAACAAGAAGGACAGAACAAGAACATACCACTGGAAGCAGTCGAAGCCGCACGTGTCATACCTCATCATGCTGGCCGCCGGGGTCTACGAGATCCTTGAAGACCGGTACAACAATATTCCCGTCCTCATCGTACGTGTACCCTCATCAGGTTGAGGACGCGAAACGGATCTTCCGGGAGACCGCAGACATGGTCGAATTTTTTTCTCAGAAAATCGGATACGTGTATCCATGGGAAAAGTATGCTCAGGTCACCATAGCAGACTTCATGTGGGGTGGCATGGAGAACACCTCAGCGACAACGTTGAACGACAAGTCTGCTGTATTTGACAAGCGCGCGGAGCTCGATCGGAGCAGTCGAGGTCTGATCGCCCATGAACTTGCCCATCAGTGGTGGGGTGACTTAATCACGTGTAAGGATTGGCGGCATCTCTGGCTGAATGAAGGCTTCGCCACGTATTTTGAGGCTCTCCACCAGGAATACCGGCTCGGCACGGATGAGTTTGCTTACAACACGTATCGGGATCAGCGTGCCGCAATCAGTTCTGACAAAACCTCAGGGAGGAAACCGATCGTGAGTGTGAATTCATTCAGGGCGAACCTCTTTGAACGGGGAGCGATGGTGCTGCACATGCTTCGCTTTGTACTTGGTGACGAACTGTTCTGGAAAGCGATTCGCCACTACGCTCATCAGTACCAATATCGGAGCGTCGAAACAAACGACTTCAAACTTGCGATCGAGGAATCGACGGGACAAAACCTGTCGTGGTTCTTCGACCAGTGGATCTATAAGGCAGGATATCCGGAGTTCGAGGTGACCTCTCACTGGGATGAGTCAGCAAGGAGCATTACGCTGTCAATAAAGCAGGTGCAGAAAATTGACAGCTTGACGAACATCTTTCGAACGCCGTTGGATATTGAGATTACCACTGCGTCCGGCGCCCGAACGCATCGGGTGCTGATCTCAGAGAAGCAGGAGGAGTTCACCATCCCAGTTGACTCCAAACCACTTCTCGTCGTGTTCGACAAGGGAAATTGGATTCTCAAGGAAGTTCGGTTTCCAAGATCGCGCAAGGAACTCATCTATCAACTCCGGTCGAGTGGGGATGCGGTCGAACGCTTGACGGCGTTGGAGCAGTTGCGATCCGACTCGGATGCGGTGTCCACTGGAGCGTCGTTCCGGGTCTTCCGAGATGTTGTGCTTTCAGACCCCTTCTGGGCCGTCCGGATGGAGGCGGTGAACGCGATCGGAAGAATGACGATACCAGAAGCCGAAGATGCACTCATTGAGGCGTACAAAGACCAGAAGTCGAAGGTGCGGCAGGCAGTCGTGAACAACCTGAGCCGGTTTCCAGGTCAACGGGTGCGGAACTTCCTGCGGCAGGCAATGGAGGAAGATCCAAGCTACGTCGTGAACGCTGACGCGTTGAAGGCGTATGCGAAGGTCGACTCAGCAAGCGCTTACGATGTTGCAGTTTCGCACCTCAAGACCCCTTCGTACGACAATGGTGTTTGTAACGCAGCCCTTTCCGTGCTGGCGTCGCTCGAGGACGAACGGGCAGTTCCGCATCTGATCAAGTACTCCACATACGGTCAGCCGAAGAAGACTCGCGAGGTAGCGCTCGCCGGATTAAGAAGCTTCGTCGAGAACGAGAAGGCAGTGCAGGATTGGACCATCGGACTGGTGGAAGATCAAATGAAGGAGGTCCGGCTCGCGGCGATTCGCATGCTGGACAGGATCGGTGGCGACCGGGTGATCGAAACGCTCATGAACCTGAAGGCACGGGAAACCGATGAGGAGGTTCTTGGCGCCATCGAGGCAGAACTGGAAGAACTGAAAAGGCAAAAAGGCTGAGAAGTCATGAGGTCCTCATGATGATGCCGTCCCGGTACTCCTCCTTGAAGTCTAGCGTGCAGTTTGAACCCATCCTCCGGACCGCCGATGGTCACGTTTGACGAGATACAGCAGGCATCTCGCACTCTTGATGGCGTTGCGCACCGGACGCCGCTTCTGCACTCCTCGACGTTTAACCGTCTCACTGGTAGCGAGGTCTGGTTCAAAGCGGAAAATTTTCAGCGGATCGGTGCGTTCAAATTCCGCGGTGCGTACAACAAAATTTCCTCCCTCAATGCGGCCGAGAAGCGACGAGGTGTTATCGCCCACTCATCGGGTAATCATGCGCAAGGTGTTGCCTTGGCATCAAAGCTGCTCGGTGTCCGGGCGGTGGTGGTAATGCCGGAAGATTCGGTGTTGAGCAAGGTGGAAGCGACGCGCACCTACGGTGCAGAGGTTGTCTTCTGCGGGAAGGAGTTTGATGACCGAGCACGACTGACAGCGGAGCTGCAGGCCCGGTACGGATATGTGCTGGTCCATCCGTACGACGACCCGAAGGTCATTGCTGGGCAAGGCACAGTGGGGTTGGAGATTCTGCAGGAGCTGCCAAACCTCGAGTATCTTCTTGTACCAGTAGGCGGTGGAGGATTGATCGCAGGGAGCTCCATCGCCGCGAAGCGGTTAAAGCCGACCGTCAAAGTGATTGGGGTAGAAACGGAACACGCAAACGATGCGTACCAATCGTTCCGTGCAGGGAAGATCATCCGGATTGACCGGGCCGACACCATCGCGGACGGTATCCGACCGCTTTCGCTCGGTTCACTGAATTTCGAGATCATCCGACAATTCGTTGATGATATCATTACGGTGTCCGACGACGACGTGATCGCGATGATGCAATTCTTCCTCGAACGTACGAAGACACTCGTCGAACCTACGGGGGCAGTTGCCGCAGCGGCACTTTCCAAAAACAAGTTGAGCATATCCGGAAAGACGATGTGTGCAGTCATCTCGGGTGGAAACGTGGATATGAGAGGTTTGAAAGCCTTGCTATAATGATCGATTCCTTCCTTGACAAACTTAGCGATTTGCCGTATATTGCCGAACGTTTGAAATGCCCAAGAGTGCTTGATTTCATCAGTCCAGACGAAGCCCTGTGCGGTCGGAAGCGGGTGGAGGACTTGTGGACTGATTCCAACCCCGTCCAACCCGGTTCGCGTTGTTGCTGTTAAGAAAATACTTCAATTTTATCAAGGTCGAACACACGCTCTTTTCTCTGCCCCTGATCTACAGCGGTGTGTTCCTAGCATCGAAGGCGATTCCTTCCCTGAAGCTACTTGGCCTCGTGTTCGTCGCCGGAGTTGGGGCCCGGATCGTTGCTCTGACACTCAATCGAATTATCGATCGTGAAATCGACCGTCGGAATCCTCGGACTGCCAACCGTGAGCTGCCCGCTGGACGGATGACGACGGTGGAAGCATTGGTTGTTCTCCTCTTGGGACTTACGCTCTATTTTCTCGCTGCGTACGCGATTTCAAGCTTTACGCTTTTGCTCTCACCCATCCCGCTGATCATTTTTGTGGGGTATCCGTACATGAAGCGGTTCACGCGCCTTGCGCATTTCGGTGTGGGACTCGGGTTGGCCATGGCTCCGCTCGGAGGCTGGTTTGCGGTCAAGCAATCGTTTGACGACCTGTTGCCTGGAGCGCTTCTCTCGACGTTTACACTGCTCTGGGTGAGCGGTTTCGACATTATCTATGCGATACTCGATGAGGATTTTGACCGGAAGGAGAATCTCCATTCGCTCGTTGCGCACCTTGGCCGGAAGCGCGCGCTCGCCGTGTCTGCGTGGATTCATGGGCTGGCGTACGCAGTTCTTGTGGTTCTCTATTTCTATCATATCAAAGTGTTGATTGCGGTACCACTCCTTCTGATCACTGGCTGGCTGCTCTATCTGGAACAGAGGCGAGCTGCAGAAGTCGAGCTAGCGTTCTTCAAGATCAATGCGGCGCTCGGATTCGTCGTGTTCGGGATGGTCTTCGTGGGAGTACTGTGGGTGTGAGAACCGTCGTGGGCATCACCGGCTGTTCCGGCGCGATCTACGCCGTGGAATTTCTGAAACAGTGCCCGCCGGATAAATTCCTTGTCGTCAGCAAGTGGGGAAAAGTCTTGCTGAAAGATGAGCTCCGGATGACCGACAAAGACTTGCACCAGTACGTGAAGCGCCAGTTTTCTGACGAGGATTTGACTGCACCGCTTGCTTCAGGATCGAATCGGTTTGATGCGTGTGTTATTATCCCGTGCTCGACCGGTACGATTGGAAAAATCGCTTCGGGGATCGGAGATACGTTGATCACCCGAACTGCGCAGGTTGCATTGAAAGAACGGTATAAGTTGGTCCTGTGTGTCCGCGAAACGCCGATGTCGACGACATCGCTCGAACAGTGTGCGTTGCTCTCGCGCGACGGTGCGATCATTATGCCGATAGCACCGCCGTTGTACTTCGTGCCGAAAACGGTCGAAGAATATGTGAAAGCCTTTGTCGATAAAGTCATGGGGGTGATCGGCGTGAGATCATCGAAGGGCTGGCGCTCCGGAGAACTGGAATGAAATCTCCGCACGCTGCGCAGATGAGGCTGTTTGTCCTCAGATGCGACGAGCGCAGACGCCTGACGACAGGTCTGTGAGGTCAGTGTGAACAATGAATGCGGATGACTTTTCCTGCCCTTGGCGAATTTGTTCGTTATCTGGAATCGATTGGAGAGCTCCACAGAGTTAAAGTTGAGGTTGATCCACATCTTGAGATGACGGAAATTGCGGTTCGCGCTTTGGAAGAGCGTCGGCCCGCAGTGCTCTTTGAAAAAGTGAAGAACTCTCGCTTCCCCGTCGCGATGAACGTTCTGGCAAGTGAGCGACGCGTTGAGCTTGCGCTCGGAAAACATCCGGAGAGGATCGGCGAGGAGCTCATCACGTTTTTTGATCGAATCATCCCACCGAAGCTCAACGTTCTTTTCGAACATCGGACGATCGTAAGGCGACTGCTCAGTGCCCGACCGAAGCGCGTCAAGATGGGGATAGCTCAGGAAGTCTCCGAATCACCCGACCTCGATGCGTTGCCCATTCAGTTCTGTTGGCCGAAGGATGGCGGACGGTTCCTCACGCTCGGCCAGGTGATCACGGAGGATCCACTCAGCAAAATGCGCAACGTTGGTATCTATCGTCTGCACGTGTATGACAAGCAGAGTACCGGCATGCACTGGCAGATTCAGAAGGGAGGTGGGTTTCATTACTTCCAGGCAGAGAAGCTCGGCAAGCCCCTCGAAGTGGCAGTGGCTCTCGGCACGGATCCCGCGCTGCTGATTGCGACGGTCGCCGCACTGCCAGAAGGAATGGACGAGGTGATGTTTGCTTCCTTCCTGCGAGGGAAGCGAATACCGATGACAAGGGGTCAGTTCATCTCGATTGACGTGCCTGCGAACGCGGAGTTCGTCCTTGAGGGTATCGTCCCCCCAAAGAAGCGGAGGATGGAGGGTCCGTACGGTGACCATTTCGGGCATTATTCTCATGCAGCGCGGTTCCCGGTGTTCCATCTTAAGGGAATAACAAGGAGGAAGAGCCCAATCTATCCGGCGACGATCGTTGGGAAACCTCCGATGGAGGATAAGTATCTGGGTGACGCAACCCAGCAGATTCTTGGTCCACTCATTCGGTTGGTGCATCGAGAGGTACGAAGCCTTTGGGCGTATTACGAAGCGGGATTCCACAACCTGCTCGTCGTGTCGGTGGAAGAGCGGTATCAGAAGGAAGCGATGAAAGCAGCGCTCGGGTTGATGGGCGAGGGACAGTTGTCGCTGACGAAGTGCGCCGTTCTCGTTTCATCGGAAATCGACCCGAAGGACTGGCAAACCGTACTCCGGGAGATCCGAGATCACTTCGATCCGCATTATGATTTTGTTCTGATTCCCAAGGTGCCGCTCGACACTCTTGATTTCACGAGCTACACAATGGAGCTTGGGAGCAAGATGGTAATCGACGCGACCCGCAAACAACGAGGTGGAAGAGCGAGAGACCCGGAATCGGAAGCGCGAAAACGAAGAGCCCTCCAGTCCGGGATTTCTCATCTCAAACAGTTCGACCGAAGGATTGTCGAGACAAATCTTGTTGAGGAAACTCTCTTGCTGGTGAAAGTGCGGAAGGACGGACGGACGGTCGTCGAAAAGCTCGTTCGGAAAAAAGAGCTTCAGGCTTTGAGGATCATTGCCGCCGTGAGTGAGGATGTGGACTTGCACGACTCGGTAAGTTACATCTGGGGGATTTTCACCCGTTTCGATTGCGAGCGCGACGTCTTGTTCTCGGAGCAGAAACTCCCGCGTCTGCCGTCGGGAACCACAGGAATCTCGCCAGTCTACAAAGGCATTCTGGGGATCGACGCGACGTGGAAAAAAGGGTATCCCGAGTCGTTGGTGATGACAGAGAAAATCACGAAGCGTGTCGATGAGCGTTGGGATTCATACTGGAAGTAACACTGACGAAACGCCATTGTTCCTCTCACAACATGGTTTAACGTAATCGTGATGATTTTCTACGATTCACAATCCACAATCAAGAAGGCGCGTTATGGCTGCAGCAGTACAACCGTCGGGTTGGGGGGAGTAAGTTTCAGTGGAACTGGTTTGCCATCGCCTTCGCGATGTATATGATCTTTTACATCGTACCACTGGCATTCTCCATCGGCATCACGGGTTACACGAACTGGATCCATGGCTTCTTTTCAACTGGTTTCAGCCCAACATTGTGTTCCGGAGTGGTAGACCGAGGATTTTGGGTCCAATGCGGCGTATGGGCTGAGCGTCGCGGATTGGTTTCATCGGGAGGTCAAATTCGGTTCTGGAGTGGTTTCATCATCGGCGGGGTTTTTGTTTGGGGCTAATCTAAGATATATGAACGCAGCATGAGCAACCTTGCCTTTCGTGACCGCAATCTCATCCCCATCTGGGAGAAAGTGCAAGTCGACGAGCGCCTGACGCTGGAAGACGGTGTGGCACTCTACGCGACACAGGACATCATCTCGCTTGGCAAAATGGCTCAAGCCGTCCAGCGCTTGAAGAGCGGCGATGCCGTGTACTTTGTCCTGAACCGCAAGATCGAGCCTACAAACATCTGTGTGCTCGCCTGCAAGTTCTGCGACTTTGCAACGAAGCGCGATCAGCCGGATGCCTACGAGATGACACAGGAGGAAATTCTTTCTAAGCTCACTCCGGACTTGCACGAGGTTCAAATCACGGGCGGCATGCCGCCCGACTGGCCATGGGAACAGTATCTGGGTATTCTTCGCTCGATTAAGGCCTCGTTTCCGAACATCGATATCAAAGCGTTTACTGCCGTTGAGATTGACTTCTACCATAAGAAGTTCAAAATGCCGATCGAGGAAGTCCTCCTGCAGTTGAAGGAGGCAGGATTGCGAACGATGCCCGGAGGTGGTGCGGAGGTATTCTCGGAACGAGTCCGTCGGCTGCTCTTCAATCAAAAAATTGGCGCGAAGGTGTGGTTGGACATTCATCGGACCGCTCACCGGATGGGGATCCCGACCAACGCAACATTGCTCTACGGTCATATCGAAACGATTGAAGAACGCATCGAGCACATGATTAAACTTCGGGAGTTGCAGGATGAGACCGGCGGATTCTTGACCTTCATTCCGCTGGCGTTCCAGCCCGGCGACACCGGAATCAAAGCACGTTCCCAGTTCACCTCGGCCATCGATGATCTGAAGACGATTGCGATTTCTCGCCTGATGCTGGATAACTTCCCGCACATCAAAGCCTACTGGGTCATGCTCACAGAGGAGGTGGCGGCGATCGCGCTCAACTTCGGTGCCGACGATATGGATGGCACGGTTGGCGAGGAGCACATCGCACACGACGCTGGTGCGATCAGCCCGATGAAGCTTGCGAAGGACCAGATCCTCAACATCATCCGGGATGCAGGCAAAATCCCCGTTGAGCGCGATGTGTATTACAACCCGCTGAATGTCTACACGGATAACGTGATCGGGAAAATTCCATACCTGAACTCGGTGCCGTACTACCAGCACTTCGAACGCAGGCAATTCAAAATTCTCCCGATTGCACCGAGACGAATGGGTATGCTCTCCTCCCAAGGTCAGATCGACGCCGGTTTGTTCTCTCTCATCGACTATTTTCAGCAGGAACATCACCTCGAACTGATGAGCTGGTGTATCGCTACCCGCGATCAGGTGAAAAGTGTCATGCTTTTTTCTAACTATGGCTGGGGTGACCTCCACGGGAAGCTCATCGGGATCACCGACGAGACTGCAACATCGGTAAAACTCCTCAAGATCCTCTTAGAAAAGAAATACGGAGTGGAGGCAAACCTTGAACGGATGCATTCGGGAGTCAATGAATACTCGAAGTATGACGCTGTGTTGCTCATCGGTGACGATGCACTGCGCAGGAACAAATTCGGACTCGAGGGATTCGAGCTCGTCTTCGACCTCGCGAAGGAGTGGTATGAATGGCAAAAGCTCCCATTTGTCTTTGCGGTCTGGGCAGTGAAGAAATCGCTGCCTGCTGAGACGAAAGTGGAGTTGGCACAGATCATCGAAACGTCGCTCGCGAAGGCAGAGGAGGATTTCTTCGCTGAAGGTCGAAGATCCGACATCATTGTGTCAGAACAACGATCCGACTTACATTTCGCGGACCGAAGGTCCGCCATCAATGCGGCGGGCAATTTCGTCTCTGCTCAAGCCTTGGAGGGAGAACAGGGTCGGAATAGGACTCTGTGGCTGAACGGAAAGCAGGTCGGACTTTCACCGGCAGAAGTAATCGAGTATCTTGAGGGCTTCAACTACCACCTCGGTGAACGAGAACGCAAGGCGATGCGGGTCTTCCGGCGCCTGGTGGAAGAGGTTGAGTCGGTTGCTCGCCCCTGACGACACTGACTCCTGACATCGAGCATCAAAAAAGAGAGCGGGGAAGAGAATGAAGAATGTCCGACATCTCCATCTCAGGCGAGAGGTACGAT
Organism: Bacteroidota bacterium; assembly: GCA_036477295.1. Lineage (GTDB taxonomy): Bacteria > Bacteroidota > Ignavibacteria > UBA10030 > JAZGDE01 > JAZGDE01. The sequence goes on along the minus strand of JAZGDE010000046.1, from coordinate 25,263 downwards.
GGTAAGAGATATTCTCAAGAAAGTTCGAACCGGTGAGAGGATTTCTTCAGAAGAAGGATTAACCCTTCTTCAGGAAGCGGAACTGCTTGACCTCGGTGAGTTGGCGAAGGAGATCCGCTACCAGAAGAATCCCAAGCCGTGGGTGACGTTCGCGGTCGATACAAACCCCAACTACACGAACATCTGCAATGTCGATTGCATCTTCTGTGCATTCTATCGACATCCAGGAGAAAAGGGTGAGTACACCTACACCGTGGACCACATGATCCAGAAGTTCAAGGAGTCTGCAGTGAAAGGAGTGACGACGGTACTGCTCCAGGGAGGGGTTAATCCTGCGTTGCCGTTCGATTACTACATCGACTTAGTTCGTCGAACAGTGGAGGAGGTTCCAGAGATTCACCCGCATTTCTTCTCGACATCTGAAATCATCGGGATGTCCGAAGTCTCGGGTCTGATGGTCCGGGGCGTGCTGCAGCGATTGTGGGATGCTGGACTTCGCACGATACCGGGTGGCGGAGCGGAGATCCTCTCCAATCGTGTGAAGAAGAAAATTAGTTTCAAGAAAGGAACCTCGGAGGACTGGCTCAACGTCATGCGTGAGGCACATCGGATTGGGTTTAAGACAACTGCGACGATGATGTACGGTCATATCGAGACATATGAGGACATCATCCAGCATCTCGAGAGCATCCGACAGCTGCAGGACGAGACCTGGGGGTTTACCGCGTTCGTGCCGTGGAGCTTCAAGCCAGGCAATACACCGCTAGAAAAAATTATTCCTCACTACGCAACGTCTACACGATACATGCAGATTCTTGCTCTCGCGCGCATCTATCTTGACAACTTTCCGCACATTCAGGCTTCGTGGTTCTCAGAGGGAAAGAAAGCTGGGCAGATAGGTCTCCACTTCGGGGCTGATGATTTCGGTGGAACTCTGTATGAAGAGAACGTCCATGCGGCTGCGAACTTCGTCAATAAGACGAACGTTGAGGAAGTGATTGCACTGATTCGTGAGGCAGGATTTGTGCCAGCACAGCGGACGACCCTCTACCAGATCTTGCGCGTCTTCGACGACGTCGAGGCGGCTTGAGCAATCCGCTCTTCATCAACGAGTTGAGTTGTCGACGGAAGAGTGTACTGACGGCGGGAGAAAAATTCAGCAGATTCGGAGTATCGGCTTGAGGGGAATCAGGCCCTTCTGGTAGGCACGAGTGTAAAGCTCCTCGAGCGATTCTTGACCAGCCTTACCCATATCCACCGTAAGCTCATTCACGTACATCTTAATGAACCGCCTGCAGAGATCTTTGTCGATTCCGCGGCCATACCGTAGGGCATACTCCACTGCTTCCTCCTGATGCTCGTACCCGTATTCGATGCTGCGCCGAAGCGCGGAAGAGAGCTGACCGGCGAGCTGGTCACCCAGATCTTTCCGGACGACATCGAGTCCGAGTGGAAGCGGACGACCGCCGGTCTGGACGTTCCAGACCTCCCCGAAGTCAAGGATTTTGTGCAGGCCGCTCGCTTCGTAGGTAATTTGTCCTTCGTGGATGAGCACCCCGGCATCGATCTGGTCCTCCTCGAGCGCTCGCAGGATGTCGTCGAACGGCAGATCGACGTTGTCCATCTTCTCGGTGAAGAGTTTGAAAAGCAGCGTCGCCGTGGTGAGAGGGCCAGGTGTTCCAACCAACTTACCATGGAGATCTTCGACCGTGCGGAAATGCCGAGAGACCATGACTGGGCCGTATCCCTCTCCCATACTTGCTCCGGTTTTCATGACCCAGTACCGGTCGGCGACGTACGCATACGCGTGGGCGGAAATTGCTGTGACTTCCAGCTCACCCCTCAGCGCTCGCTGGTTGAGCGATTGAATGTCTTCGAGCAGATGTTCAATGTGGATATCGTCGAGTGACACTTGTCCCAAAGCGATTCCGTAGAACATGAAGGCGTCATCAGGATCGGGACTGTGTCCGAATCGGATTGTTCTCGTCATCAAGATCTTCCGTGGAAAAACTGACATAATGTAGGCAAGAATTCACCAAGAATCAACGAAGAGACTCTCACGAAGTGATGGACGAAGTCCCCATCGGGACTTTGCCATCGGAGGCACTCCCTGTGACAAAGCAAGAATTTCTTGAGTACCTGGATTGGGTGCTCCGTCCTTGTGAAGCACTCATGAAGCTGGCGCCAGACGACAAACTCGACTATGCACCGGTGGAGGGTATGTTCACGCTCGGGCGACTTCTCCATCATCTTGCCCTCTCACTTGGTCTGTACGCACGGGGATTTGGCACGGGCGATTGGGGTGTTCGCTCGATGCGCGAAATTTTTTTGCGCAATCGGCGAACGGAACCTATAACTGGCAAGAAGGCGGTTGAGATTCTGGAGGAGTCCAAGCGGAGGGTGATCGAGACCATCCGGCATCTTACGGAGGATGAATTTCGGAACAAAGAATTGGATTCACCGATGATTGGCCGTCAGAAAATCTGGAGACTCTGTATCCACATGGTGGAGCATCAGCTGATTCACAAGGAGCAGCTGTTCCTCTATTTGAAACTGCTTGGGATCAAAGTCCACACCGGAACTCTCTACATCGGCTCAACGTAGGACTCGCACTTTAAGATACTCCTGCGAGCACCATCATTTCTCAAAGGCCTCGTGCAGCGTGCTGGCCGACCCTCACCGCTCGTATTTTCATTGCGGATCGTTCATTGATTTTGTGTATGTTGTAACTGCTGTCCAAGAGGTCTCTGATGAATGCCTGTCTGCCGTTTTCGCGTGAAGGCCTGTCCCGAAGTCCCCCTTATCAAGGGGGACAAGGTACGCCTCGAGATTTCCCATCCTTAGTAAGGAGGGGAGGTTGCCAAAATGACTCGCATTTACAACGGAGCATCTGAGAGGAACTTGGAATTCGGTTCCTGAGATTCTCGGCAACTGATGTGTGTGGAAACCTCGGCGAGGTAACGTTGAGGATTCATGAGACGATTGAGGATTTGAGAGAAGAAGATCTCCATGAAAGCGATCCTTTTTCAACAACATGGTGGCCCTGAAGTTCTGAAGTACGGTGAGGTGCCCACTCCCACGTTCGGTCCAAACGAGGTCCTCGTCAAGCTTAAAGCGGCAGCGCTCAACCACCTTGATCTCTGGATTCGCCGGGGCATCCCCAACTGGCCCACTCCGCTTCCGCACATCCCGGGGTCAGACGGTTCCGGAATTGTCTCGGAAATCGGTATCGGAGTCAGCAACGTGAAGGTCGGTGATCGTGTGCTGATCTCTCCTGGCCTGAGCTGCGGGACTTGCTCTGCCTGCCGGGCAGGCGATGACAATGTCTGTTCGACATACCACGTTCTCGGTATGAAAGAGCACGGTACCTATGCGGAGTTCGTTAAAGTTCCCGCATCAAATGTTCTTCCGATTCCGGAAGGACTCAGCTTCGAGGAGGCAGCCGCGGTACCTCTCGTTTTCCTGACGGCCTGGCATATGCTGGTTGGATTGGCGAAGGTGCAGACGGGGGAATGTGTGTTGGTCCATGGTGCGGGAAGCGGCGTGGGAAGCGCAGCGATTCAAATCGCGAAGATGTTCAGTGCCCGCATCATCACGACTGCCGGGAGCGACGAGAAACTCGAGAAAGCAAAGCAACTCGGTGCGGATGAAACGGTGAACTACCGCACCACGGATTTCGTGGCTGAAGTGCGTCGACTTACCGCGAAGCAGGGGGTGGACATCGTGATCGAACACATCGGCGGCGTGGTGTTCGAGAAGAGCGTTGCGCTCCTTCGGCGGAAGGGTCGAATGGTAACCTGCGGGGTGACGGCGGGTGGAATCGTTTCAGCGGACCTCCGATATATATTCTCCCGTCACCTCACAGTTTACGGTTCGTACATGGGGAAAACATCTGAGCTGATCCGCGTCCTGAGTTTTTTTCCGTCACGACAACTCAAGCCAGTCGTCGATTCGGTGTTTCCTCTCGCTCAGGCTGCTGAAGCCCAGAGCCGGATGGAAGAGAGAAAGCATTTCGGCAAGATAGTACTTCGGGTTGGGGAATGACCTCTCACCCGAGCGTTGTGATCGTCGATTACTCCTCTCTCGTTTTCGAGAGAGGGGTTTGTGGTGTCGAGCGGCCGGGGTGAGAGGTTCAACCTCATTCCCAAGTCTGTTTACAGTCGAATGTTGACATTGAGATACTGACTTCCTACGTTCGTGGAGCTGTTCCCCCTCATCCGATGCACAATGGGCACCGATCCACGAAAAATCAGAGAGATCGCGCGTGATCTGAGAAAACGGTTAACCCCTGCAGAGAAGCTGTTGTGGGAGGAGCTCAGAAATCGAAAACTTGGTGGACTCCGCTTTCTCCGTCAACATCCGATCGGAAGATATATTGTGGATTTTTACTGTGCAGAGCATAGGCTCGTCATCGGGCTCGAAGGAAGCGTCCATGATGATCGCGAGCAGAAGTCCTATGACGACGGACGCTTCGCAGAGATCCAAAAGAGAGATCTTCGAGTTTTGAGGGTCAAGAACGATGCGGTGAGCGAGGATCTCAAGGGCGTGCTTGAAAAAATTCTGTCATTTAAACGACAATCAGTCCTTGAATAGCCTCCCACCTCGGCACTGTGATTGTTAATCATCCCTCTCTCGTTTTCGAGAGAGGGGTTTGTGGTGTTGAGCGGCCGGGGTGAGAGCAGCGCACTTCTCCATGCTCCCGCGCGGGGAGAGGTCCGTCACCGAGTTTCCAGTTTCGGGTTTGGGTAGAGATGACCGTTGACGAGAATGGTTAAAAGGTAGTTCGGATCGTGTAGGCGGCCGGATTTTTTGATGAGGTGCTGGACGTCGATCTCCATCACCCGAATTCTATTCCACAGATAAAGCTTCTTCTGGCTGCCGGCCGCGAAGACAAATCGGTCAAACGGGTTGATGTCAAAAAAGAGCCTACAGTTCAGCAGGTACACGACCCGGTACCGCAAGATGAGCTGCCAGAGAAATTCTTTCTTCGTAAGGATGTCTCCAATATCTTCGAGAACATCCCACTCTTGTCTCTCCTTTTCCCCTACAATCTCTTGAAGACATCCCCATACCTGGTCGGCTGCATGCTGGAAATTGTACTCTGGGATTGCCGAAGCTAGCTCGAGGAGGCGATATGTCTGATCGTACGTTTTGTCTGCGAGAGTTGCGGCGATGTCATAGTAGAGATTTCGTGACCGCGCGAGTACCCAGAATTTGTTTTCCTCCCAGAGAGAATTCGCCAGAGTTCCGACCTGCATGATTCTCCATGCCTTCCGGTTGTCTGCAAGGGATGCGGTTTTAAGTAAAGCGCATGGGCTTCTGCTGTCTCAGTGAGTGGACATCCCTCGACAGCCGCGGCAGTTCTAGACGAATCTCAATGCCTCCTCAAAATCCGCCATCAAGTCCTCTACCGCTTCAACGCCAACGGAAATCCTCAGCATCCCCGGTGTGACGCCGTGACGTTGCAGCTCGTCAGGAGTCATCTTGACATGGGATGAATACACGGGAATGCTCACGAGCGTTTCGACGCCCCCGAGCGACATCGCATTGATCGCGATGCGGAGGCGATTGCACACCTTCACAGCAGCTTTCACCCCACCCTTCAATTCGATCGTGACGATCCCCCCGAATCCGTTCCTCATCTGCTTCCTGGCCAGCTGGTGTTTCGGATGGGAGGGAAGTCCGGGATAGAGGACATGCTTCACCTTCGGGTGCTTTTCGAAGAAGCCTGCCAGTGCCAAGGCGTTTTCGTTCTGGCGTTCAACGCGAAGCTCAAACGTTTTGAGGCTTCGCAAGAGAAGATAGGAAGCGAACGGGTCAGCGCAGCCGCCGTAGTACTTCGCACTCGTTTTTACTCTCTTGGTAAAATCTCTCCTACCAACTACCACCCCAGCGATGATATCGCTGTGGCCGCCGAGGTATTTCGTTGCACTCTCCACCACGGCATCGACTCCAAAATCAAAGGGACACTGATTGAGCGTTGTCGCGAATGTATTATCGATCATCGTCAGGAGTGGAATGCCAAGCCGCTTCCGCATCATCTGGGTCAGGCGGACGAGCTGCTCGATGTCGATGAGATTCAGCGTGGGATTTGTCGGCGTTTCAAAGTAAACGAGACGTGTCTTTTTCGTGATGAGGGATTCTAGTTCTTCCAAGTGGTCTGGGTCCACATAGCGCACGCAGATCTGGTGATTCGGGAGAACATCCCGAAAAAACCGATACGTGCCGCCATAAAGCGAGGGGGTGCTGACGAGTTCTTCCCCGCTCTTGACCGCCGTGAGAATTGCTGTCGTGATTGCAGCCATTCCCGACGAAAAGATCGCTGCGGCTTCTCCATCTTCCATCAGAGCGAGCTTTTCCTCGACGTCTTGCGTCGTCGGATTGTGGTACCTGGTGTACACATACACCGATTCATCCCCCTCTGCATGTCGAATTGCGTCCTCGGAGGTCTCAAATCGGAACGTCGAAGTCTGATAGATGGGGAATGAGACAGGCCCGCGGTGGGGGTACATCCTCGTCCCGTGTATTGCCTTGGTGGCGATGGATACAGGGCGAGGCAAGTGGTTTGTTCGTTTCATTCAGGAGTCTCCTTAGCGATTTATCGGAAGTTTAAGTTCTTCGACGGTGATTTGCAAGGAATTCTCATCGAACGTCTTATCGATGGGCGGCTCCTGGAGAAATCCGAGGTTAAACTGCCGGACCTTGTGAAATCGCGGCGGTTGGACGGGTAGACTCTGGATCACGAACTGCACAAACTCAGCCCTTGACGGAAATTGAAGTGAAGGGTTGAATCGCCGTTCAAACGCGACTGTGGAGCTCGGTTTCGGGCTGAGCGCTCGACCGCACACGGAAGCGGCAAAATGGCTGGGGAAAATCTCGATCGCATCGTCAAGCTTCATCAATCTTTGATAGAGACTATCGTACAAGTCCTCCGCACTTCCATCCAAGTCAGGTCGACCGGTATCACCGACGAACAATGTATCACCTGTCAGAACAATCCATGGGTGTACTGAGCGTGTGGTGTCCGCCACGAGAAAGCACACGCTGTCGGGAGTGTGACCGGGCGTGTGGAGGACTGTAATTTTGACGTTTCCGACCATCAGTTCGTCACCTTCGCTGACAGGGACGAACGGGAATGCGGCTTGGACTGATTTGTGAGAATACACTGCAGCCCCTGTTGCGTCAGCGAGCTTTCTCGCCCCAGAGAGATGGTCCGCCTGCGTGTGTGTTTCAAAGACGTGGGTGATGGTGAGGTTTTTGGACGAGGCGCTGGTGAGGTACGGTTGGATGTCGAGCTGGGGATCCACGACACAACAAACATCCGTTCGCGTGCACCCCATCAAGTAGGAAAGACAGCCTCCCTGGTCGTGCATGTATTGTTTGAAGATCATGGCAACGCCTCTCTACGGATGAATCAACGTGCAAGAGGATGTTGTTCTTATGCCCCGGACACCGGCGGCAGCCGCGGTTCGACGAAAATGACCTTCTCGCGTTCGAGCACAACGCTTCCCGGGTTAGCGCCTTTCGGTTTCCGAACGAATTTGCGCTCACAATACGCCACCGGAACGTGTTTTGCGTTTTTCATCTTGCTGTAGTAGGCAGCGATGCTTGCCGCCTGCTGCTTCGCGATTTTGCCAGGTTCTCCTTTCCCCGATCCCACCTTCAAGACGACATGGGAGCCGCCAGCTCCCCGGGCGTGGAACCAAAAATCGTTGGGCTTTGCGTACTTCATCGTCAGCAGGTCATTCTGTTCGCTACTCTTGCCTACCCAGACTTTGAACCCACCGTTCAGAGTAAACACGCGGAACGGCAGGTCCTCTTGTGGTTTGTCCAGTTTGATCATATTCAGCGCGAGGAGTTCGTCCCGATGCTGGTCCTGGAATTCCTTCAGCTGTTCTTTGGTGTTGCAGTAATCGAGGTGGAGCTGCAATTTCTCAAGGATGGCAATTTTCGACTTGAGGTTTTCCGACCGTTCACCCGCTTGCTGGAGTGCATGCCGTACCTTTTTCACCTTGTCAAAGTATCGTTTCGCATTCTGCGCGGGGGTGAGTTTCGGGTCCATCGTGATTCGCACGCGCCTCTTCGCGGGGTACAAGTCTGGAAGATCGACCGCCTTTGTTCCCTTGGTTAGGTGCTGCAAGTTTCCCATGATGATGTTCGCGATCCTCTCGTACTCGGCTGCTCGATTGTGCTCAAGGAGTTCTTTCGTCAGCGCCTGGAGGGAGCGCTGAGACTTGTCGAGCTCCCTCTTTATGACCTTGAGGAGGACATTTTTCTCCCGTTCGACACTTTCGACGCGAAACGTGGCGATGACGAAGGTCCGCACGGCCTCGTTGACTGTCCGGTAGGCTTGGCTCATGGATCCAGCCATGTGCTGAAGCGGGACGAGGGAGAACGCTCGGGGATGTCTCTCGCGGAAGTAGATCACCGGGGAGGGTGAGCGTAGTTCTTCGGAAAGTGCACGTAGCTGAGACAAGATTATTTTCATTTGCTTTTCATCGAGAGCTGTAAGCTGTTGTTTTTCGTCGACGTGCGCACGGTGAAAAATTTCCCTACTGAGCGTTGACCCGAGCGTCGGAATGGCCGACTTCATCGCAGCGAAGGCGGTGTTTGAAGCATGTGACTGCAGCACCTCCGCGAACCGAGTTTCACTCTCGAGGAGGTCCAAATGGGTGTTCGGTTGTGCGACGACAAGCCGTTTTCCGACAACGTCTTTCGATTTCTTGAACGCGTCCACGATCACACCGTCCTCGTTCACGAGGAGAATGTTTGCGGGGTTTCCAAACAGTTGAAGGCAGATCGATCCGGAATCTTGCACGTTAATCTGCAGAATACGATCGTTTCGGTGTACCCACACTTTCACAACTTCCTTTCCGAAGAGCGCGGGAAAAATATCGACGGAATTCCTCTTCGCACGGGCGACGGGGTCACGAAGGAAGACATAATTCATGCGGGGATCCGTCGAAGCGGTCAGCGTCCACGCATTCGATCGGGCTTCGAGTGAGATGAGAAGCTCGTTCTTCTGCTGCGTGAAAATTTCCCGGATCGTTGCGCGGCGAAGCGATTGGTCGAATTCTTGGGCGAGTGCCTGGAGAGTGTAGTAACTGGTGATCATGCGTTGCGGTGAGCGACTTATAAACAATGTATGAAAAACTGAGATGAAAGTAAACATTGGGGAGCGCGGGGTGTGCACAAAGGTGTGCACAAGAGGTGTATTCGTGTCCTTGACTGGGCTGTGTTTTTTTTGTACCTTAAAAGGTGGATTTTTCCGGAGCAGTGAGACTGTATGATTTCGAGCATGACCGGATACGGACACGGTGAGGTCAGCGGGGAGGAGATCACCGCGACCGTAGAGATTCGGAGTGTCAACAGTCGTTTTCTAGAGGTCACGGCGCGACTGCCGCGCACTCTCGCAGCACGAGAGAATGACGTCAAGGAAGTCGTCCGTAAGAAAATTGCGCGTGGCAAGGTCAACGTGGTCATAACTGTCAAGCGTGAATCGATGACGGACACACCGCTCAAGATCAACGCAGCGGCAGCGCGGACATACTACAGACTGCTCAACGACCTGCGGAAGGCGGTGAAGCTGAAGGAAAAAGTCAAGCTTGAACACTTGCTGAGATTCTCTGAAGTGCTGGAAGTCGATGAGGCTGACGTCAGCGATGAGAGAGAGTGGTCCGTTGTGGAAAAAGCGACCAGCCGGACTCTCGACGAGATGGTTCGTATGCGCCTGAATGAGGGAGAAGAACTGAGGAAAGATCTCGAGGTGCGTATCCGTCAACTCGGCGAGACCATCGACCAGATCGAAGTGCTCTCGAAGGGGCGAATTCCGGAAGAGCGTAACCGGATGAGGGAGCGGGTGAGGCAAATCCTTGAAAATGGGGAGGTGGATGAGCAGCGGTTGGAGCTGGAGATTGCGCTGCTTGCGGAGAAGCTCGACGTCACGGAGGAGTGTGTGCGCCTCCGGAGCCACAACAAGTTTTTCCTCGAGGCGTTGCGGAACGATGAAGCTGCAGGCCGGAAGCTGAACTTCCTCGTCCAGGAAATGAATCGTGAGGTGAACACGATTGGCTCGAAGGCGAGTGACGCAGCGATAGCTCACCTTGTCGTTCAGATGAAAGAAGAGCTTGAGAGAGTTCGCGAGCAGCTGCAGAATATTGAGTGACGGCGTGCTCCGGCCGTCCCGACGCAGCCGGGGCGATCGCACGTGCGAGGATGGGAACGATCCTCGGGTGGTTCCCTCCAAATCAGAGCATGGCGAACAAGTAAAGTATTTGTCGAATGCCGGGCGGCAAACTTATCGTAATTTCTGCTCCCAGTGGATGTGGCAAAACCACGATCGCTAAAGCAACGCTCGCGCGGAATCCGAAGATAGAGTTGTCCGTCTCCGCGACTACCCGCCGGCAGCGGAATGGTGAGGTGGAGGGATCGGATTACTATTTCCTAAGCAAACAGGAATTTCAGGAGAAGATCAAGAACGGCGAGCTTGTAGAGTGGGAGGAGATTTATGGGTACTACTACGGGACGCTCAAGCGCGTCGTTGAGAAAGCGCTGAGGGAGGGCAAGTTCCTCCTTTTCGATGTTGATGTGAAGGGAGGACTGTCGATCAAGGAAAAATATCCGGATGATTCTCTCCTCATCTTTATCGCGCCACCGAGCATCGAGGTGGCGATGAAACGACTCCGGGATCGCGGGACGGATTCAGAGGAAGATTTGCGGCGGCGATTCGAACGCATGCCGATGGAGATGGAAAAGGAGAAGTCTTACGATTTCACCGTGGTGAATAACCGACTCGAACAAGCGATCGATGAGGTAGACGAAATCATTCGTCGCGAGACGAACAGGAAGCATCCAACCAAAACGATCCCACTGAAGGTGGGACAAGGAGGAACAACAACACAATGACTGTCCGACCGATAGAATTAAAGTTGCTCGAAGGCAAAGCCGAGGACATCTATGAAGCTATCGTCGTCATATCGAAGCGTGCCCGGCAGATCAATGAGGAACTGAAGATTGAGTTCAATCAGCGCCTGGAGCAGATCAGCGTGAGCACCGAGGCAACGGAGGAGGAAACGGACACGAATCCCGACCAGGTGAAGATCAGCGTCGAGTTCGAGAAGCGTCCGAAGCCGACGGCAATAGCTCTGGACGAGATGGTCAAGGGCAAGACTCGGTCTTGGTACAAGGAGCCGGAAGGGACGCTCGAGGAGTAGACCGCGACTAGGCCGCGATTGGTTGGTCGTTCGAACTGCTCGTCGCGTAACATGTCCCGAAGGGATGGCTTCATCATGGCATCTGAGGGTTCAACTGTATTGCAAAAGAGGAACATCGTGCTCGGAGTGACCGGTGGCATCGCTGCCTACAAAGCGTGCTATCTTGTTCGGGAACTCCGTCGGAAAGGTGCATCCGTCCGGGTCATCATGACGCGCTCAGCCACGGAGTTCGTTACACCTCTAACGTTCTCCACGCTGTCCCAGAATGAAGTCATGGTTGATCTCTGGCCGGTGGATACGTCGAGCAGCACAGACCTGGGCGTGCGGCACATCGACCTCGGGTTATGGGCTGATGCCATGGTCATCGCGCCGGCCTCGGCCAACACACTGGCAAAACTTGTCTACGGCATCGCCGACAACGCTCTGACGACGACTGTCCTTGCCCTCCGTTGTCCATTGATTCTTGCGCCCTCCATGGACCTCGATATGTGGAATCATCCGACTACCCAGGCAAACCTCTCGAAATCAAGAGAGTTGGGATATTTTATTATCCCTCCTGGGGAGGGTTTTCTTGCGAGCGGACTTGAGGGTCCAGGGCGCCTGGCCGAACTGGGTCTCATCGTCGAATTTCTCGAGAAGATTTTGCAGAAGACACATCGTGACCTCACCGGCAAGAACGTTGTTGTCACGGCAGGACCTACCCGGGAGCCGATCGACCCCGTGCGATTTATCAGCAATCGGTCTTCAGGCAAGATGGGGTTCGCGATTGCGCGCGCTGCAGCGTTGCGGGGTGCGGACGTGACATTGATCAGCGGACCCGTCCAACTTGCAACGCCCCGCAGCGTCGAGCGCGTTGACGTTGTGACCGCGGAGGAGATGGAGCGCGTTGTTCTCGAGCGCGCCGGCAAGGCACATATTGTGATCATGTCGGCTGCAGTCGCCGACTACGGACCGGCTCAATACGCCGGTAGGAAGATCAAGAGAGAAGATGAAGCGTTGCTGACTTTACAGCTTCGGAGTACACCCGATATTTTGCAAACCCTTGGCAGCAAGAAAGACAGCAAGGTACTGGTGGGATTTGCGCTGGAGACGGAGAATGAAGTGGACCGTGCAAAGCTCAAGATGGAGAAGAAAAATCTGGACTTGATCGTTGTGAACAATCCCACGGTTGAAGGCGCAGGGTATGAAACTGAGACGAACGTGGTGAGCATTTTAGACCGGAAAGGTGTGGTTCAGCAGTTGGAGAAGATGACCAAGTTCGACGTCGCGATGGTCATCCTCGACCGTGTTGTCGATCTTCTTCGTTAGAAACTATCAGCAGAAAACAGTTCTCCCTTGTTCTCTCTATTAATGCCTGAGGACGCTGAACTGAACAAAGAAATCAAGCAGCTCGTCAGCGACATCCAGCGGTATATCATGCAGCAGGAAGACCTTTTTGGAAACGTTATTCCTGTCGAGGTGAGAACGAGGGCAAAATCTGCCCGGCCGGTCGATCCCGTTAGCCTGCTGAAGACAATCGACGAAACCTGGGTACACGCAGAGTCGCTGGACGACTTCAACCGACAGATTTGCACGTGCCTGAAATGTCCCTTGGGCCACACCCGGACAAAGTTCGTCTTTGGTGTGGGGAACCCACATGCGGACATCATGTTTATCGGAGAGGCACCGGGTGCTGATGAAGATGCGCAGGGAGAGCCATTTGTCGGCCGTGCGGGCCAGCTGCTAAACAAGATTCTGGAGGCGATTGGGTTCAAGCGCGAAGAGGTATACATCTGCAACCTCCTGAAATGCCGACCTCCGGGAAACCGCGATCCCGAAACATCTGAGGTCGAAACGTGTACTCCCTACCTCTGGAAGCAAATTGAGCTTCTCAAGCCGAAGATTATCGTCGCTCTCGGTCGGCTCACTGGGCAATTCTTGCTGAAAACGAACGACGGGTTGGGTAAACTTCGCGGCAAAGTGCACGAATTGCAGGGTGCAAAGCTGATCGTGACGTATCACCCCGCGGCGCTCCTTCGCAATCCTGCGTGGAAGCGACCAACTTGGGAAGACATGCAGATGCTGCGCCGGCTGTATGACGAAATAAAGAAAGCAGGTTCATAAGCTCTCATCATGGCTGAAATCATTCGACAGAGCTTTAGCCCCGAACGACAGCCTATGCAAGTGGGTGAGGGGCGGATCCCGCCACAGGCGGTCGATGTGGAGATGGCGGTGTTGGGGGCCATGTTGATCGACCGCGAGGCCATTTCCAAGGCGCTGGAAATTCTCGATGAGGATAGCTTCTATAAAGAGGCACATCGGAAGATTTTTCAAGGGGCGGTTGCACTTTTTGAGAAGAGCGAGCCCGTCGATCTCGTGACACTGACAGAAGAGTTGCGGCGTCGCGGACAACTCGAGGTTATTGGTGGAGCGGTGTACCTGACCGAGCTGACAGGGCGAGTCACGTCTGCTGGGAACGTGGAATACCACGCGCGGATCGTTCTGGAGAAAGCTCTCCTCCGGAGTCTCATCACTGCCTCGGCAGAAGTAGTGAATCGTGCGTACAATGAGTCGGAGGACGCACTTGACCTGCTCGATGATGCGGAACAGAGAATCTTCCAGATCTCTGAGCGTCGGCTGAAGAAGGGCTTCATGGCAATTAACAAGGCTATTCATGACACGATGGAAATGTTGGAGGCCATCCACGGTCGACACAGTGGTGTCACGGGCGTGCCTTCCGGGTTCACGGAGCTCGACAACCTCACAGGCGGATTTCAGCCCTCCGACCTTGTGATCATTGCTGGTCGGCCATCGACCGGCAAGACTGCACTGGCCGTATCGATTGCTCGCAACGCGGCAGTTGACCACGACCTGGCCGTTGGCATTTTTAGCCTTGAGATGTCGAGCACCCAACTTGTTCTTCGTCTTCTCTGCGCTGAATCTCGTGTCAATGCGCATAGCGTCCGCACAGGACGGCTCTCTAATGAAGAGTGGCAGCGCTTGGTAAACCGCATCGACAAACTCCTGAAGGCTCGGCTCTTCATCGATGACACGGCTGCGCTCGGTATTCTCGAATTGCGGGCCAAAGCACGCCGACTGAAAGCCGAACACAATGTCGGACTTATCATCGTTGACTATCTGCAGTTGATGCAGGGACCTAAAAATGCTGAGACCAGAGAGCGGGAGATCTCAGCAATCTCCCGGTCGCTTAAAGCCCTGGCCAAGGAATTGAACATTCCGGTGATTGCCCTTTCGCAGTTGAGTCGAGCGGTCGAGGCTCGGGCCAACAAGCGTCCGGTGCTCTCAGACCTCCGCGAATCAGGCGCAATCGAGCAGGACGCGGACGTGGTGTGCTTCGTGCACCGCCCGGAATTGTACAGGGAACAGTTTCTAGAAGACGGGCAGACGCCGGCTGAGGGGATTGCCGAAATCATTGTGGGAAAACAGCGAAACGGGCCGACTGGGCAGGTCCGGCTGGCGTTCATCAAGGAGTATGCGCGATTTGACAATCTTGCCTATCCATCATTTGAGGAGATCGAACCAGCGCCTGCCGGGCGACTGGAAGAACCACCGTTTTAAGTCGCACCCATGACATTATCCACCGCGAATCTCTCCCGCCGCTCGTTCCTCAAGAACCTTGGCTCCCTGCTTGCCCTCTCTCCATTGCTTCGCGTTCCGATCCTTCCGGAGGACGAGGACGAACGCATCTGCTTGAGCACCTTTGAGTTCGCAGTTAGCCGGTCGCTTCAGAAAAAACCCATTCGGGAAGTTATCGTTGAGGTGGGGAAGTCTTTTCTCGGGAGTCCATACGAGGCGAGGACGCTCGAAGTTGCGGTCGATGAACGACTCGTCGTGAACCTTCGGGCGTTTGATTGCGTGACGTACGTTGAGAATGTTCTCGTGTCTGCGCGGTTGATTAAGAAGATGGATCTTGATTTCTCATCATACAAACAGGAGTTGCAGTACGTTCGGTATCGAAGGGGGATCATCGACAAGTATCCCAGCCGGCTTCACTACTTCAGCGATTGGATCCACGACAACGAGCAGAAGGACGTCGTTGTCAACGCGACGGAACTCCTTGGTGGTTTTCCCTACAAGAAAAGTATTAATTATATGACCGCGAATCGCAAGCGCTACATGCAGTTGGCAAATGACGCATATTTTGAAGAGATGAAAAAAATCGAGGCGGAGTTGAGCAAGCGGCCAATGTATTACATACCGAAGGAACGTGTCCAGGCTGCGCAGAACGGGATTCAATCGGGTGATATCATCGGCATTACGACGACGATCGAAGGTCTCGATGTTATACACACGGGACTCGCTCTCCGAATGGCGGATGGGGCGTTGCACTACCTTCATGCGCCGAATGTAAGAGGCAAGGTCAAGATCACAAAGCAACCCCTCCACGAATATCTGTCAATCAATACCATCCACTCCGGTATCATGGTTGCCCGGCCTCTTGAGCCGCAGCGCTAGGTTCACCCTTCTATCGCCACATCTCTTGCGTAGTAGCGGGTCACTGACCCGCGTTTCAGCAAACACCGATCAGGAGATCGATTACTACAAGCGAACGTGCGAGGCCGCTCTGCTCATGATCCCTTTTATTCCGTCTGTGGCGGAAACGAGTAATGCCGGTGCTGGATCTTCCAGCCCGCGTCACCTTTGACCACGTAGAGCGTCGCCAGCCCGGGGCTCTCGATCGTCTTTCCGTCCTGTACGAAAGAATAGGTCCACTCCAGGGCCATAATCGCTGTACTCGAAGAGGGGAAATACACTTGGACGATTTCAGGTTTCCAGTTCAGCTCGCTCGCTTCCTCGAAGTGTTTGGCAAACACCGCTTTCAAGCTGTCCTGATCGGCGACGATGTGTTGTCCATCCCCAAAATCGAGTGCATCAGGGGCGAAAAGGGAGACGATTGCGTCCAAATCTTCACTGTTAAAATGTTCCGCGACCTCCTCGAGAAATGCTTCGATCTCACTACGGAGTAGCTCCTCGTTGATGCGCTCCGGGGGCGCGCACGAAGCGAATGCCAAACACACACCAATTGCTAGAAGGAGAAAAAATGACGTCTTCATTGTTACCTCCTTTTCCTGGAAGGTTGATGGTTTGAAAGGGAAGAACGAAAGAATATTTCAGAGAAACGTGGAAAGATTCAAAGGAGACGCCCACATCGTAACAAACGCGATCATAAAAGTCAAGCGCTGGCCAGTGGTCTGTTTTTCTGCTGGCAGGAGGCCCTTCGTCATAGAATGTCTCCCTTGGTTTTCCGGCGTTTAGGCATCACGATTGTACCCTGCCCGAACGCACCGTACACCTCCGCTTTCCCGCGCAGGAATAGGTTTCCGACGATTGCGGCAGACACGGCATCGAGTTCATCGCCTGTTATCCCTTTCGATAATCCTTTGATACCGAGCTCTTCAAGGCTCCTGTGAAGTCTTTCCAACCCTCCCTGCTTGCGAGGAATGTTCCATACATCCTGAGCTCCACCGGGATAGATTTCGATAACTTTCATTCGTATTTTCTCGATTCGTCTCATGAGGTGAATACCACGCTCCGTCAGCATGCGCATGGGTCCGAGCGTGATGGGAAAGAATCGAATTCCCCTTCTCTGCAACTCCACATCGCACACTCGAAGGTGTCTTCCATTTCGATCATGGATTGACCTCCTGCCCGGCGGAAGCGACAAAGGAGCATCGATCGCGACAAGGTCGGGTTGTCGATCGTTGAGATACCTGAGGATTTCCTTGTCACTGGAGAGCTCGGTGATGTGAGATGCAGAGCGGCCGCGAAGGGTGCAAGCGCCGGTGGGACGTTTCGGACTTCCTGCTAGGTCGATGCCGACAACGGTTTTTGTTCGTTTCTGTTTCACAAAGTTTGGTCGATAGTCAGGTGCTGCAGGCAGCCGACTCCCCACGTTCGTCGACCGGAGAAGCTGGCGGCTTTCTGCGAGTCTATCGAACCCCTCCAGTTGGGGACAACTCGTCAAGGTTGTAGACAACTTGTAACGCTCTGTGCCTACGCGATAGGTACCTTCATTATCCACTAGCCCGAAGGTCCGACCCCGCACGCGGGATCGACATCTCGTTCCGTCACACTCTTCGGGACGGAACGGACCTTCGCGTTAGCAGGCGGTGTAGTATCACATCCTAACCCGGGCTACGATAGCTCGCCGAGCGCTTCAAATTCACGACGGATCAGTTCAATCTGCTCATTGTCGAGCGAAAAATCTACTGCGCTAGCGTTCTCCTGAACTTGCCGCGGATTGCGTGCCCCGACGATTGCAGCGGTGACACCCGGTTGAGAGATGATCCAGCTGATTGCAAGCTGTGCGAGCGTGATTCCGAGATCCTGCGCGATCGGCTTTACGTGCTCGACGGCTTTCAGCGCGCGTCTGCGATTCTCCGGTTTGAACCAAGGCTCCTTCACTCGCTCGTCTCCTGGGGGGAACCCGTGCTCAGCGGAGAACTTCCCTGTCAACAGCCCGTGCTCCAGAGGGCTGTATGCGATAATGCCGACGTTTCGCGATCGGCAAAACGGAAGAATTTCTTTCTCGATGTCGCGCGAAAGCAAACTGTACTTTGGTTGATCGCTTGCGAGAGCAAACCGCTTCAGACACGTCTCCATCATCTCAACGGAGAAATTGCTCACACCGATGGCGCGGATCTTGCCCTGCTTCTGTAGATTGAACATTGCGTCCAGTGTCTCGTCGAGGTTTGTGGTCGGGTCGGGCCAGTGGCATTGGTACAGGTCAATGTAGTCGGTATCGAGTCGTTTCAGGCTCCGATCGCATTCCTCAAGGATTGAATCGTACCGGAGGTTGTGGTAGACGCTGACAGGATTACTCGCGTTATCGGAGGTGTCGAACCAGAACTCTCCATCACCACGATCCCACCTCAGGCCGCACTTGGTCGCGATGAGCACTTTATTCCGCCAACCTTTGACTGCTTTCGAGACGAGCCGTTCACTGTGGCCGAACCCGTACATCGGAGCCGTATCGATACAGCTGATTCCCAGTTCAAGAGCTTCACGGATCGCTGCAATGGCGTTCTCATCGTCCGTTCCGCCCCACCACCATCCGCCGATTGCCCAGGCCCCGAAAATTACGACCGGAACGTTCAGATCGCTCGTGCCGAGCTGTCGGTACATCATGAGCTTTTCCTCTTACCTTTTTCCCAGAAATCTACGGTTTAAGGTAATCTTGAACAGTGAATGTAGCGCAACATAGTACGGAGTCAACACAGAGATTGTGAGCGGTAGTTTTTCTGAACGCAGACCTGCGGTCGGATCCTTCCAAGGGTCAGCAGCCAGTAGGCAGCCAACAGTGCAGCCGCCGTTATCGCTTGACCTCTGATTCCAGTTTTGAGGTAGACAAGAGAAACGAAGAAATAGCAAATTGCGATTCGCTGCAGTACACCCGGAATGCGGATCGTCGAAAAGTCGTAGTTTAGGAACCCGTGAAGGAACAGGCCTAACGCGAACAGAATGATAGATCGTCGGAGCACCCGGAGGAGCAATTTCGAGTCTGAATCACCGTGCTCAACCCGGCGCGACAACGCCAGTGGGATCGCGACGCCAATGATGAAAAGAAAGAATGGGAATATCAAATCGGTAAATGTCCAGCCATGCCACTCGGCGTGACGGAGCGGAGGATAGATGTGACTCCAGCTTCCGGGGTTGTTGACAAGGATCATTCCAGCGATGGTGAAGCCGCGGAAGGCATCGAGGGAAGTAAGACGCTCCGGCTGGTTCAGCGCTGGGGGATGAGCCATGATCGCGTTGTCAGGCGCGCCGACTCCGCCCCTTGACATTGTCGGGGGAACAAGTCGGGATGGAGTAGCTTCAGTTCGAGGAGGACTTCATCAGACGCAGTTGAGCGAGTTGCTTCTCAGTCCAAACACCCGGTATCGTCGTCTTGCACTTCGGGCAGGCACCGTCGGCGATGCGATTCTGAAGCACCTTGAACCCCCACCGTTCGACGAGGAGCTCCTTGCAGCTTGGGCAATAGGTGTTCTCGTGTGGACCCACTTGGCCCGGAAGGTTACCCGCATAGACGTACCGCAAGCCTGCGTTGTAGCCGATCTCCGCCGCACTGACGAGTCGTGCGCTTGGAGTGTTATGGGTGTCCTTCATCTTATAATCGGAATGGAACGCGGTGACGTGCCAGGGGATGTCTGGATCCACGGAGACCAGAAACTGGGCGATCGATTTCAGTTCATCGTCCGTGTCGTTAAATCCAGGAACAATAAGCGTGAGAACTTCGAACCAGAAACTCCGTTCTTTGAGCATCTTGATTGTGCTAAGCACGTGTTTGAGTACACCACCGAGCTTCCTGTAACTCTTGTCGTTGAACCCCTTCAGGTCAACTTTGTACAGGTCGACCCACGGACGGATATAGTCGAGCACGCCCGGTGTCGCGTTGCCGTTCGAGACGTATGACGTCACAAGACCGCGGCTCCGTGCCACCTTGAAGATATTGACAGCCCACTCGCTTGTGATCAGGGGCTCGTTGTATGTGCTGGTGACAATTTTCGCCTGGTGGTGAAATGCAAGGTTGACGAAGTCTTCCGGTGGCAGATCCTGCGGTGGAGCGCCCGCAACGGGGTCGCGCAGCGCCTGAGAGGTTACCCAATTCTGACAGTAGCCGCAGTGGTAGTCACATCCCAACATTCCAAAACTCATCGCGAGTGCGCCAGGGAATGCGTGGAAAAACGGCTTTTTCTCAACGGGGTCCAATTGAAGTGCACCAAAGTATCCCCACGGGACAAGAAGCTTCCCCTCCTGATTGAAGCGAACGCGACAGATTCCATCTTTGCCTGGTGGGATCTTACAGTTGTGCCCGCACGCATAGCAGTGCACCCAACCGTTCGGGAGTACCTCGTAGAGCGTACCCTCTTTTGTTCGAGCGGCGAGAGTCTCCTGAAGCGTGACAACCTGTTCTTCGGCCATAACCACACCCCTCTGAAAACGCCGTCCCGTCGTCCCGATGGTTCAGACGGCCGCTTCTCAACCTATAATCAATATAACGCAAAGGAACGTCGGCGTCAAGTTTTTCGCCTGGGAAGTTTCTTTTTGCTTAGACCCACGTAACTTCGTAGCCTACGGAGGTTTACGACATCTTCTTTCAAATCCTGACCTTTGTACGTCTCGAGAATTTTGGGGACTCGAACAAATCGAGGGTCGTTCATGAGCAGCCAGAATCCGACTGAGCCAATCCTTCCCTTGCCGATGTGCTCATGGCGGTCGACTCGTGAGCCCAGCTCGCGTTTCGAGTCGTTCAAGTGAAACACCGAGAGTCTGTGGATGCCGATGATATCGTCAAATTCTTGGAATGTCCGTTCATACCCTTCTTCCGTGTTGATTTTGTACCCGGCGGCGTACAGATGACAGGTATCAAGACACACCGCCATGCGCGTTTTGTCCTCGATCAAATCGATGATCGCGCCCAGGTGTTCGAAGCGATAGCCGATGTTGGTTCCTTGACCTGCGGTGCATTCGATCGTGCTGCTCACGCGGTACCCATTCGTCTCGTCATGAACGAGGTTTAAGGATTCCGCGATTCGCTTGATCCCATCTTCGAGCCCCGCGCCAAGGTGTGCCCCAGGATGGAATACGAGATTGGGTATTCCAAGCACCTCACAGCGATCGAGCTCTAGCTTGAAAGCAGCCCGAGATTTTTGAAGGATTCGTTTGTCGTTCGCGCAGAGGTTGATGAGATACGAGTCATGGGCAACGATGGGATGAATTCTTGATTCCTGCTGACGGATTTTGTAGGTTTCGATGTCCGCGAACTTCAGCGATTTGCTCTTCCACTCGTTTTTGTTTTTGGTGAAGATCTGGATGGTTCTGCACCCAACTTTCATGCCTCGCTCAAGAGCCGCGTGAAGACCGCCGGCGATGGACATGTGTGCACCGAGCAAATGATCATCTGGTCTTATTGCAGCCATCGGATGGGACAATATATGAGGTCGCGGAACAATATCAACGGTAGTTGATGAATCAAAGGCTTCGGAGGTTGCGTGAAGGAACCAGCCGTGCGAGCGAGAAAGAAAGTCAAGATGGTGATCGGTTTGATGTCAGGCACGTCGTTAGACGGCGTCGATGCCGTGATTGCTGAAATCAAAGGCAGCGGCATGAAGTGCCGATTTCGACTGTTGGCGTTTCGAAGTTATCCGTATCCCACGCAACTTAAAGGTCTAATCCTGAAGAATTCGGACCAGAAGACTTGCAACCTCTATGAACTCACGCGATTGAACAACCTACTCGGACAGTTCTACGCGGATGCAGTCAAGAAAGTGGTGCGAGCTGCACGAAAGAAGACCACCGACGTAGACCTGATTGGATCCCACGGGCAGACGGTATGTCATCTACCGGAACCCAACCTCATGTTCGGAATATCCGTCCGTGCAACGCTGCAGATCGGCGACCCCGCCGTGGTGGCGGCCTTGACGGGTATCATCACGGTCGGCGACTTTCGCGTCGCTGACATGGCACTCGGTGGTGAGGGTGCTCCCCTCGTACCCTATTTCGATTATCTTGCGTTTCGATCCGGGAAGATCAATCGAGGGCTGCTGAACATCGGAGGCATCGCGAACCTTACGGTTCTTCCGAAGAAGTGCGAGATCGATGATGTCATCGCCTTCGACACGGGTCCGGGCAATATGGTGGTCGACGGTCTGACTCGATTTTACTTTGGACAGGTGTACGACAAGCACGGACGGTATGCCAAACGAGGAGTGCTGCGTGCAGATTTACTACGCTCTTTGGCACGTCATCCCTTTCTGCAGAGAAAACCGCCGAAATCGACTGGCCGGGAGGAATTCGGCAACCACTATGTTCGGGAGGTGATGAACCTCGCCCGGGAACTGGATCCGCTTGACGTTCTTGCCACCGTGACGGATTTCACCGCTCTTGCCGTGTATGAAAACTATCGCTGCTTTGTGGAAGCTCAGACTCCCTTCGAAGAGCTCATTGTCAGCGGAGGCGGCGTCCGCAATAAAGTTCTCATGGAATCACTGCAGAAGTATTTTGGTGGTGTCCGCGTGCGTACAGTCGATGAATTTGGCCTGTCCTCCGGTGCGAAGGAGGCTCTCTGTTTTGCGATCCTAGCCAACGAAGCCGTTTCCGGAAATCCTGCCAATCTTCCTCGCGTTACCGGGGCAAGTCGCAAGGTCGTCCTCGGGAAGGTCTGTTTTCCCTGATGCTCGTATTGATACACCCTCACTGCTGGGCCAAATCCCGACGGAGTCAGGAGGGCCAGATCCGCCTGCCTCATATTTGCTGGGAGGCACTTCGATGTGCAAAACATAAAAAGGGCGCCCATTGGTGAGTGCCCTGTGGTGTTTGATCCTTCAAAATTGATCGCTTACTTCACTACGATCATCTTCTCCGCCTCCACACACTGCCCCGCCTGCAACCGATAGAATAGAAATACGCAGCGGTGGCAATTCCCTCAATGACGCCATGATGCGAGAAGCTCTGGCCAATCATCTGGGAGACAGCCAGGTATTCTTGCCATTGAACCAAAGCCCTCTGGAGACGCCATACAGATTCGAACCCTGATCTCATTTTCTCCAACCTTTAACTACAAAGTTCGAGAAAGTGACGGCTCCAAAATGAACCTTGAACGCAAAACCAATTGTCTTATCCAGAAATCCTATTTCACTGGTGTCGATTGCCCTTGAAAAAGATTTTTTTAGCGAGCTAACTGGCCTGGGGGTTTCCGCCGTCTCAAAAGGATCACCAGTGAAGTCAGCAAAAAGAAAAACGGAGAACGTCGAGGTCCCTTCAAATTGACTCTCAGCATCGAAGCTCACATTTATATTGCGGAAACCCGACAGATCGTATCGTTTCGATTCCCAGGCCCGGTCAAGACTATGCAAACTCAACGACGACCCATCTCCCTCAAATCCAGTGTGAATAACCTCGCCTTCGCCTTCAACAGGCCCAGAAGGATCAGAACACCCTGCCAACCAAAGCAAAAGTATCGGCCAGCCTTTTCTGTACATTATCCCTCAATCATTATCTGTGAAAGATATTTCACACCAGTTTGTTCCATTGAAAATGGCGAGCCACACATCTCCGGTGTTGTCGAGAGAGCGATCTGTTCCGCTCAATGACGCCATGATGCGAGAAGCTCTGGTTGATCATCTCACTGCCACTCCCTTCAACTTTGCAAGCCGCGATTTGGCATCCAGCAGTTCTGGCAAATCTTTGTCGGCGTCTTTCCACAGGTCAAGAAACTTCTCGTAGTTCTCAATGGCCAGTCTTTGATCTCCCTTTTTCTCATAGATTTTTCCGAGTAAATAAAAGCCCCTCGAGTAAACGAACCCATGCCCACCAGCCTGACCATAGTAGCTTTGTGCTCCTTTGATGTCCTCGACTGCTTTATCCAGATCATCTTTCTCAAAATAGCATTGCGCAGCACGATACCTATAGTAGGATTGATCGGACGGATTTATTGCGACGATCCGTTTATACAGAGAAATTGCTTTATCCCAATCCTTCATGCCATGGTGTTCCCTCGCCTGTAATCGAAGTTTGTTACGACTGATTGTAACCTTTTCAGAAGCTTTGCTGGCCTTGTCTACATCTCCTATCTCATAGTAGAGGCTTGCCAAGTAGTAGAAGTACCGTTGGTTCGTAATCTTATCGAAGTCTGCAATCTTTCCAATTTCTCTCAAGGCTTCCTCTTTGTCCTTTCGCCACTGGTACATCTCTCGGGCCTTCCACAGGGTTTCAACAGCAACACGAACGGAATGCTTGTCCCTCCACGCAAACTCAATCAATCTGTCCTTCGCTTTCATCATCTCAGAATACTTTCCCACATATGAATAAAAAAACGACAACTCGGTGAATCCTCGACGTCGAACCTCCTCCGAGTTGTCCTCCGCAGTCATTGCCTTGAGTTCTGCCTCAGCTCCATCGTATTCTCCCATGAATGCGTAGGTGTTACCTCTTCCGGATAGCAGACCGGGATCGTCCGGGAAAGCCTCAAGGCCACGTTCATACGTTTCGAGCGCTGTCGTAAGATCACCTTTACTTAGATGTACGCTGGCGAGAACAGAGTGAGCAAAAGGGTTGGCGGACTGCGAAACATATTTCTTGGCATACTCAAGAGCTTTGTCATACTGACGTAAATCTACATATGTCGTCGTCAAATAGAACAGATTTACCTCATCCGCCGGATCCATTGTCAATGCCTTTTCAAAATATCCCACAGCAATAGCAAATTCACCTTTCACCCTGTATTGGTACGCTCCAACAGCAAAAGTCCCTTGCTGCTCATTTACCGCCATTAGCCGCTTGGCATATTCGAGCGACTTATCAAATTCCCATTTTGAACCGTATAACCATGACAAGTGCTGCAGAGCTCGCTCGAACGTAGGGTCCATTGCGAGGACTTTCTCGAAATACGATACGGCAGTGCCATAGTTCCCTTGATGAAATGAGAGGTCTCCAATTTCGAAGAGCGCTTCTTTCTCATCCGGATACAACTTGAGCAACTCTTGATGTATCGCTATGGCCTCATCGATGTTCCCTTCAATGCTTGCATACCACGCCCGAATCAAATACCGCTCTTTTTCAGGGACTCGTTCGATGTATTCCATCGCCTTCCGAATCGACTCCTTTGCTCCCTCTTCGAAAGTCCACCCCGTAGCATAGGCGAGTCGGTAGTATGCCAAAGCGAACGTTGTATCCAGGGCGATGGCCTGATTGAACTCTGCTTTCGCCTCCTCCCATTTCAGTTTACCAACCAGCTCTTCTCCCTTGAAATAATGCTGGTACGCTTCGAGGTTGGGCGTCGTAACCTCAGCGACTTTCTGGCTCGTAGCTTGAATCTCTGCAGCTTTCTCTTTCAGACCAACTCGTGTCTTCTCCGCTAACTTGTCAATCATCGACGACACCCTTTCTTGCCCCTCACCCTCTTCTTTCGCAGTGAAGAGATATTCGTTCTTCTGAGGATCAAGAACCTTGAGATCGATCGTGTACAGCCGTCCGAGTTTTCGTATCGAAGCGATGACAAGGGCGTTTACGTTTGCCTGTTTGCAAATCTCTCGTCCGAGCGTCTCAT